>NZ_JAUHJF010000011.1:0-203516 GCF_032380995.1 Bradyrhizobium sp. SZCCHNR2028 | reverse complement strand
CGCCATCAGGCTGGATAGAGGACTTCCACCTCCAAGCTGTCGTTCATACTCGGCACACCGCCCGTGGCCCGCCTGCGAAAAAAATGCAGGCGGCAGGTACCACAGGTCTGGCCGAACACGCCCGGCCCCCCCTGCGCGATGGTTTTGACGGCTGCTTCGCGTTCTCCCCGGTGCGCCGGCTTTTGGCCACCGTGCGCGACGATGCGCTTTGCGCGCTCCGCCGCGGGACACCAGCATCGGGGTGCCAGGACCGCGCGACTTGACCGTGCGTGCATCGCTGTTCGTCCGCGCGAATGATCACGCTGCAACGACACACGCCCATCGCATTCCGCTGCCGACGTCCATGACGACCGCGATACGTCCCCTCCGACGCAACGGAATGGGCGGGACTCTAATGCTGATTTTACGAAATGGACAAGCGATTTATTTTTCCGCACAGGGCTGGACAGGATTTCTCGCGCACGCCCCGATTTGCCCGACGGGCAGCTTTCGCATGCCGCATCCCACGCACATGCGCCTTGATTGCGCCTGCGATCTGTCACGGTGAAGGCCGTCATTGATCCAGATCAAACGCACTCGAAAACAAACCTCGATCCAGATCAAATGCTTGATGTTCCTCGATTTGATCCAGATCAAACGGCCGCAGGCCCACCGCAGCATGGCCCAGACACGTCCATATTGGCCGTCAAAAAGCGCCACATCTCGTCGGCAGATTCCGCGGCACAGCATGCGCTGATGACGCGAACTAACAGGCCTGGCGGACGAGCACGTCTGGCCCGGCCTCGTCACACCAGCGCGCCGTGCCAAGTAACCAGCGTCCTGGAAAGCAATGCGAAACAACAGCGCTCAACGTTCGTCCCAATACGACTACGCTTCGCACCGTCGAGAGGTCCGGCCGCTCACACACGTGGCCGTGCAGGTGGCTCCCGCCAGGTATCAGCCGGCCGCGCAGCCGGGCAGCCGCAGCACCGGCCGGGCCGAGCGGCGATTCTGGCTGACCATGCAGACGGTCATGCTGGTCGTCGGCGTGCTGCTGGTGAATCTGCTGCTGTTCTTCCCTGCGCTCGGCATCGCCCTGATGTGGAATCTGCTGATTCCGGTCGCGCCGGCGCTGGTGACGATCTCGCCCGGCCTGTGGCGCAACATCTGTCCGATGGCGACCTTTCATCTCTTGCCGAACAAGATGGGCATCTCGCAGAACATCCGGATGCCGGAATGGGGCGCGGCGACCTTAGCGGTGATCAGCGTAACCTCGCTCTTCATCGTCGTGCCGATGCGGCGCATCGGACTCAATGTTGACGGGCCGTTGACGGCGCTCATGCTGCTGTCGGCTGCGGTCATGGCGTTCGCGATGGGCTCGGTGTTCGAGATGCGCTCGGGCTGGTGCACCTCGCTGTGCCCGATCCACCCCGTCGAGCGTCTGTACGGCACCAACCCCGCTCTCACCTTCAAGAACGCCCGCTGCAATATCTGCGAGGCCTGCAGCAATCCGTGCCCGGACTCGACGCCGGAGCTGACGCCGACCGCGGGCGTGCCGACGAAGGTGCAGCAGTTCCTCGGCAACTTCCTGATCGGCAGCTTTCCCGGCTTCGTCTGGGGCTGGTTCCAGGTGCCGGATTATCCGCCGCAGCAGGTCGGGAGTGCCGAGATCATCACTGCCTATGTCTGGCCGTTCGGCGCGGCCGTCATCAGCTACATCGTGTTCAGGATCGGCGAGCACATGCTGCGCTACAAGCCGGCCACCCGCACCCGGATGCACCGCATCTTCGCCGCGACGGCGGTCAGCACCTACTATTGGTATCGCCTGCCCGGTCCGGCGTCGCTGCTGCCGGACTGGTTTCCGCTGGTCTCGCACCTCGTCACGACGCCGTTCTTCTTCTGGTTCCTGGTGCTGCGCTCGCCGAAGGTGAGCTGGCTGAAGCGGCCGGTGATGGCCTCGAACTACTGGTCGAGCCGGTTCGAGAGCACGGCCAACAAGAACCTCATCCGCGTCTCACCCGACAGGGCGTGATCCCGCGGCGTCCTTCAGCCCACATTGTCACAGCGTATCGAGGAGTGAACCATGTCGAACTTCAGGACCGTCACCGTCAAGGGCCGCCAGTTCCGCGTCCGCGCGGGTGACGTGCTGCTCGATGGCGCGCTGGCCAACGGCGTCGAGATTCCGTTCGACTGCCGCGCCGGCACCTGCGGCACCTGCATGGTTCATGTCTCCAAGGGGCAGACGGTGTGCGGCGAGACGCATACGCAGGGCATGATCTATGCGTGCCAGGCGCGCGTCGTCTCCGACCTCGACGTCGAGATGGAGGACGTGCCCGAGATCGACACCTCCAAGGCGCGCCTGGTCGGCCTGCGCGAGGTCGCGCCCGACATCATGGAGCTGATGATCGCCCCGGAGAAGAGCATCAGCTATCTGCCGGGGCAGTACTTCAAGTTCACCTTCAACGGCTATCCGGCGCGCGCCTACAGCCCCACCGCCTCGTTCGACGGCCGCATCGGCGGCCGCGTCATCCATCTCAACATCAAGCGCGTGCGTGGCGGCCGCGTCACGACCGCGCTCGGCAGCGGCATCCGTCCCGGCCATCGGCTGCGCATCCAGGGGCCGTATGGGCATGCGTTCCTGCGCCCGGGCGGCACCGGCCGTCTCGTCCTCGCCGGCAGCGGCACCGGCTTCGCGCCGATCTGGGCGATCGCCGCGATGGCGCTGCGCGAGTCCCGCAACCGGCCGATGGTGATCATCGCCGGCGCCAAGAAGCTGCCGCAGCTCTACATGACGCCGATCCTGGCGCAATTGGCGAGGCTGCCGAACGTCACGATCATCCCGACGGTCGAGGAAGGTCCGGTCAATCATCCCTCGATCCGCACCGGGCGCATCGAGCCGCACATGCCAACGCTCACGGCCTCCGACGTCGTCTATGCCTGCGGCTCGCCGCGCATGGTCAGCGCGCTCGCCGGCATGGTCGAGAAGGCCGGCGCGACCTTCTATGCCGATCCGTTCGACCCGGCTCCGCCGGAAGCGCCGTCCGGCCTGATCGGACGCATCAAGACGCTGGTGGCGCGGCGGCCGCCGGAGCCCGAGCCGAGCCGCGACAGCGGCAAGGGCCGCGAGGCTTCGCTCGATCCGTTCGAGCGGGCGCTGTCGCTGGTGCCGAAGGATCCGATCGAGGGTGATCTCGGCCTGCGCCGCCCCGAGCCGCGCCGCAGCGCGGCGGCCGAGCGCGACCATGCATTGTCGGTGGTGCGAGAGCGTGCCGCGCTGGGCGATCCCACGCAGTTGCAGGAGCGCGCCCGCCGCGCCGCCGGGCAGATGGCGTCGGGGCACGTGTGAGGGGCCACATCAGCGTCTCCGCAATACCGCGACCGATTATGAAGATAGGAGTGTAGTGCGCGCCTCTCACCACGTCGTCATGGCCGGGCTTGTCCCGGCCATCCACGTCGTTCTGCATCCTTGGAAGGACGTGGATGCCCGGGACAAGCCCGGGCATGACGGAGTAACTAAATAGCAGGCATTCGCGCCGCGATTACTACATTTCGCCAAATGCAACCGTCACACCGCAAGCGGGGAGAGAGGTGAAACCTCAAATCAGCTTGCGCCGCGCCAAACTCCGCATCAAGGCACCGACGCCGAAAGTCCACGGCTCGCATTCGTCGCTGTTGCGCATGCGGTTGACGAGTCGGCCGAGTTGGGGAGCCGAGATGGTGACGATGTCGTCGCGCTTGTGGGTGAAGCCCTGACCGGGAGCGTCGCGGTCCTTGACGGGCGCGAACATCGTGCCGAGGAACAGCGCGAAGCCATCGGGATATTGATGCACGGCGCCGATGGTCTGGGCGACGAGATCGGCCGGATCGCGGCTGATCTTGCTGATGGAGGAATGACCGTCGAGCACGAAGCCGTCGCTGCCGGTCACGGTCAGCGCCACGTCCATCTTCCTGACGTCATCGAGCGTGAAGCTCTTATCGAACAGGCGCAGCAGCGGGCCGATCGCGCAGGAGGCGTTGTTGTCCTTGGCCTTTGACAGCAACAACGCCGAGCGCCCCTCGAAGTCCCGCAGGTTGACGTCATTGCCGAGCATCGCGCCGACGATCCGGCCGCGGCTCGACACCGCAAGCACCACCTCCGGCTCCGGGTTGTTCCAGGTCGATTTCGGATGCAGCCCGGCATCCATGCCGGTGCCGACCGACGACAAGGTCGGCGCCTTGGTGAAGACCTCGGCGTCGGGGCCGATGCCGACCTCGAGATACTGGCTCCAGGCGTTCTGCTCGATCAGCACCTGCTTGAGGTGCATCGCCTGGTCGGAGCCCGGCTTGAGCTTGGAGAAATCGTCGCCGACGAGACGCACCACCTCCTTGCGGATCGCCTCGGCGGAGGCCGGGTTGCCGCGCGCGCGCTCCTCGATGACACGCTCCAGCATCGAGATCGCGAAGGTGACACCCGCGGCCTTCAGCACCTGCAGATCGACCGGCGCCAGCAGCCACGGCTTGGCCGGATTGCGGCAATCCGGCGGCGTGTTGGCGAGGATGGCGGCGAGATCGCCGATGCGCTCGCCTTTCATCGCGCGCAGGGCCGCCGCCGGATCGTCGTGCTCGCAGAGGGCGCTGACGGTGGGGAAAGCCGAGGTGACGTCATAAACGCCGTCATCGCGCACCGCGACCACGGCCGGTCCGTCCACGTCGGGGCGCCAGACCCGGCCGACCAGCGTCCCGCTGGTGCCGTCGTCGGGCAGGACGGTCTCGGGCGTCAGGTTGATCATGGCGTCGTGCTCCCTGTTGTTCTTGTTGCTCAGCGCACCCCTAGCATCGGTGCACGCCGGCTCCAAGCCACACGACGTCGCGCAATCACCAGCTGTAGCGCAGCACGCCCTTGCCGGCGTAGGAGCGGCTGATGGTCGAGAACTCGCCCTCGAAGGTCACAGCCGCCGACCAGTCGTTGCGCCAGGCCATTTCGGCCGAGGCCGAGGTCAGCGCAAGGTCGCGCGACTGCGCAGCGCCGTTGACGACGAAACTCGTGCCCGGCAGCACCTGGAAGCCGGCCGTCATGGTGCGATCCGGGTTGAAATTGTGCGCCCAGGCGGCGCGGCCGCGCAGCGACAGCACGCCGTCGGTGAGCGCAAACGACCGATCGACGCGCGCGCCGAGCTCGGTGCGCGCATCGGTGACAGTCTTGCCGGCATAGGTCAGCGCGAAGGTGCCGGCGCCGGAGAGCACCTGCTCGGCATAGGACGGCAGCACGTAAGCCGTCGCCTGGCCGCCGAGATAGGGCGTGATCCCGCCCCACGGCGTGGCATAGCGGCGGCCGGCCTCGAGGCGGGCCGAATAGGCCGACGCATTGAAGCGGGCGCGGAGCTGGTCGACGCCGGCGACGGTCACGGTGCGGTCGGTGGTCACGTCGTGCCAGCCATAGGCGAGCGCGGCGGAGAGATAGTCCGGACCATGGCGATAGCGGGTGAAGGCGCCGGCCTGGAACAGGTCGGAGCGGCCGCTGCCGCCGCCATTGACGCCGAAGCTGGTGCCACCGCCAGACAGCGCGAAGCCGGCGAGCCAGCTCGGCGACACGATGTAATCGGCGCCAGCGGCCAAGCCGACCTCGCGGATCGTGGCGTTGTTCGATCCGAGCGCGGCGTTGCCATCGGTGAACGAGCCGCCGCCGAACGGCGCGGCCCAGGTGCTCCAGCGCTCATCGAAGCGCTGGGCCGGTGTGGCCTTCACCGGCATGCGCGCGAAGGCATCGCGCGGCGCGGCGCCCCGCCCTGCGTCGGCGAACGCCGCAGCCGGACTAGATGCGTTCGCGCTGCGACCGGCGACGAAAGGATCGGTCATCAGGCCAAGAAAGATCTTCATCGAGTCGAACATCGCCTGCTGCGGAACGGTGGCGATCTCGCCGGAGACCTGCGTCAGGCCGGCCGGGGTCAGCGCGCCGAAGGCGAGCGGAATGCCGCCGGTGCGGTTGAAATAGCCGGTCGTGGTGTCCGTGACGTTCTGCTGGTTCGTGTTGTTGGTGCCGGTCGAGCCAAGCGTCAGGTTCAGATAGACGTTGTTGGCGTCGTAGCTCAGACGAGAAGTGAAATTGGCCGGCAGGTTGGTGTTGACCAGCGCATTGAAGGTGCCACTGACGCCGCCGGTCGCATTGACGATCGTGTACTGCTTGTTGACGTAGCTGCCGGGCGCGAAACTCGCCTGCACGGTGGCGCCGCCGAGCGTCGCCGTTCCCGTCACGTTGACCCGGTCGGCATTGGCCGGGGATACCTCGACCATGTAGCTCGCAGCCGTCGTGAACACGAGGTTGCCCTGCACGGTGAGCAGCCCGATCGAATTGCCCGGCGCGAGTGCGCCGCCGTTGATGAGCGTGCTGCCGACGATGCCGTTGCCGCCGAGCGCGCCGCCGGAATTCACCACGACATTGCTGCTGGCGATCGAGCCGTTCACGGCGAGGATGCCGCCGTCGATCGTGGTCGTGCCGGTGTAGGTATTGACGCCGGACAATGTCAGCTTGCCGCTGCCGACCTTGGTCAGCGAGCCTGGGCCGATGGTGCCGCACCCGCAAGGATCGGTGTCGCCGATCACGCCGGAGACCTCGGTGGAGAGATTGTTGCCGCCGACCACCAGCGTGTTGAAGGCGCCGATGTAGTAGTTGCCGGAGCCCGCCAGCGAGCCGGCGGTGATGCGGCCGTCGCCATTGACACCCGTGCTACCGGAGAAATCGACCACGCCGGTGCCATTGGTGACGAACTGGGCGGTGCCGCCGGTCGTATTGTCGAGGAAGCGCGTGCGGCCACCATCATTGGTGATGATCGTGGCGGAGCCGGCGCTGGCGTGATCGAAGAACAGCGTCGAGCCGCCGTCATTGGTGGTGACGGTCGCGTTCGCCGCGGTGGAATGGGCGTTGAACTGGACCTGGCCGTTCATGTTGTTGGTGATGGTGGCATTGCCGGCCGACGGGGTGTCGCTGCCGAAGCCGATCCCGAACATCACGTAGGAATTGCCGCCATTGGTGATGACCGCATTGGCGGCCGTGGCGGCATTGACAAACGCCAGCATGCTGAACGTGTCGTTCGTGATCGTCGCGTTGCCGGCGCTGGTATTGGCGTTGAACAGCGTGCGGCCCTGATGGTTGGTGATCACGGCGTTGCCGGCCGTGGCCGTGTCCGTGCCGCCGGCGACACCGAACGCGGTCGTGGCGATCGACTGGTTCACGATCGTCATCGTGCCGGCGGAGCTCGCACCGAGGAAGTTGGTGGTGCCGCCATCATTGGTGAGCGAGACGATGCCGGACGTGTCGGCCCTGACGATGTTGAAGATGCCGAAATTCGACACGTCGCCGACGATCCGGGCGGTGTGGGTGGCATCGCCGAGCTGCAGGGTCGCGACGCTGCCGATGAAGGTGCCGCCGGAGTAGGAATTGGTGCCGAGCAGGATGGTGGTGCTGTTGCCGAGCAATTCGGCGCGCACGCCGGCAACGGTCTCGCCGAGGTTGTTGCCGATGGTGATGGTCTGGCCGGAATTGGCGTTGTTGATGAAGCCCCAGCCGGAGCCGGCGACGCCGAAATTCACGTCGGCGCCGCCGATCGAATAGGACTGGGCGTTGCTGAGGAAGATCCAGGAATCCGGATTGATCGGCGCCGTGACCGTGATGGTCGATGCGCCGGTGGCCCCGAACAACGCCTCCTGGCCGCCCGATGCGGGCGGCGCGCCGGCCGGCGGGGTCTCCCAGTTGGTCGAGAGATTGTAGTCGGAGGTCGTCGTCGTGGCGCCGGGACCGCCCCAGGTGTAGTCGGTTTGCGCCTGCGCGGCCGTCGCCAGCCCGAGCCCGACCACGAGCACCAATCCGCCAACCCGCCAGCGGACAGCCCGGTCAGCCGTGTTGTCGCCCGACATCCCCACTCCGACGCTCCCAAGCCCTGCTCTGCACGTTCTCGTGCAGTCCAAGACCTAGCAGCTCAGACTTGGTGGTCGGGACGGGATGCGAATGCGTTTTTCCAATGATTTCAGATCATTACGCGTTTCGCACCGGTTGTGGCGATCGCGCAACGCATCCGCCCAAAAATTCACACCCCCGTATTCGCCAGGGATGCGCGAGCGAGGGCTCACGGATTCGGCGAGCTCTCGCCGGCGACCTGCAGCAGTTGCGAGCGGCGGACGCGCTCGCGATGGGCGGTGTAGAGGCCGCTGGAGACGATGAAGGCGGCACCGACGATGGTCCAGACGTCCGGCACCTCGCCGAACACCACGAAGCCGAGGATGCTGACCCACAGGAGCTGGGTGTAGGAGAACGGCGCCAGCACCGAGGCGTCGGCATAACGGAACGCCAGCACGACGATCCACTGCCCCATGGTCGAGGCGACGCCGACCAGCACGCCGAAGCCGATGTCCTGCCAGGACGGCGTGGTCCAGACGAACGGCACGATTGCCGTGAGCACGCAGACGCCGGCGATCGACGAATAGGTCATGATCGTGATGGCGTGCTCGCGGCCGCTCATCATCCGCGTCATGATCAGCGTGCAGGCCCAGGCGAAGGCCGAGGCGATCGGGAACAAGGCGGCGAGATGGAACGCGCCGGTGCCGGGGCGGAGAATGATCAGCACCCCAAACAACCCGACCGCGGTCGCGATCCAGCGGCGCAGGCCGACCTTCTCGCTGAGGAACACGATCGACAACGCGGTGACGAACAGCGGCGCGACGAAGCCGGTCGCGGAAGCCTCGGCAATCGGCAGATAGCGTAAACCGGTGATGAACATCAGCGACGAGCCGAGCAGCGCAACGCCGCGCAGCAGCTGGAACTTGAGCCGCTCGGTGCGCATCGCGAACAGCGGCGAGCCCGGGATCATCGCCGGCACCATGATCGCCGCGAACACCACGAAGCGGATCCAGGTGATCTCGATCGAGGGCAGCGTCTTCGAGAGATATTTCGCTGTGACGTCCGAGGTGCCGAGGAACACGGTCGACAGCAGGATCAGCGCGATGCCGCGGAACGGCCGGTCGGCCCGCGCGGGCGCGCGCTTGCGCGTGGCCTGCGGCTTCTCCTGCACGGAGGTCGGCACGTCGTCGAGGCGCGCGGCTGCGGCCGCACTCGGTGGCGGGGTCACGGTCGAACTCGGGAGTTTTGGAACGGGGACGATTCGGTGAGTGGCGACAAAACGCCAATCGCGACGCCGCGACAACCCATCGAAGCGGGCAGCACTTATGCGTTGCCACGCGCCGGAGTAGCAAACATCCGTAATTTTCCGTGATGCTGCATTACAGCATGGGCAGCCCGCGCGGCTTCGGCCCGCGCGGAAAGGCGCGATCGATTGCGGCGATCTCGGCTGCGGTCAGCTCGATGTCGCCGGCCGCGGCATTCTGCTCGGCATGCTCGGGCCGCGACGCCTTGGGGATCGCGAGCAGCGACGACGCCCGCGTCAGGAAGGCGAGCGCGATCTGGCGCGGCGTTGCGCCATGCTGCTCCGCGATGCGCTGCAGCACCTCGCCGCCGGCGCTGCGGCGTTCCGGAAAGTCGTCATGGCCGAACGGCGAGTAGGCGACGACGGCGACGCCATGCTGGCCGCACCACGGGATCACCGCGTGCTCGATGGCGCGCTCCTGCAGATGGTAGAGCACCTGGTTGCAGGCGATTTGGCCTTCGCCGGCGACATCGAGCAACTCGTCGAGATCGTCGACGTCGAAATTGCTGACGCCCCAGGACCCGATCTTGCCGGCGGCCTTGAGCTCCTCGAACGCCGCCACCGTCTCCGCGAGCGGATAGGAGCCCGGCCAGTGCAGGAGATAGCAGTCGAGCCGGTCGGTCTTCAGCCGCTTCAGCGAGCGCTCGCAGGCGGTGATGGTGCCCTTGCGCGAGGCGTTGCTTGGCAGCACCTTCGAGACCAGGAATACGTCGTCACGCCGGCCGGCGATGGCCTCGGCGATGACCAGCTCGGCATCGCCATACATCTCCGCGGTATCGATGTGGCTCATGCCGAGATCCAGGCCGCGCCGCAACGTGGCGATAGCGCGGCTGCGATCGGCGTGGTCGAGATACCAGGTGCCCTGCCCGATGACGGAGACGCTGGCGCCGCCAGTTCCGAATGTCTTGTGCTTCATGCGGGCGAGCATAAAGAATGAGGCACGCGGCGTCGATTGGGTGCCCTCCCTGCTCAAGGCATCTGACGCGCCTCCACACCCACCTCATTCCGGGGCGACGCGTCAGCGTCGAACCCGGAATCCCGAGCTTGTCTTGCGCTGTTTCATTTCCACCATGTCGAGATTCCGGGTTCGAGGCCGTTGGCCTCGCCCGGAATGACAGTGTTCTCGGCTAGCTCGCCGCCGCGATCGGCGGGGCGTCCGTGGCCGTCTGCGCGATCAGCCGCTTCATCTCGGGGATGCACGAGCCGCAATTGGTGCCAGCCTTGAGCTGCGCACCGATGGCGGCGGGCGTGCGCGCGCCGCCGGCGATGGCGTCGCAGATGGTATCGCGGCCGACGCCGAAGCAGGCGCAGACGATCGGGCCGCCGCCGACGCCGTCGGGCGCGCGGCCGGACAGCAGCACGCGGCGCTGGTCGTCGTCGAGGCGATCGGCGGCGAACATCGTCTTCACGACGTTCCAGTCGCCGGCATCATGGCCGGGGCCGACGAAGAGACAGGTTTCGATGCGATCGCCGGCGAACGACGCGGCGCGATAGACGCCGCCGCCGACATCCATGTAGTCCGTGACGTCGTCGGTGGCGCGCGCCTTGAACCAGGCCGGCCAGCGCGACAGATCGCCGTTATCGGCGAACAGATAGCCCAAGCCGCCCTGCACCGTCGCGCGTGCCCACCACAGGTTGGACGGCAGCGTGAGCTCATTGCGCGACAGGATGAAGCCGCGGAATACGTACTCATAAGAACTGATCGCAGCCGGGGTCGCCTTGGCCTCGGGCTGACCGGAGAACGGATCGGTGTGGGAGGCGACCAGCGCGCCGACGCGACCATGCGATGAGTTGGTGGCGTTCCAATGGATCGGCGCGAACAGCATGCCGCGCTGCTGGCGCTCGCTGACCACGACCTTGAGGATGCACTGGCCGTGCTCGGTCGTCACCTTGGCGAAGCCGTCATGCATCAGGCCGTATTTCAGCGCGTCGTCCGGATGCACCTCGACGAACGGCTCCGGCAGATGCGCTGATAGCCGCGGGCTCAAGCCCGTGCGCGTCATCGTGTGCCACTGGTCGCGGATGCGCCCGGTGTTCAGGCGCAGCGGGCGGGCGGCGGTGGTCTCACCGCGCAGCGCCGGCACTTCCGGCGCGACGAAGCGCGCTTTGCTGTCGTTGGTGAAGAAGGCGCCGTCGGCGAAAAAGCGCGGCTCGGGCGGCTTGCCCGCGCGCGCCGGCCATTGCACCGGCGCCATCGTCTCGTATTCGTCGTCAGTGAGCGAGGCCAACGCGCCGATGTCGAAATCGCGCGTGCCGTCGTTCTCGAACGCCGACAATGCCGCATGCTCGCGGAACACGTCGGCCGCAGAGTTGTAGTTGAAGGCGCCCGCGTGGCCGAGCCGTTTGCCGACCTCGCTCAGGATCCACCAGTCCGGCATGGCCTCGCCGGCCGGCGCAAGGAAGGCGCGCTGGCGCGAGATGCGGCGCTCGGAATTGGTGACCGTGCCCGATTTCTCGCCCCAGGCCTGCGCCGGCAGCAGCACGTGGACGCCGGCATCGACGGTGTCGTTGGAGCGGACGTTCTCGGACACGACGAACAGCTCGAGCTTCTTGAGCGCGGCGCGGACCAGATCGGCGTCCGGCAGCGACACCGCGGGGTTGGTGCCGATCACCCACAACGCCTTGATCTCGCCGCGCGCGATCGCCTCGAACATCTGCACCGCCTTGAGACCCTCATGGGTGGCGATGTCCTTGGCCTTCCAGAAGCGGCGGACGCGGTCGATGTCTGGCGGCGTGAAGCCCATGTGGGCCGCGAGCTGGTTGGCGAGCCCGCCGACCTCGCGGCCGCCCATCGCATTGGGTTGGCCGGTCAGCGAGAACGGCCCCATGCCCGGCTTGCCGATGCGCGCTGTCGCGAGATGGCAGTTGAGGATCGCGTTGACCTTGTCGGTGCCCTGCGCCGACTGGTTGACGCCCTGCGAATAGAGGGTGACGACCTTGGGAGTATCGCGGAACAGCTTGAAGAAGGCGACGACGTCGACCTCGGACAGGCCGGTGGCGAGCGCGGTCGCCGCGGCGCTGCCGGCGAGGCTGCGGGCGCGAGCCAGGGTCTCGTCGAAGCCGCTGGTGTGAGCGTTGATGTAGTCGTGATCGAGCGCACCGCTGTCGGCGAGATGCACCAGCAGGCCGGAGAACAGCGCCGCATCAGTGCCAGGCTTCAATCCCAGGAACAGATCGGCTTCGCTCGACGTGTCGGTGCGACGTGGATCGATGACCACGAACCTGGCGCCGCGCGTCTGCTTGTTGGCCAGCATGCGCTGATACAGCACCGGATGGCACCAGGCGGCATTGCTGCCCACGAAGACCAGCAGATCGGCCTGATCGAGATCCTCATAGGTGCCGGGCACGGTGTCGGCGCCGAAGGCGCGGCGGTGACCGGCGACCGACGAGGCCATGCACAGCCGCGAGTTGGTGTCGACATTGGCCGAGCCGAGAAAGCCTTTCATCAGCTTGTTGGCGACGTAATAGTCCTCGGTCAGCATCTGGCCGGAGAGATAGAACGCCACCGCATCCTCGCCGTCGCGGGCGACGATGTGCTTCAGGCGGGTCGCGACGTGATCGAGCGCATCGCTCCACGCCACCCGCTGCATGCCGCCCTTGCAGCGGATCATCGGGTACAGCAGCCGGCTCTCGAGCCCGAGCGTCTCGCCGAGCGCCGAACCCTTGGAGCAAAGCCGGCCGAGATTGGCGGGATGCATCGGATCGCCGGAGATGGCAGCGCCGCCGCAGCCGTCGGGCGTGGCGAGCACGCCACAACCGACACCACAGTAAGGACACGCAGTGCGCACCGTCAGCAGCTTCGGATCGACCGTCGTCATCGTCGTGCGTGGCCCCTTCTCACGCTGCCTGCGGCCGCGCGCCCGCGCGGCCGAACATCATCGCCGTCCGAATCGCTGCAACCGGCTCGCGGCTCCGGATCAGCTCGCGATACCACAACGCGTCCTGAGTCTCACCGATCAGCACGGCGCCGGTGAGGCGCCCCTCCGTGATGACGAGCTTCTTGTAGATGCCGCGTTTGGCATCGTTGAGCACGATCGCCTCGCTGCCCTCGGCGCCGATGAAGTCGCCCGCCGAGAACACGGATACGCCGGACACTTTCAAGTTGGTCGACACGACGCTGCCGCCATAGGCCGCCTGGCGGCCGGCCAGATGCCGCGCCAGCACCCGCGCCTGCTCGTAGGCCGGCTCGACCAGCCCATAACAGGTGCCGCGATGCTCGGCGCATTCGCCGAGCGCGAAGATGCCGGGGGCCGACGTCTGCATGGCGTCATCGACGACGATGCCGCGGTTGACGGCGAGCCCCGCCTCTTTCGCCAGCGCAACGTTCGGCCGGATTCCGGCCGCGAAGATCACGGCGTCGGTGGCGAGGCGCCGTCCATCGGCCAGTTCGACTCCTTCGACCCGCCCGTCCCCATGGATGGCCGCGGTGCTGGCATTGAGCAGAACCTCGATCCCCTTGCGCGCCACCAGCGACTTGAGCAACGCGGCGGCCGGCGCATCGAGCTGCCGCTCCATCAGCCGGTCCATCAGATGCAACAGCGTCACCCTGGCGCCGGCACGCGCCAGGCCATAGGCCGCTTCCAGCCCGAGCAGGCCGCCGCCGACGACCACCACGCGCCCCTTCTTCGCCGCGAGCGCCAACAGCACGTCGGTATCGCGGCTGTCACGGAACGTGTGCACGCCCGGCAGATCGGCGCCGGGCACGGGAAGCCGCAGCGGCAGCGAGCCGGTGGCCAGGACCAGGCGCGAGAACGCCACGTTCTCATCGTTCTCGATCTGGAGCTCGCGGCGGCCGACATCGATGGCGGTCACGCGCGCACCGTATTTCAGCGTCACGCCGCGCTCGCGCCACCAGGTGGCTGGCTTGAGCTCGATCTCGTGGGACGCGGCCTCGCCGGCCAGCACCGACGACAGCAGCACGCGGTTGTAGGCCAGACGCGGCTCCTCGCCGATGACGGCGATCGCGTAGCGGCCGAGCGCGGTCTGCGACAATTCCTCGGCCAGCTTTGCAGCGGCCATGCCATTGCCGACGATGACGAGCGGTTCACTCAAGACGTCTACTCCGCCGCCTGCGCCTTGCCGTAGGCTTCCGCGATCATGAAGCCGGACAGCGTGCCATAGGCCGCGGTCCAGGCCTCGGCGACCTCGGGCGTCCAGGCCTCGCCGAGCCCCTTTTCCAGGGTCCACAGCAGCGCAGAGCCGACCACCGGATAGTGCTCGGGCTTGGCACCATAATCGACGTGGCGCTTGGCCAGCGCGCTTGCTGCCGGCAGGATCGCAGGCAAGTTCGCCAATCCATTCACGACGACCGCCAGCGTCGCCATCAGCTTCTTGCGCTGCTCGGTGAGATCGTCTGGAAACATCGGCCGCACCTGCGGCGCGACCTCGAACAGGCGATCGTAGAAGATGCCCGCGGCCTGGTCGGAGATCGGCGCGACCTTGGCAAAGCTATCCTGAACCAATGCGATCTGAGACGGCGTCATGGGAAATCCTTCGATGATGGAGATGAGAACCCGTTAGTCGCCCGAGGCGGAGGGCGGTTCGATCCGTCCTCCGCGTTCGAATCGTCACGCCGCCTCGACGTAGCGATGGCGCTCATAGAGGAATTCCAGCACGCGCTGGCGGCACTTCACGTAGGTCGCGTTGGTCGCGAGCTCGAGCCGCTTGCGCGGACGCGGCAGCGCGACCTCGAGCACCTCGCCGATCCGTGCGCTCGGACCGTTGGTCATCATCACGATACGGTCGGACAGCAACACGGCCTCGTCGACATCGTGCGTGATCATCAGGATGGTGTTGCCGAGCTTCTGATGCAGCGCCATCACGGAATCCTGCAGATGCGCCCGGGTCAGCGCATCGAGCGCGCCGAACGGCTCGTCGAGCAGCAGCACCTTCGGCTCCATGGCGAGCGCACGGGCAATGCCGACGCGCTGCTTCATGCCGCCGGAGATCTCGTTCGGACGCTTGTCCTTGGCATGGGCCATCTGCACGAGGTTCAGATTGTGCATGGTCCAGGCATCGCGCTCGGCCCGGGTCTTGGTCTTGGCGAACACCTTGTCGACGCCGAGCCGCACGTTCTCATAGACCGTGAGCCAGGGCAGCAGGCTGTGGTTCTGGAACACCACCGCGCGGTCAGGTCCCGGCGAATTGACCTCGCGCTCCTCCAGCAGTACGCCGCCGGTCGTGGCCGTGGTGAGCCCCGCCACGATGTTGAGCATCGTCGACTTGCCGCAGCCGGAATGGCCGATGATCGAGACGTACTCGCCCTTCTCGATCGAGAGATTGATGTCCTTCAGCACTTCGGTGGTAGCGGTGCCGCGGGTGAAGGTCTTGTCGACGTGGTCGAGCTTCAGATAGGCCATGATCTCTACCTCTCAATTCGTCGCAGTGCCGCGGGTGACGATCTTGCCGACCACCGCGATCATGCGGTCGAGCACGAAGCCGATGATGCCGACATAGAACAGCGCGAGAATGATCTCGCTGATATGCGAGGAGTTCCACGCGTCCCAGATGAAGAAGCCGATGCCGACGCCGCCGATCAGCATCTCGGCCGCGACGATCGCGAGCCACGACAGGCCGATGCCGATGCGCAGGCCGGTGAAGATGTAGGGCGCGGCCGCCGGGATCATGATCTTGGCGAAGAACTCCAGCGGATTGAGCTGCACCACCGCGGCGACGTTGCGGTAGTCCTGCGGAATGTTGCGGATGCCGACCGCGGTGTTGATGATGATCGGCCACACCGAGGTGATGAAGATCACGAAGATCGCCGACGGCTGGCCGTCGCGAAACGCCGCCAGCGACAGCGGCAGCCAGGCGAGCGGCGGGATCGTGCGCAGCACCTGGAAGATCGGATCGAGGCCGCGCATGGCCCACACCGACTGGCCGATCAGCGTGCCGACACCGACGCCGACGACGACGGCAATCGCGTAGCCGAAGGCGACGCGCCGGAGGCTGGCTTCGAGATGCCAGAACAAGCCCTTGTCGATGCCGCCATGATCGAAGAACGGATCGAAGATCAGCTCCCGGGTGTCGCTGAAGACCCGGGAGGGCGGCGGCAGCGCCGAGCCGGCCCGGCGGCAGACCAGCTCCCAAATCAGCAGGAACAGCGCCAGCACGATCAGCGGCGGCACCACGCGCACCGCGGCCTCACGTGCCATCTTTACATAGCGCTCGGCCTTCGGCGGCTGCTTGGGCGTCATCGTTACGATGGACGCCGAGGTGGACGCCGCCGCGGTCGGCACGACCTGGGGAGCACTATCGTTGCTCAACGCTGGCATGGACATCGGAAACCTTTCTCCGTGCAATGAGAGGGGCCGCGCGCTTTCCGCGCGCGGCGAGAGTCCTGATCAGGCGTCGACGCGCTTGATCGACAGCGACTTCAGGTAGGCGGCGGGATCTTCCGGATCGAACACCTTGCCATCGAAGAAGGTCTCCTTGCCGCGCGACTTGGAGGTCGGAATCTCGGCGGCGGCGACGTTCATCTCCTTGGCGGCCTCGCGCCAGATGTCCTCGCGGTTGACCTTGGCGATCAGCGACTTGGCGTCGAAGCCGGCCTCATACTTGCCCCACCGGATGTCCTCGGTGATGAACCAGAGATCGTGGCTCTGGAATGGATAGGATGCGAAGTCGCTCCAGTACTTCATGATGTGCGGCGAGTTCTCGACGACCTTGCCGGTGCCGTAGTCGAACTTGCCGGCCGAGCGCCCGGCGACGTCCTCGACCGGGCAGTTGATCCACTGCCGCTTGGCCATGATAGTCGCGAGCTCCTGCTTGTTCTCCATCTTGTCGGCCCACTGCTGGGCTTCCATCACCGCCATCGTCAACGCCTTCGCGGCCTTCGGATATTTGTCGACAAAGGCGGCGCGCATCGCGAAGGATTTTTCGGGATGCTTGTTCCAGATCTCGCCGGTCGTGACGGCGGTGTAGCCGATGCCCTGGTTGACGAGCTGCGCATTCCACGGCTCGCCGACGCAGAAGCAGTCCATGGTGCCGACCTTCATGTTGGCCACCATCTGCGGCGGCGGCACCACGATGGTCTCGATGTCCTTGTCGGGATCGATGCCGCCGGCGGCGAGCCAATAGCGGATCCAGAGATCGTGGGTGCCGCCCGGGAAGGTCATCGCTGCCTTCACGGACTTGCCGGAGGCCTTCTTCTTCTCCAGCGCGGCCTTGAACGGCGCGGTATCGAGACCGAGCTTCAGGTCGGCGTACTCCTTGCCGACCGAGATGCACTGCGCATCGAGATTGAGGCGCGCCAGGATGTACATCGGCGTCGGCTGGTTGTTCTGCGTCACCTTGCCCGAGGAGATGAGGTACGGCATCGGGGTCAGGATGTGCGCGCCGTCGATGCCGTTGCCCTCGGAGCCGAGCACGAGATTGTCGCGCGTCGTGCCCCATGAGGCCTGCTTCTGCACATCGACATCAGGCATGCCGTATTTCGCAAACAGGCCCTTGTCCTTGGCGACGAACAGCGGGCCGGCATCGCTGAGCGCGATGAAGCCGAGCTTGGCGCTGGTGACTTCCGGCCCCGCCCCTTGGGCGAAAGCTCCGCCCGGCAAGTTCAGCTTCGCGGCTGCAAGCAGCGCAGCCGTCCCTGCGCCGGCCTTGAGAAGCTGACGACGGCTGAGGCCGTTGCGGCGAGCAGGATTGGCAGTCTTCGTCATGAGTGCTGTCGTCCTTTGTCTGAAGAGCGCTCGATGGTGAATGGCCGTCCGTTGCGGGTCGCTGCACCACGCACAAAGGCGCGTTCCGAGGAGGCCTCGGAAGGGGCAGCGTCACGATTCGGATGAGGGTTGCGCGGACGGCATCGATGGCGTCGGACACGCTCATTCAAGCTTCGTGCCAACACGCCGATTTGGATTTGTCAGGCAAATTCAACCCTTTAGCATTGCACAACAATCCATCAGAGGCAGCGGGCCGCATCCAAAATTTGCGATTCGCACACTTTGTGTGCGGCGCACACAAAATAAGCATGGAGAGATTGTTCCATGAGCATCAGGGCACCAAAAGAGCCCTTTCAGGCAGCCGCAGCAGAGAAACTCCCGCGCAGTCGCTTGAAATCACTGACTTTCTCGGTGGCGTCAAATTTGGCACACGCATTGCTTCTGGTTCTGCAAGTCAACGATGACTGCGGTTCGCCGGACTGTCGACGCCGATGGCGCTGATCTCCGGGACGGATGCGCGCACGCGACCGAGGTCTCCTCGGCGCGGTCGTCGTGACGCCCTTCCCGCATTCGACATCCGATCCGCCTGCCCGTGGCGATGTCCCTCGAGAGCCAGAACCTCTCGCAAGGCAGCGCGCAATCGACTCCCGAGAGCAAGCAAAGGACGTTTGAATGTCGTATCTCGCGCCTTCAGAATTCGTCACCAAGATGGTGGACGCAGGCGAGTCCAAGATCTTCATGTCGACCCGCGACACCGTCATCCGCGCCTACATGGCGGGCGCGATCCTGGCGCTCGCGGCCTGGTTTGCCGTCACCATCAACGTGAACACCGGCCAGCCGCTCATCGGCGCCCTGTTGTTTCCGGTCGGCTTCTGCATGCTCTATTTGCTGGGCTTCGATCTGCTGACCGGCGTGTTCGTGCTGTCGCCGCTGGCATTGATCGACAAACGTCCGGGCGTGACGATCGCAGGCGTGCTGCGCAACTGGGGACTTGTCTTCATCGGCAATTTCGCCGGAGCACTGACCGTAGCCTTCATGATGGCATTCGTGACCACGTTCGGCTTCACGCAGGAGCCGGACAAGGTCGGCGCTGTGATCGGCAATATCGGTGAAGGCCGGACGCTCGGCTACGCGGCGCATGGCGCGGCTGGAATGGCGACGCTGTTCATCCGCGGCATGCTGTGCAACTGGATGGTCTCCACCGGCGTGGTCGGCGCGATGATATCGACGACGGTCCCGGGCAAGGTGCTGGCGATGTGGATGCCGATCCTGGTCTTCTTCTACATGGTGTTCGAGCATTCGGTGGTGAACATGTTCCTGTTCCCGTCGGGGCTGATGCTCCATGCGAAGTTCTCGATCATGGACTATCTGATCTGGAACGAGATCCCGACCGTGCTCGGCAATCTCGTCGGCGGCCTCTCGTTCACCGGCCTGACGCTCTATGCCACCCACATCAGGACGCAGCCGAAGCGTGATGCCAAGATCGCAGCTCGCGCCGCGGCCTGATTCCGTTTCCCTCGGAGAGCCCGGCCCCGGTAAGGTCGGGCTCCCTTCATTTCGCCCGACAGCCCAAATGCCATTGCGGATCACAATCGGAGCGCATTCCGACAAAGGGCAGAAGCCGGGCAACCAGGACTTCCACGGCGCTCTGATTCCCGATGAGCCGGCGCTCAGCCTGAAGGGCATCGCGATCGCGATCGCGGACGGGATCAGCAGCAGCGAGGTCAGCCACATTGCGAGCGAGTCGGCGGTCAAGAGCTTCCTGACCGACTATTACTGCACGCCGGATGCCTGGTCGGTGAAGACCTCGGTGCGACGCGTGATCGCCGCGGCCAACTCCTGGCTCTACGCCCAGACCAGAGCCAGCCAATACGCCTATGATCGCGACAAAGGTTATGTCTGCACGCTCAGCGCGATCGTGATCAAGGCGGCCACGGCGCATCTCTTCCATATCGGCGATTGTCGCATCTATCGCCCCGCAGGTCATTCGCTCGAGCAGCTCACCGACGATCATCGCGTCATCATCTCGTCGCAGCAGAGCTATCTGGGGCGTGCGCTCGGGGTCAATCCCGAGGTCGAAATCGACTATCAGGCCATTCGGATCGAGCGCGGCGACATCTTCGTGCTCGCGACGGACGGCGTTCACGAGCACGTGGGCAAGCGTTTTGTCGCCAACGTGTTGAAGGAGAATTCCCACGACCTCGATCAGGCGGCCCGCATCATCGTCGCTGAGGCACTGGCGCAGGGCAGTGCGGACAATCTCACGATCCAGATCGTGCGGATCGACGAACTCGGAGCCGGCGATTCCGCCGAGATCCCGGTCCAGGCCGAGCAGCTGCCGCCCGCGCCGCTGCTGGACGCGCGGACGATCTTCGAGGGCTACCGGATCGTGCGCGAGATCCATGCCAGCAGCCGCAGCCACATCTATCTGGCCATCGACGTCGAGACGGAGCTCGCCGTCGCCCTCAAGGTGCCTTCGATCGACCTGCGCGGCGACAGCGCCTATCTCAAACGGTTCCTGATGGAAGACTGGATCGCGCGGCGGATCGATAACCCGCATGTGCTGAAGGCCTTCCCATCGACGCGGCGCCGCGATCATCTCTACGTCGTCACCGAATTCGTCGAAGGCCAGACCTTGGCGCAATGGATGATCGACCATCCCAAAGCCGATCTCGATGCCATCAGAGACATCATCGAGCAGATCGCCAAGGGGCTGCAGGCGCTGCATCGAAAGGAAATGCTGCACCAGGATCTGCGGCCGCAGAACATCATGATCGACCGGACCCGAACGGTGAAGATCATCGATTTCGGATCGGTGCGCGTCAGCGGCGTGGTCGAGGCCGACCCGGCTGCCGACCACGACAGCATCCTCGGCACCCAGCAGTATACGGCGCCGGAATATTTTCTCGGCGAGGGCGGCTCCGAATGGTCCGATCAGTTCTCACTCGGAGTCATCGCTTACCAGATGCTGACGGGGCGATTGCCCTACGGCGCGCAGATGGCGCGCGCAAGAACCCGGGCGCAGTTTCGCAAGGTCCGCTATCTGCCGGCCTCCGGCGATGACCAAGCCGTCCCGCTCTGGATCGATGGCGCACTTCGACGCGCCGTCCATCCCATCGCCGCCAAACGTTACGAGAGCCTCTCCGAATTCGTCTTCGACCTTCGGCACCCCAATCCGGCCTATGTCGGCGACAGCCGGACGCCCCTGATCGAGCGCAATCCGCTGCTGTTCTGGAAGGCAGCGACTGCGCTGCTCGCGATGGCAGTGATCATCCTGCTCGCGGCTCGCCACGGCGGCTGGTAGTCGGACCTGCCGGCCACCACAGCTCAGGCGGGTTCAGGCGCGATCGCGCCGAGCGGTCTCGGCGCCGCGCCCGCTCCCGGCTTCATGCGGAAATCATAGGTCATGAAGTGCCATGGCCCGACGGCCAGCTTACCGTCCGGCATCACCGCGTCGCTGCGCCGCTCCACTTGGGCGACGAGGTCGTTCTTGACGCCAAACACGACATCGCTGTCGAGATATTCGTCACCGCCGACGAAGACGTGGGTGATCAGCGGCTCGTAGCCCTTGGCGTCCACCAGGAAATGCACATGAGCCGGCCGCATCGGATGGCGTTTGGTGCTCAGGATCATCTGTCCCACCGGACCGTCGGTCGGGATCGGATAGCTGCAGGGCAGGATGGTGCGGAAGAAAAAGCGACCATCCGCATCGGTGATGAAGCGCGCCCGCGACGACGGACCATCGCTCGCGTAGGACGGCCGCTGCGAATCGTAGAAGCCCTCGTCGTCGGCATGCCAGACATCGACCGCGGCGCCTGCCAGCGGGGCACCCGACAGATCGGTGACCCGTCCCTGGACGAACATCTTCTCGCCCTTGAGATCCGCCGAGATGTCGGTGCCGTGGGGCGTCACCTTGTGCTCGCCGACGTAGAACGGGCCGAGCACGGTCGTCTCCGTCGCCCCTGCCCGGTCGCGATGATTGATGGCGTCGACCAGCATCGACACGCCGAGCACGTCGGACAGCAGGATGAACTCCTGCCGGCTCGCGGTGCAGGTCTGTCCGGTGCGGGTGAGAAAGTCGATGGCGGCGGCCCACTCGTCGAAAGTGAGCTCCGTCCGGCGCACATAATCGTGCAGCGATTTCACCAATTCCTGCAGCAGGAATTTCGCGCGCGGATCGGGTGTCCCTTCGAAGCTCGCGACGACGGCCTCCGTGAGCTCGGCCTCGTTGAATTGTGTCATTGCCAATTCCTCCCGGCGCAAAGGGTACACGACGCATCCCTGGCCTGCCATTGGACGCGGCGCGTTTTTCGGCTATCACCCGGAACAAACGGCATGTGCGGCCGATCCTCGCGCAGGCCGCCAGAAACCGATCATAGCGGAGACGCCCGATGCTCGCCCCGACACCCGCCTCGCCCGAAACCGTCGGCATGTCGAAAGCCGCGCTCGATCGCATCGATGCCCATCTGCGGCAGCGCTATATCGAGGCCGGCCGCTTTCCCGGGACGCAGTTGATGGTCTATCGCCGCGGCAAGATCGTGCATGCGAGCTCGCTCGGCTATGCCGACGTCGAGCGCAAGGTCCCGGTCAGGGACGACACGATCTACCGCATCTATTCGATGACCAAGCCGATCACCTCGGTCGCCTTCATGATGCTGGTCGAGGAAGGCAAGGTCGCGCTCGACGAGCCGGTCGCAAAATACATTCCGGAGTGGAAGAATCTGGGCGTGTTCGTCGCCGGCACCGCGCCGGCCTTTGTCAGCCGGCCGCCGGCGCGGCCGATGCTGATCGTCGACCTCTTACGCCACACCTCCGGCCTCACCTACGGCTTCCAGCAGCGCTCGAACGTCGATGCCGCGTATCGCGACGCGAAGATCGGCGCGGTCGAAAAGGCAGGAACGTTGCAGTCGATGATCGACGACCTGTCGCTCATTCCGCTGGAGTTCTCGCCGGGGGAAGCCTGGAACTACTCGGTCTCCACCGACGTGGTCGGCTATCTCGTCGGCAAGATCGCCGACAAGCCGTTCGAGCAAGTGCTGAAAGAGCGCATCTTCGATCCGCTCGGCATGAGCGACACCGACTTCCACGTCCCCGCCGCGAAGGCGCACCGGCTGGCGGCGTGCTACTCGGCCGATGCCGGCGGCGCCTTGTCGTTCCACGCGGCCGATCGCAAGGGCGGCCTGACCTTGCAGGACGATCCCGCCACCAGCTCTTTCTTGAGCCCGCCCGACTTCATCTCAGGCGGCGGCGGTCTGTGCTCGACCACGGCGGACTATCTGACGTTCTGCCGCGCGCTGGTCAATGGCGGCGAGCTCGGCGGGGTCAGGCTGCTCGGCCCGAAGACGCTGAAGCTGATGACCTCGAACCATCTGCCGGGCGGCGTCGACCTGCCGGCGCTGTCGCGCTCGATGTTCGCGGAAGCAGCCTATAACGGCATCGGCTTCGGTCTCGGCTTCTCGGTGACGATGGATCCGGCCAAGACGCTCATTCCAGGCAGCGCCGGAGAATATGCCTGGGGCGGTGCGGCCTCCACCGCGTTCTGGATCGATCCGGCCGAGGAGCTGATCACGATCTTCATGACCCAGGTGCTGCCGTCGAGCGCCTATCCGATCCGCCGCGAACTGCGCACGATGGTGTATGCGGCCATCAGCGAGAGCAACGTCTAGGAGAGGCGCTGTGGCGGTAAAGCCGCTCAGGGAACCGGCGATCGCCGCGCGTTGCGCTTGGCGTGCACGCCGCGCTCTCCTATGCTGACAGTCATGTGAACGGTTGCAACCGCCGAGCCCTTGCGGAGGCAGCCGCTCCAGCCTGAAATGCGCTCGCTGCACAAATTCGCCTCCGCCCGACGCACCTCCCGCCTGCGTCAGTCCCAACGGCGATCAGCAGCGCCAGCTCAAACGGGGCATCTGTGCCAAAACTCTCCCTGCCGATCCGGCTTGCTCTTCTGGTCGCAGGGACCACGCTGCCGCTTATCTTGTTCGCAGGCGGGATCGTCTTGCACAACTACATGCAGGACCGCAGCGACGCCCGTCAGCGCGTGCTGGAGACGGTGCGCAGCATCCGGCTGACGCTCGATGCGGAAATGCAGCGCATGACTGGCGGCGTCCAGGTGCTGGCGCTGACCGATGCCCTGACCACCGGCGATTTCGAACGCTTCCGCCCGATCGCGATGGGCTTCCTCGAGCAGTACGGCAAGAACGGCACGATCGTGGTCGCCGACCACAACGGACGCCAGCTGTTCTCGTCGGCGACGACGGATACGGCTCACCTGCCGACGCGCAACAACCGCGAGATCACCCGCCGCGTGTTCGAGACCCGGCAGCCGCAATATTCCGACCTCTTCTACGGCGTCGTGAAGAAGAGCCTGATCGTCACCGTCGAGGTGCCCGTCTTTCGCGACGGCGAGGTCGTCTATGACATCTCGTTCAGCCCGCCGATCGAGATGTTCCAGACCATCCTGGAAAAGCAGCGGCCGAACCCGGACTGGACCTTGTCGCTGCTCGACCGCAAGGCGACCGTATTCGCACGCGTGCCAAATCCGGCGGACACGATAGGCAAGCAGGCCTCGCCATCGGTGTTTGATCGCATGCGCAGCGAGCAGGAGGCGACGCTGTCGAGCGTATCGCTCGAGGGCGTGCCGCTGCTGTCGAGCTTCACCCATTCCACCCTCACCGGATGGACCATCGGCGCCGGCATCGCCGAGGATTCGCTTGTGGCGCCGCTGTGGCGCAACCTCGCCGTCACCAGCCTGCTCGGCGGCATCATGCTGGCGATCGGTCTGGCCTTTGCGGTGCGGATGGCGACGACGATCGCGCGCGCCGAGATGCTGCACGACCTGCTGATCGAGGAGCTCAATCACCGGGTCAAGAACACGCTGGCGATCCTGCAGGCGATCGCGGTGCAGACCTTCCGCAGCGCCAGCCGCCATGAGCGTGAGAAGTTCGAGGGCCGGCTCGGCGCGCTCGCCGAGGCGCATAATCTGCTCAGCAAGGAGAAATGGCAGGGTTCTGAGCTGCAGGACGTGATCGAGCGCGTGCTCAAGCCCTACCGCCTCAACACGCCCGAGCGCATCAGGATCTCCGGCCCGAAGGTGGCGCTGTCGCCGCGGCTCGCCGTGGTGCTGTCGATGATCGTGCACGAGATCGCAACCAACGCCGCCAAGTATGGTGCGCTCTCCAACGACACCGGCACGGTCGATCTGTCCTGGGAGCTGGCGAGCGCGGCCGACGCGGCGAAGAAGCTGCCGGCACGGCTGCGGCTGGTGTGGCAGGAAACTGGCGGCCCGGTGGTCTCGGCGCCGATCCAGCGCGGCTTCGGCTCCCGCCTGATCGTGCGCAGCGCGCGCGATCAGCTCGGCGGCGAGGCCACGGTCGACTTCCTGCCGCCGGGCGTGGTCTACACCATCACCTGCAAGCTCGACGATTGAGCCGCATCAGCCGAACCTTTGCAGCGCCGGGAACGTCTCGAGCAGCCAGATGCTGAAGGTCGAGACCGCGCCGGTGAGAAAGCCGATGCCGGTGGCGATCATCAGCACGCCCATCGCGCGCTCGATGTTCACGAGATGGCCACGCATGCGGATGAACAGCGCCGAGAACTGTTCGATCATGAACGCCGCGACCAGGAACGGAATGCCGAGGCCGGCGGAATAGACGGCAAGAAGCCCGGCCCCCTTGGCGACTGTCGTCTCCGCGGCTGCGATCGAGAGGATCGCCGCCAGGATCGGCCCGATGCACGGCGTCCAGCCGAAGGCGAAGGCGAGCCCCATGACGTAGGCGCCCCACAGGCCGACCGGCTTGGGGATCGGCAGCCGACCTTCGCGCATCAGGAACGCGATCCGGGTCAGGCCGAGGAAGTGCAGGCCCATCACGATGATGACGATGCCGGCGAGAATGGACAACTGCTCCGACCAGGCCCGGATCAGGCCGCCGATCAGCGAAGCGCTCGCCCCCAACATCACGAACACGGTCGAGAAGCCCAGCACGAACAGTGCAGCCGAGATCATCACGGCGCGGCGCGACGCGGCCGGAGGCTCCTCGCTCTCGATGTGCTCGATCGTGGCACCGGTGAGATAGACCAGATAAGGCGGAACCAGCGGTAGCACGCAGGGCGAAAGAAAACTGACCAGGCCAGCAATGAACGCGGCCGGAATCGATACGTTCTGGATCATGCGAGTCCCGCGATACGCCCCTCCAGGCGCAAGCCGGGGCACGACGCTTCTTGCCGCCGATGCCGGGAATACGCAACAGACGTGCCGAAGTTACGGCGGTCACCGATGATCACCGCCTGCGGGCTTTCGCGAGGACAGAGCCCGACATCCCCGGATCGGGGGCCTCATTGGCGAAGTCCCCCGCCGCGATGGGAGTGTCCGCCTCGTTCCAACCGGCTCGTCTGCGAGCCGGTGCGCGCTCACTGTGGGATCACGACATATCACAAATGCGCTAAATGCACCCTTGTGCACACATCGAACTGTGCTATTTCACCACTCGAAGCAACGGTGGCCGGCGCTGACCCGGCTGCAGCTTCGCATCGCGCAGCTTGTCGGGATTGTCAGCTTGAACCATCTCATCGCAAAGCGATTTCAGATCGTCTTCGCTCAGACGGTTCAGCTTCATACGCAGGTCGAGGATGGCAACCGAGACCAAATGTGCCGATTCGCGATTGCCCGTTGCCGCGAGCATGGCGCGGCACTGCTCCAGGGATGCAAGCACTGCAAGCATTTGTTCGTCTGAATTGGCCACAGGCGTCGTTTCCGTTCTAGCGTGCGACGAGATCGAGCCGAGCAACTCCCGACTCGCGGACGGCTTCCAAATACGTCATGTCGTTGCTCCCCTGCGCTTTGCCCATGCGGCTCAGTCCTGGCATGACGCAGGGTGAAGACACGCCACCGCTTCCCGGCATTCGATGAGTCAGCGCCACGATCCGTTCATCAAGATAGCATGACAACGGACCATCTTCGAATACCATTTCATTGCGGTCGAGGCAAAAACCGTCGATCTTAGATTCGACTCGCGCTAAGCGTGTCCTTGTCCTACATGATGTGTCAGACCGCGCGTCTGCTGGCGGTAAGACCATGCTGCAGAGAACTGAAGGTAGCAGACTCATCGACCCTCGATCGCTCAACCAAATCATGGCACGAACGTGTCTTGCCCGTAATTTATCGGAATCACTCTAGCAGGCGGAGAGAGCTTGTATGCGCGTTGCGGCGGAACGGGGCGTTCCTCAGAAGGAACGCCAGGACCTAGCCGAGACCCCTGCGACGCTGGCGCCAGGGGAGCACGGCGACTCGTCTGCTGCGGCAGGATCGAGCATCGAACTGAGCCGAGAGAGTGGCGGCGCCAGGGGCGCAGCGGCGAGCAAGCCGGCAAGAACTGTGACGGGCCGGGCCGCCCCGGCCAAGTCAACCGTGAGCAAATCGGCGCTGGCAAGTCTCACCGACTGGGATGCAGCGCGGATCTTCCTCGAGGTTGTCAGGGCCGGCAGCTTTCGCTCCGCGGCTGAGCGGCTGACGCTCTCGATCAATGCCGTACGGCGGCGCATCGATGATTTCGAGCGGCAGATCGGCGCGACGCTGTTCACGCGCGATGTCCACGGCGCTCGGCTGACCGACGAAGGCGCGCTGGTGGTCTCCGCCGTCGAGCACATGGAGGCCGCGTCATTCGAGCTGCTGCGCGCGGGCGATGGTCTCGCCGGCGCTGCGTCGGGCGAGGTCCGGGTCGCGGTGACCGAGGGGCTCGGCACGTTCTGGCTGGCGCCCCGGCTGGTCGAATTTCAGCAGAGCTTCCCCAACGTCATGGTCGACCTCTATTGCGCGATGCGCTCGGCCGATGTGTCGCGTCACGAGGCCGATGTCGCCATCCACCTCACCCGGCCGGCGGCGCTCGACGTCAAGCTGGTCCGGCTCGGCCGCATGCACCTGATGTGCTTTGCGAGCGAGAAATATCTGGAGATATTTGGCATCCCAAAGACGATTGACGATCTCGTCAAACATCGCTTGGTTCTGCAGGTGGCGGACGAAGCCGCCGCCAACGCCGCCTTCGCCACCATCTTTCCCGGTTTTGAGCAGCGGGACCTGATCGCGATGACCACCAATGTCTCGAGCGCCAATTACTGGGCGGTGGCGCACGGCGCCGGTATTGGAGTCTTCCCAACCTACGCGAGTGCCCTGGGCGGGAAGATCATACCGCTTGAGGTTGATCTCAAGTGGTCCTACGACATCTGGCTGTCTTACCATGCCACCACTGGACGCATCCCTAGGGTGCGTCACATGATCGACTGGCTGGTGGAGGCCTTTAACCCTGGCAAATACCCGTGGTTTAAGGACGAATTCATCCATCCACAGCAACTTAAAACAGTATATATGGGTGAACCCCTGACCCATCTTTTCGGGGGCTTTCCGATGGAAGGACGGTAAAATCAGTATGAACAAATCAGCGGCAAAGAAAATGAAGCAGCGCAGTGCGGGCAAGCCCGACATCGAGCTCGGCAAGCGGATTCGCCTGCGGCGTGTAGAGCAGAAGATCTCGCAGGCTGAGCTCGGCGAGAAGCTCGGCGTGAGCTTCCAGCAGGTCCAGAAGTACGAGAAGGGCGTCAACCGGGTCGGCGCTGCGCGTCTGCAGCAGATCGCCACCGCGCTCGACGTGCCCGTGACGTTCTTCTACGACGGCGACAGCAAGGCCCGTGAGGTCGAGAGCCTCCTGTTCCTGGACAGCGCCTTCAGCCTGCGGTTGCTGCGCGCCTACAGCAAGATCAAGGACCAGACGGTACAACGTCAGCTGGTATCCTTGATGGAATCGATCGCAGCGAACGAAGAATAGGCAAGGCTGTCTGATCCGTCAGACAGGTCTGCCCGTGATGGTTATGGGCCATCTTCGCTCGAGGGCGCAACTTGGGGGCGCCAGGCGATCTGCCAGCTCGGGCGAGTTCACTGCCTCGGCTCAAGGCCGAGCGATCGGCGTGGCCGACACACCGGCCCTTCTCGTCCGCCCAGCGATCGCTGCGCGGTCTGAGGCTTCGTCGCCTTTATTTTTTCGTGCTCCCCTGCCGTCATAGGAAGTGGCGGCATGCCGGCGTTTCGGTCCCGTCCGGCCGACGCTGATCGTGAAGGGCTCGCGTTCTCTCCTGGACGATCTGTGCACAGGTCGAGAGCATCGGCCCGGACGTCCCTTGCCTGCCCATCATGTCCTGAACCCACATTGACGCCGTCACCGGCGCGGTGAACGATGCCGGCCGCCTGCCCTCCTGCCGACGGACCCTCCATGCCGATCATCTCCGAGCTCCCCACCACCTTCGCCGGGGACAAGATCCTCATGACCAGAGCGGGCGATGGCGTCGGCATCATCACCTTCAACAACCCGGACAAACGCAATGCGATGTCGCTGGAGATGTGGGAGGGGCTCGGCCAGGCGCTGGTGGCGCTGCGCGACGACGAGGCGATCCGGGTCGTGGTGCTGACCGGCGCCGGCGACAAGGCCTTCGTGTCCGGCGCCGACATCAGCCAGTTCGAGCAGAGCCGCCACAATGCCGCAGCCTCCGAGGCCTATGCCGAGCGAAGCGCCGCCCAGCGGGCGCTGCTCGCCGGCTACCCAAAGCCGACGATCGCCTGCATCCGCGGCTTCTGCCTCGGCGGCGGCCTGCAGATCGCGATGCTGACCGACATGCGCTTCGCCGCCGCGGACAGCCAGTTCGGCATCCCCGCCGCCAGGCTCGGCATCGCCTACGGTTACGACGGCCTCCGCAATCTGGTGTCCCTGGTCGGCCCGTCGCAGGCGCGGCTGCTGCTCTATACGGGCCTGCGGATCGATGCCGCGGAGGCGCTGCGGATCGGCCTCGTCGATCGGATGATGAGCATCGACGAGCTGCTGCCGGCCACGCTGGAGATCGCCCGCACCATTGCCGGCAATGCGCCGCTGGCGGTTAAGGCCGCCAAGATCACCATCGCCGAAGTGCTGAAGGACGAAAGCCGCCGCGACACAGCCGCGATCAAGCGGATTGGCGATGCCTGCATGGATTCGGAGGATTTCCGCGAGGGCCGCCGCGCCTTCATGGAGAAGCGCAAGCCAGCCTTCAAGGGACGCTAATTAAATCATGATGCGTTTCCAAGAAAACGCATCATGATCCTATCTCTCATTGTTTGAGCATGATCGTTTCGGAAAACCGGTTCCCACTTTTCCGGATCATGCTCTAAAGCGCCTCCAGCACCGCCTTGGTCACGTCGATCGTGCCGGCATTGCCACCGAACTCGAACGGCTTGAGGCCGGATGCATAGACCTGGTCGACGGCCTGCTCGATCCGCTGGGCCGCCTCGGCTGCGCCCTCGATGCCATGGGTGTCCGCCAGCCAGTCCAGCATCATCGCGGCCGACAGGATCATCGCGGTCGGGTTGGCCTTGCCCTGCCCCATGATGTCGGGCGCGGTGCCGTGGCAGGGCTGGAACACCGCATGGCGGTCGCCGATGTCGGCCGAGGGCGCCATGCCCATGCCGCCGACGAGGCCGGCGGCGAGATCGGACAGGATGTCGCCGAACATGTTCTCGGTGACCAGAACGTCGAAATCCCAGGGACGCTTCACCAGCATGAGAGCACAGGCGTCGATGTAGAGCCGGTCCGTCTTCACATCCGGATGAAGCTGAGCGACCTCGTCGAAAATCTTGCGGAAGTAGGCGAAGGCCTTGAAGACGTTGGCCTTGTCGACGCAGGCTAATGTCCCCGAGCGGCCGCGATCCTTGCGGCGGGCGGCGAGCTTGAAGGAGAAGTTGAAGAGCCGCTCGGACGTCCTGCGGGTGATGACGAGCGTCTCGCGCGCCTCCTCATGTGTCACCACACCTTTGCCCATCGAGGCGAACAGGCCCTCGGTCGACTCGCGGATGACGACGAAGTCGATGCCGTGCTCGGCGGCGCCGACGATCGGGCTCGGCACGCCCGGAATCAGCCGCGCCGGCCGCACGCCGGCATAGAGATCGAAATGGAAGCGCAGCTCGATCTGCGGCGCGATCTCGGTGTTGTCGGGATAGCGCACCGACGGCAGACCGCAGGCGCCAAGCAGGATCGCGTCGGCCTGCTCGCACAGCCGGACCGTGGATTCGGCGATCGAGACCCCGGTCGCAAGATAATTGGTGGCGCCGGCCTGGGCCTCGGTGAAACGGAACGACAGGCCGGCCCTCGCCTCGACCTTGCGCAGCACCTCGAGCGCTGGCGCCATGACCTCCGGCCCGATGCCGTCGCCGGGAAGGACTGCGATGTGGAGTGCGTTGGTGGAGGGCATGTTTTCTTCACAATACGAGTGAGTTAGCTCGGTCATTGCGAGCGAAGCGACGCAATCCAGGGCTCAGGTTGAGACTCTGGATTGCTTCGTCGCTTCGCTCCTCGCAATGACGGAAGTGGCTGGGAGTTACGGCGTCAGCACGGCGCGGCCGACGAGTTGGCCCTTCTGCAGCTCGCGCAGGGCATCGTTGGCCTTGGCGAGCGGCATCGGCGTCACCGGGATCGGCGCGATGTTCTTGGTCCGGACCAGCTCGAGCAGCTCCTTCGTCTCGCGGAGATTGCCGACATAGCTGCCCTGGATGGTGACCGCCTTGATCGGAATGAGCGGCAGCGCCCACGGCGCACCGCCGCCGAACAGGCCGACGATGACCAGCTTGCCGCCCTTTGTCAGGCAGTCGAAACCGAGCTGCGCGGTGGCGGCATTGCCGACCAGGTCGATGACAGCCCGGATCGGCTCACCTGCGGCCTTGTTCAATTGCTCGAGCGCATCCGGCGCCTTGCCGTCGACCGCCGCCAGCGCGCCGGCCGCCAACGCGGCCTCGCGCTTGCGCGCGTCGATATCGACCACGATCGCGCCCTTGCCGCCCATGGCCTTCAACAGCGACAGCGCCATCAGCCCGAGCCCGCCGGCGCCGAAGATCACGATCGGCGTGTCGAAATCCTTCTCGACCTTCTTGAGCGCGCTGTAGGTCGTCACGCCCGAGCAGGCGTAGGGCGCGGTCGTCACCGGATCGAGGCCCTTGAGGTCGATCAGGTGGCGCGGATGCGGCACGGTCATGTGGTCGGCATAGCCGCCGTCGCAATAGACGCCGAGCGAGGCCGGCTTCAGGCACATGTTCTCGTCGCCGGCAAGGCACGTGGCGCATTTGCCGCAGCCGATCCAGGGATAGACCAGCACGACGTCGCCGACCTTCAGCCCGCCCTTCTCGGCTTCGGTGACCTCGGGCCCGAACGCCACGATCTCACCGGCGCTCTCATGGCCCATGGTCCGCGGCAGCGACACGCCGCGATCCTTGAGGGACAGCGGCTTGCGGCCGTGGCCGAGATCATAGCCGCCTTCCCAGATGTGCAGATCGCTATGGCAGACGCCGGCCGCCTTCACCTTGATCAGCACCTGTTTGCCGAAGGGCTGCGGTGTCGGCTCGTCGACCTCGGTCAGCGGTGCATTGAAATCGGTGACCTTGAAGCTCTTCATGCTTTCACTCCCGTAGTCCGATGCGGGCGGGACCGGACGGCGCATCTACGGGACGAGCGGCGAGGCTGCGCGCGGCAACGTCGCCTTGGACCTCCTCCCGGCATGAGCGCGTCCGGCTGGTCCGGACTGTTCTTGCGATATCGCGACATTGGCTGGAAACACGTGGAGCGGCAAGGCTGCGCGCAACATGTGCGGTCATGGCAGCCCTGCAGCGGATTGGCTCACGAGCTCAAGGTTTTGCAGAGTCGCTTACGCCAGCCCCCCGCAGGATTTCCACGGTGTGCTCTCCGAGGCTTGCAGCCCGCGGGCCCGCCGCAACCTTTGCCTCCGACATCCGGAACGGCAGGTTGACGACCTTGAAGGTCCCGGCGGCATCCTCCACGTCGGCCAGCGCGCCGCGATGCGCGATCTGCGGATCAGCCAGCGCATCGGCCACGCTGCGGTAGGCCGAGCTGGGCACGCCGCCCGCGTTCAATGCGTCCAGGCATTGGGCGACGGTGAGCCGGCGCGACCAGGCCTCGACGCCATCCATCAGCGCGCCCCAGTTTGCCCGCCGGTCGGAATATTTTGCGAATCTGGGATCATCGACCCAGTCCGGATGTCCGATCACCGTCATCAGGTTCTGGAACGTCTTCTCGCTGGCGATGGCGATCATCACGAAGCCGTCGCGACACTCCGCCGGGCCGAAGGTCGGCCGCGACGGCTGCGCGACGGGAAATTGCGACCATTGGATCTCGTTCAAGGTCAGGCTCAGCATCGATTCCAGCATCGAGCAGTCGATGTGCTGGCCGCGGCCGGTGCGCTCGCGCTGATACAGGGCGGAGGCGATGGCGCCGAAGGCATAGGTCCCCGTCACCACGTCGGCGTGATAGATGCCGCAATAGTCAGGCCGGCTGCGCCCCGGCTGGTAGGCGAGATGCGCCATGTCGTAGCCCGAGGCCGCGTGGATCACCGGCGCATAGGCCGGGAGCTCCGCCGAGGGGCCGGTCTGGCCGTAGCCGGAGATCGAGCAGTAGATCAGCCGCGGGTTCAATTTGCGCAAGGTCGCATCGTCGAGCCCGAGCCGCTGCATCACGCCGGGGCGGAAATTCTCGACCAGGATGTCGGCACCTGTGACGAGCCGACGCACCGCGTCGCGGCCATCGCGCGATTTCAGATCGAGCACGACACTCTTCTTGCCGACGTTGAGCTGGCCGAAGGCGGTGGAGCAGCCGCCGCGCATCGGAGGCCGGATGCGCATCGTTTCACCTTCAGCTGACTCGATCTTGATCACCTCCGCACCCATGTCTGCAAGCATGCGTGCACAATGCGGGCCGGCGATCGTGGTCGAAAAATCCAGGACGCGCAGCCCCGCGAAGCATCCTGTCAAACGGCTCTCATCGTTTCCAACTAGACTCACGAGCGCAGCTCCCTGGTGGAGTTCTCTTTTCCGCACGCCGATGCCGGCATGATCCATTTCCTCTTCGCCGATTCACGAAGCGTAAGCCATCGGGCGCGGTGCGCGGGGAGTCTAGTTCGAACCATTCGATGTCGAAAGCGTTTGGCCTTCCGCCGCGGTGGGGCGACGCTTTTCTTCACGACTGAATTTGGACCTTTTCTTGCATAGGACGAACATGGGGCTTGATCGAGGACATCTCTTGCGGGTTCTGTTCGTTACGACCGAAATGGACGATTTCGTCCGGGTGGGCGGACTGGCTGCCGTTTCGGCGGCACTTCCCCGGGCACTACGCTCACACACCGACGTCAGGATCATGCTGCCCGGCTACCGGGACGTGATCGAGCAACTCACTCACATCGAGATCGTCGGCCAATGCGCTCCTCTGGCAGAGATGCCAGGCTGCGCGCTGGGACGTTCGTCGACCCGCGACGGCCTGCCGGTCTACGTCCTGCTCTGCGACGAGCTCTATGACCGTCCGGGCAATCCTTACGGCGACGAGAACGGGCAGGACTGGGCGGACAACGACATCCGCTTCGGCCGTCTCGCCGCCGCCGCCGCCGAGCTGGCGGCGGGCACGCTGGATGAGAACTGGGCAGCCGATCTGGTGCACGCCAACGATTGGCAGGCCGCATTGGTGCCGGCCTATCTGGCATGGCGCGGGGTCGAGGTTCCCTCGATCCTGACCATCCACAACCTCGCCTATCAGGGCCTGTTCCCGCGCGAGTCGCTGCGCCGGATCGGCGCCCCCGAATCCTCGTTCCACATCGACGGTCTGGAGTTCTACGACAAGCTGTCCTTTCTCAAGGGCGGCCTGGTCTATGCGTCGCATCTCACCACGGTCAGCTCGACCTATGCGCAGGAGATCACGACACCCGAGCTCGGCTGCGGGCTGGAGGGCCTGCTCCGGCAGCGCTCCAATGCCCATGAGCTGACCGGCATTCTCAACGGCATCGACGAGAGCTGGGATCCCCGATACTGCCAGCAGCTGGCGCAGCCCTTCGCCGCCGGCGACTGGAAGGGCAAGAAGGCCAACGCCGACTACGTCCGCAAGCAGTTCGGCCTCGCCGTGTCGCGCGGTCCGATGTTCGGCATCGTCGCGCGCCTCGTTCATCAGAAGGGCATCGACCTGGTGCTGGAAGCCGCCGATGAGATCGTCGGCGCCGGCGGCCAGATCGTGGTCACCGGCACCGGCGAGCCCGCCATCGAGCGCGCGCTGTTGGAGGCTCACCGCCGCCGGCCGGACGCGATCGGGGTCGCCATTGGCTTCAACGATGCGCAGGCGCGGCGCATCTTCGCCGGCAGCGACTTCACCCTGATGCCGTCGCGCTTCGAGCCCTGCGGCCTGAGCCAGATGTATGCCCAGCGCTTCGGCTCGCTGCCGATCGGCCACCAGACCGGCGGCCTCGCCGAGACCATCACCGATGGCGAGACCGGATTCCTGTTCGAGAAGCCGTCGGCGGAATCCTTCCTCGGCGGGGTGAAGCGCGCGTTTTCGGCGTTCACCAGCACCGAACGGCTGAACGAGATGCGGCTGTCGGCGATGGCACGCTCCTTCAGCTGGAACCTGTCGGCCGCCTGCTACAACGCGCTGTACCGGAAGATGCTGGCGTCGTAGCCCGCTCCCGTTGCCCGGATGACCGAAGCGACATCCAGGTTCATCTCGTCCTGTCGAACAGGCCCCGGATATCGCTTCGGTCATCCGGGCTACGGTCAAACAACAAAAGCCCGGACGTTGTCCGGGCTTTTTCTTGTGCGCTTGAAAGGCGGGCTTCTTACGCTGCGCGGACCGCTTCCAGGAAGCTGCCGACCTCACGCTTGAGGCGGTTGGAATCTCCGGCGAGCGACTTGGCCGATGACAGCACCTCGGCGGAGGCCGAGCCGGTCTGCGAGGCGCCGCGCTGCACGTCCGTGATGTTGGACGAGACCTGCTGGGTGCCGTGGGCGGCCTGCTGCACGTTGCGGGAGATTTCCTGCGTCGCAGCCCCCTGCTCTTCGACCGCCGCCGCAATGGCTGCGCCGATCTCGGCAAGCCGCTCGATCGTCGAGCTGATCGCCTGGATCGAATTCACCGATTCCTGCGTCGCGGCCTGCACGCCCGAGATCTGCTGCGAGATCTCCTCGGTCGCCTTCGCCGTTTGCTCGGCGAGCGCCTTGACCTCGGTCGCGACCACCGCGAAACCGCGCCCGGCGTCGCCGGCGCGCGCCGCCTCGATGGTGGCGTTGAGTGCGAGCAGATTGGTCTGTCCGGCAATGCTGTTGATGAGCTCGACGACGTCGCCGATGCGGGCTGCGGCCTGCGACAATTCTGCGACGCGCCCATTGGTCTGGCGCACCTGCTGCACGGCGTCGCCGGCCATGCGCGCCGACGCCTGGACCTGACGGCTGATCTCGGTCACCGACGAGGAGAGCTCCTCGGTGGCGGAGGCGACCGACTGAACGTTGGCGGAAGCTTCCTCCGACGCAGCCGCCACCACAGTGCTGAGCTCCTGCGAGCGGTTGGCGGTGTTTGTCAGCATATCCGCCGACGTTTCGAGGCCCGAGGCCGCCGACGACACGGTGTTGACGATGTCGGCGATCGTCGACTCGAAGTTGCGCGTCAGCGCATCCAGCCGCCGGGCCCGATCGATCTGCGCCTGTGCGTCGCGCTGCGCGGCCTCGTCCGAGGCCTTTTTGGCGATCAGCGCATCCTTGAAGATCTTCAGGGCGCGCGCCATCGCGCCGATCTCGTCCTTGCGGGACTCGTTCGGAATGTCGGCGCTCAGCTCGCCGTTGGCGAGCCGCAGGGTCACGCCGGTCAGTCCGACCAGCGGGCCGACGACGCCACGGACGATGCCGATGACCACGGCGACCGACACGATCGCCACCAGCAGCAGAACGCCGAGCGCGATGAACAGCCGCAGCCGCGCCGCGCCAATGGCCTGATCGATGGCCTGATGCGCGGACTTGAGCGCCGCATCGCGCAGCACGATGACGTTGTTCAGCATCGGCGTCGTCCAGCGGCCCCACTCCTCCGCCGTGACCGGCGACGGCTGTGCGTCGCGCCCCGCCGTGACGATCTGACGGTAGCGCTGTTCGCCCGCGCCCATCAGGGTCGTGCGAACGTGCTCGAGCGCTGCGGACACTTCCGGCGTATTGCGAACGCTGCGCGCCGCAAGCTCGATCTGCTGCCACAGCAACGTCACCTGGCCGCTCTGCTCGGTCACCTCGGCAAGACGCGCCGGGGTCCAGCTGGTGTTCTGGATGAAGAAGCGCAACACGGCGGAGCGCGCGCCGTTGATCGTGCGCATCGATTGCGCCAATTGCGCAAGCTGGGCCGACGGCAACAGGTTCTCGATCTCGCCGCCGGCCCGCGACAGCTCGATCGCGGACTCGTCGATGGCGGCATTCAGAGACTCGGCCGCGCGACCGAGGCCATCCGTGGTCGTCGCCTGGATGTTCGCCGGACGCTGCGCGGCCGGAAGCGGTGCCGCGCTGCGCGCCGCGGAACGGACGCCGCGCAATGTCGTCGCTGCGGCATCGAGATTGGTAGTCGGCAGTCCCGCTACTTGCGCGGCGGTCTTGGCCTGGACCAGCGACTCGTCCGTCGTGGCGATGGCCTTGTCGAGCTTGGCGACATCATCCGCCGACGCGGACCCGGCCGCCGCGAGCAGATTCCACTGGCCGCGCTCGAGCGGGATCTGCGCATTGACCTTCAGTGCCAGCTCGAAGGCGTCCAGAACCCGGGCCGCCTGCTCGCGCTTGCGCAAGTCGCCCCACCCGCTCCATGCGAGCGCAAAGGCGAAGGCCATCGCGAAGAAGCCGGTCAGCAGATTGCCGGCGAGAATTTTCCATTTGAGGCTGACCGCACCGGTCTCCGGCTCAACCGTCTCATTCTGCAGCACCGCGCGTTCGGACATTGGCCAATCCCAATCAAATACCGCTGCCCGGCCGGTCACGCTCGCATCGGCCGATACGCGCTTGCGCAGCGGCCCTCCGGCGACGTCTTCGCACGGTCGGCAAACAAGGATCGCGGCGACGCCGCCGCGCCATAATGATTAAGAACGAATGGCGACTAATCCCTTAAACTGAGTTGATCCGAGCGGTATCGGAATGCCGAGATGCCGCACTAATCGGATCGACTCAGCGCATCGGCCCCTCTACTCCGCAGCCGCTGCGAGCGTCACCGACGAATCGCGTAACACCTCGCCGGAGAGCGGATCGTGCTCGCCCGACCAGGGCCTGCGCTCCAGGATGTTGCACGGGCGGGTCGTGGCTCTCGTCCTCATGAATGCCGTCGCCCGTCATCGGGCGTTCGCATTGCACGCGCGGCCTGCGCTGCTTGAGAAATGCCGTTGTCCAATCGCGATGATAGCGCCTGCCTATCGATAGCGATCGCTGATCTTCGTTCAGCAGGGCGAGGCCATCGAATATGCCGGCAACTGCGCCGAGCAGGCATCGCCGCCGCGCTCGCGGGATGTCTGGCGCGTTGGTTGACGCTGCCGGGCGTTCAGGACCGGCTCGGCGCGGGCTCGGATTGAGCCGGCGGGGCCTGCTCATCGTCGTCGGCGATCGCGCGCCAAGCCGCCCCTTCGAGATCGTCGTACTGGCCGCTCTTCAGCGACCAGAGAAAGCCGACCAGACCGGCAAGGCCGAGCGCCAAAGCGAGCGGAACGAGAATGATCATCACTTCCATGACACGGCCTCCCCAGCCACCTTGCGGGCACGCAGCGCATTCAGCATGACGATGATCGATGAGCCGGACATCGCGGCTGCCGCGATCAGCGGGGTGACGACGCCGCTGATCGCAAGCGGCACCGCCAGGACGTTATAGCCGACCGCGAGCCACAGATTCTGCCGCATCAGATGCAGCGCCTTGCGCGCGTAGTCGATCGCGGCCAGCACCGGCGCCAGGGGACGACCGAGAAAGACGAGATCGGCGGTGGCCTGGCTGAGATGCGCGGCCGAAATCGGCGACATCGAAACGTGCGCGGCGGCGAGCGACGGCGCATCGTTCATGCCGTCGCCGACCATCATGACCTTGACCCCGGCCCGCTTCAGCTCCTCGATGCGCGCGATCTTGTCGGCCGGCGTCACGCCGGCGCGCCACTCGCTGATGCCGAGCGCCATGGCGGCTGCGGCCACCGCCGCCTCGCGATCGCCCGAGAGGATCTCGACCTTGATGCCGCGCCGCTGCAGGCCGGCGACGATCTTGGCAGCGTCAGGGCGCAGGCCCTGGCGCACCGAGAACAGGTACTTGCTATCGCCGCGGCTGAAGGCAACCACCGAAGCCTCGGGATCGACGCTGCTGGTCTGCGCAACCAGCGCCTCCGCGCCGCAGAAAGCCGGACGCCCCAGCCTGATTTCGACGCCGTCGACGACGGCGCGGACACCCTGCCCCGGCTCCTCGACCGCGCCCATCAGCGGCGAACGCGCATTGGCAGCCTGGGCCACCGCCGACGCCACCGGATGATGGCTCGACAGCGCGAGCTGGCCGGCCAGTGCGAACACGTCTGCAGGAATGTCGGCGGCGTTGACGACCTCGAGCTCCGGCAGCGTCAAGGTGCCGGTCTTGTCGAAGATGACGTGATCGGCCTCGGCGAGGCGCTCGATCGCATCGCCCGCATTGAGCAGCACGCCGGACTTGAACATCGCGCCCGACGCCACGGTCTGCACGGTCGGAATCGCGAGCCCGAGGGCGCAGGGACAGGTGATGATCAGCACGGCGATGCCGGTGACGATGGCGTCGTGCCAGCTCGCCCCCATCAGCACCCAGCCGAGCACGGTGAGCGCTGCGGTCGCATGCACCACCGGCGCATACAGCCGCGAGGCGCGGTCGGCCAGCCGCATATAGCGCGAGCGGGCCTGCAGCGCGTTGTCGAGCAGGCGCGTGATCTCGGCGAGCAAGGTGCCCTCGGCGGCGGCCGAGACCCGGACGCGCAGCGTGCCGGAAATGTTGAGCGAACCCGCATAGACCGCGGTGCCCTGCTCGGCCGGCACGTAGAGCGTCTCGCCGGTGATCAGGCTCTGGTCGATCTCGGAGCGGCCCTCGACGACCACGCCGTCGACCGCGCAGCGCTCGCCGGGACGCAGCAGCACCAGATCGCCGGCGCGAACGGCGGCGACCGGCACCTCCGAAATCTCGTCGGGGCCGATGAACTTGGTCGCGGTCTCCGCCTTCAGCGCGGCCAGATTGCCGGCGACGGCGCGGGTCTTCCGCCGCATGTTCTGGTCGAGATAGCGGCCGACCAGCAGGAAGGTCAGCAGCATGATCGCGGCGTCGAAATAGGCGTGCTCGGCGTGATGAAACGTCTCGACGATCGACATGCCCAAGGCCAGGATCACGCCGATGCAGATCGGCACGTCCATGTTGACGTTACCGGTCTTCAAGGCACGCCAGGCGGAGCGGAAGAACGGCTGGCCGGCATAGGCCGCAGCCGGCAGCGCGATCACGGCCGACAACCAGTGGAAGAAGTCGCGCTGCTCGGGCAGCATGTCGCTGACATTGCCGGACCAGACCGGGATCGACAGCATCATCACGTTCATGGTCGCGAACGCCGCGACGCCAAGACAGCGCAGCAGGAAGCGCGACTCCTCGGCCTCGGTGGCTTCCGCACTCGCCTTCTCGAACGGATAGGCCTTGTAGCCGAGCTCGGCGAGCCGATCGATGAACTTGGCCGGATCGAGCGTGCCCTGCTTCCATTCCAGCGCGACGCGGCGGTCGGTGAGATTGACGCGCGCCAGCGTCACGTCGGGCAGCGCGGAGAGGCCGCGCTCGATCTTGGCCATGCAGCCGGCGCAGCTGACGCCTTCGACCGCGAGGTCGATATGCTTCAGCCCTGCCCCGAGATCCTTGACGTAGTGAGAGAAGTCACGCGTCGCATGCATGATCGAAATCCCTTCAGTTCAGCAGCACGCGGTTCTTCGACATGAACAGGCGTCGGCCGCTGGAATCGCCTTCGAGCACGAGGTCCCACTGGCCCGGCGCGATCGCCTCCGCCGTGCCGCGATAGATGCCGATGCCGACCTCGGCGAGCGCGACCTCCTGATCCGCGCGCTTGTCGGCGGGACGCTCGAGCCGGCCCTGGAAGGTCAGGCCCGAGACGGGATTGCCGCTCGCGTCGCGCGCGTTGACCTGCAGAATGGCGGCGCCTCCGGCGCCACGCTCGATATGCGCCTCGACCTGCCAGCGCCGCGCCTCCTGGGCGCGCGCCGCCGCGATCTCCTTTTCGTAGCCGAGGCTGGCGCTGTAGGCGCTGTCGACCTCGGTGCCCGGCAAGGTCGAGATCGCCATCTTCATCATGTAGACGTTGACGCCGATCACGGTCCCGAAGAAGGCAAGGAGCATCGCGAGCACCATGCCTCCGGTCAGCTGGAAAGAAGGATTGGAACGGCTGGCCATTGACAGGCTCCTTAGCTCTACGGGCTGACGAAATTGTCGGTGGCGGAGGCGACGACGCCAAGACCGATATCCGTCACGTGGAACTTCACCGGGATGGACTTCGCAGGATTGCTCTCCTCGGGCGCGGTCACCAGGAGGCGCAGCTCCTCGGTCTGGTCGCGGCCGACCACGATCATCGGTCGATCCGGCGTGACGGAGTCGGCGCCGACGACGTGAACGGTCGAATTGACGGGACCCTCGATGTCGATGGCGATGACGCGATCGAAGCCGTGCTTGTTGAGGACGCGCACCGTATAGGCATTGCGGATCGAGCCGTCGGACAGCTTGATCGCAATCGGATTGCGATCGTGCAGCACGTTGACCTCGAGCAGCGACCGGGTCGCGAGCTTGTAGGCCATGGCACCGCCGACCGCGGCGATGATCGCGGCATAGACGATGGTCCGCGGGCGCACGAGCTTGTAGATCGGCGGCTTGCCTTCCTGCCGGCGATGGATGTTGATGTCGTTGTCATAGCCGATCAGCCGCGTCGGGCGGCCGATCTTGGTCATGACGGTGTCGCAGGCGTCGATACAGAGGCCGCACTGGATGCAGTCCATCTGGGCGCCGTCGCGGATGTCGATGCCGGTCGGGCACACCGCCACGCATTGCTTGCAATCGATGCAGTCGCCGGCCGGCTGGCCGAGCGCGCGCAATTCGGCGGCCTTCTTGACCGACATGCGGCTCTCGCCGCGGTCGTAGCGGTAGGTGACGTTGAGCGCCCATTCATCGGTCAGTGCCGCCTGGATGCGCGGCCACGGGCACATATACACGCAGACCTGCTCGCGCATGAAGCCGGCGAGCGTATAGGTCGTCGCGGTCAGGATCGCGATCCAGACATAGGCGAGCATCGGCCCCTGGAAGGTGATGAGATCCTTCACGAGCGTCGGCGCATCGCTGAAATACAGCACCCAGGCGCCGCCGGTCCACCACGCGATCATCAGCCAGATCGAATGCTTGAGCACGAGCTCCGAGATCCGCTCCAGTTTCATCGGGTCGCTGGAGGCATCCTTCTTCATGCGCTCCCGGCGGTCGCCCTCGATCAGGCGCTCCACCGCGTAGAACAGGTCGGTCCACACTGTCTGAGGGCACAGATAGCCGCACCAGATGCGGCCGCCGATCGCGTTCATCAAGAACAGGCCGATGGCGGCGATGATCAGGAGGCCGGTGAAGTAGTACACCTCCTGCGGCCATAGCTCGATGAAGAAGAAATAGAAGCGGTGGTTCGGGAAGTCGATCAGCACCGCCTGGTCGGGCGCGCCGAAGCCGCGATTCCAGCGCACGAACGGCAGGAAATAATAGACACCGAGACAGAAGCCCATCAGGCCCCATTTGATCCGGCGGAAGGTTCCTGAGACGCTCTGTGGATAGACCTTCTTGTGCGCGGCATAGAGCGGACCGTAATCGTCCACCGGCTGCAGGTCCTGAGGCTTCAGGTCGTCCGGTCTTACCGTCTGGTTCATGGCTGGCGGGTCATGGCTGGGGGATCTTCTCGCAGTTGCGGCCGAAGGTATTCCCACCTCCGGCCGCGCAGTTGATCCAGCTCAATTGAAGGAAAGGTTCCGTTGGATTTCCGTTACTTTCCTCCGCCCAGCGAGTGGACGTAGACGGCCATCGCCTTGATCGTGGTCGGGTCGAGACGGCCCTCCCAGGCCGGCATGACACCGGCGCGACCGTTGGTGATGGTCTCGATTAGGGTCACCTCGTCGGAACCGTAGAGCCAGATCTTGTCGGTCAGGTTCGGCGCCCCGAGGTCCGGATTGCCCTTGGCGTTGTCGCCATGGCAGGCCGCGCAGTTTTCGGCGAAGACCTTGGCGCCGGCCTTGGCGTCATAACCCGGCCGGGTCGGCAGGCCCGCCAGCTCCCGAACGTAGTTGGCGACCGTGACGATCTCCGCCGGCTTCAGGACACCGTCCTTGCCGAAGGCGAGCATCTGGCCCTCACGCGTCTTCGGGTGACCCGAGCGCACGCCGTACAGCAGGGTCTGCTGGATCTGCTCCAGCGAGCCGCCCCACAGCCAGTCGTCGTCGTTCAGGTTCGGGAAGCCCTTGGCGCCGGCCGCGCCGGTCCCGTGGCAGGCGGCGCAGTTGTCGCCGAACACGGTCTTGCCCTTGGCACGCGCCAGGGCCAGCATCGCCGGATCCTTCTCGATGTCGGCGAGCGAGGCGGTCGCGAGCGCCGCCATCTTGGCGCCGCGGATCTTCTCGAGATTGGCAAGCTCGACCGCCACGTCCGCACGGGACGAGTAGCCGAACAGGCCCTGAGTGTTGCTGGAGATGGTCGGCCAGGCCGGATACACGATCCAGTAGCCGATCGCCCAGACGATGGTGATGTAGAAGGTGATCACCCACCACCGCGGCAGCGGGGTGTTGAGCTCCTTGATGCCGTCCCAGGCGTGGCCGGTGGTGGGGGTGCCGGAGACACTGTCGACTTCGGTATGGTCAGCCATGATGAATTAATCCTCCCGCAACGGCATGCTCGCCGCCTCGTCGAAAGCGGCCTTGTTGCGAGGCCAGAGGGCATAGGTCACGATCGCGATGAAGATCGCGACGAAGATCGGGGTCCACAGCGTCGTCACGAGTGACGACGCGATGTTTTCGACTGCAATGATGGGCTTCATGATGTTCGCCTCTGATCTCAGCGCAGATTGGCTTTTTCGTTGTAGATCTTGAAGTCGACCAAGGTGCCGAGCATTTGCAGGTACGCAACCAGCGCATCCATCTCGGTCGGAGCACCCGCCTTGCCGTCGAAGTTGCGCACCACCGCCTTCGGATAGCGTTTGGTGAGCGCCTCGGCACCGGCACCGTCCGGATCGACCTGCGCCTTGAGGTCGGCGGCGGCGTTGGCGATCTGGTCGTCGGTGTAGGGCACACCCACCGCCCGCAGCGTCTTCAGGTGATCGGCGACGTTGTCGGCGTTCAGCTCGGTCTCCTTCAGGAAGGGATAGCCGGGCATGATCGATTGCGGGACGATGGCGCGCGGGTTGGTCAGGTGGGTGACATGCCAGTCGTCGGAGTACTTGTTGCCGACGCGGGCGAGGTCAGGACCCGTACGCTTGGAGCCCCACTGGAACGGATGGTCGTACATGCTCTCCGCGGCGAGCGAGAAGTGGCCGTAGCGTTCCACTTCGTCGCGCAGCGGACGAACCATCTGCGAATGGCAGAGATAGCAGCCCTCGCGGACGTAGATGTTGCGGCCGGCCAGCTCGAGCGGCGTATAGGGACGCACGCCGTCGACCGCCTCGATCGTGCTCTTCAGGTAGAAGAGCGGAGTGATCTCGACGAGGCCGCCGATCGCGATCACCAGCAGGATGCCGATGACCAGGATGATCGAGTTCTTCTCGAAGACTTGGTGTCGTTGCCAGAAAGACATGGTTGATACCTCACTCCGCCGGCTGAAGGGCGACGGGCGACTGAACTTCTTCCTCACCGACACGGACCGTCATCCAGAGATTGTAGGCCATGATGAGTGAGCCGATCAGGAACAGTGCGCCACCAGCGGCACGGATGATGTAGAAGGGGTGCATCGCCTCGACGGTCTCGATGAACGAGTATTCGAGGAAGCCGAGCGCCGTGTAGGACCGCCACATCAGACCCTGCAGGATGCCCGAGACCCACATCGCGGAGATGTAGAGCACGATGCCCAGCGTGGCCGTCCAGAAGTGCCAGTTCACGAGCTTGAGGCTATAGAGACCCTTGCGGTTCCAGATCCACGGCACCAGGCAGTACAGCGCGCCGAAAGAGACGAAGCCGACCCAGCCGAGCGCACCGGAGTGCACGTGACCGATGGTCCAGTCAGTGTAATGGCTGAGCGAGTTGACCACCTTGATCGACATCATCGGACCTTCGAAGGTCGACATGCCGTAGAAGGCGACCGAGACGACCAGCATGCGCAGCACGGGGTCCGTCCGCAGCTTGTCCCACGCTCCCGACAGGGTCATCAGGCCGTTGATCATGCCGCCCCAGGAGGGCATCCACAGCATGATCGAGAAGGTCATGCCCAGGGTCTGCGTCCAGTCCGGCAGCGCCGTATAGTGCAGATGGTGCGGGCCGGCCCAGATGTAGAGGAAGATCAGCGCCCAGAAGTGAATGATCGACAGCCGGTAGGAATAGACCGGCCGTTCCGCCCGCTTCGGGATGAAGTAGTACATGATGGCGAGGAAGCCGGCGGTCAGGAAGAAGCCGACCGCGTTGTGGCCATACCACCACTGGAACATCGCATCCTGCACGCCACCCCAGGCGATATAGGACTTGGAGCCGAACAACGACACCGGAAGCGCCGGGTTGTTGCCGAGGTGCAGAACCGCGATCGTGACGATGAAGGCAAGATAGAACCAGTTCGCCACGAAGATGTGCGGCTCCTTGCGCTTGATGATCGTCGTCAGGAAGACCAGCAGGTAGACCACCCAGACGATCGTCAGCCAAAGATCCGAGTACCATTCGGGCTCGGCGTACTCCTTGCCCTCGGTGACACCGAGCAGATAGCCCGTGCCCGCGATCAGGATGAAGAAGTTGTAGCCGATCACCACGAACCAGGGCGCGAGATCGCCGGCGAGGCGCACGCGGCAGGTCCGCTGCACGACGTAGAACGACGTCGCCAGCAGCACGTTGCCGCCGAAGGCGAAGATCACCGCCGAGGTATGCAGCGGCCGCAGGCGGCCGAAGCTGGTCCACGGCAGGTCGAAGTTCAGCGCGGGCCAGGCCAGTTGCGAGGCGATGATGAGGCCGACCGTGAAGCCGGCGATGCCCCAGAACATCGACATGAACGAGGCGAACTTGATCGGACCGAGATTGTAGTTCGGCCGACCATTGATCTCCTGTGGAGGCAGCTCGCCGCGCTCGAAGTAGCGGTTGAGGATGAAGAAGACGGACGCCGCGCTGGCGGCAGCCGCGAGCGAGGCGTGGAACGCGAAGGCCGTATCCAGTGCCTTCGCCGCAGCGAAGACGCACAGGAAGGCGGTGACGGCAAAAGTGAGCGACAAGCCACTTTCGCCGATGGTCATGGATTTTGTGGATGAGGACGCGCTCATGCGGAATCTCGCTGAAAGAACACGAGCCCAGCAACCACAATCGTTCACACGTGGAATTGATCGAAATCAACTTTGCGACCGGTTCGCCGGTAAACAGGCGGAGTGTTGCACGACGACGCGGTTTCGGTCGCAGACACGGCGACGGCCGGCATGCAGCAATGCGTGCCGGCCGTCATTAGACGTTCGTAGCAGGCTTCGGACTCAGCGCGCCGCGCTTAATCCTTGGCGGCAGCCGCCAGCGCTCGCACGATGTCCTCGCGGGCGACGATCCCGACCACGCGGTTGTCGGCATCGGTCACGGGAAGGCTGCGGATGCGATGCTCGACCATCAGCTGCAGCACGCGCGTCAGCTTCGTATCCGGCCTGACGTAGATGAACTCGGACGTCATCACGTCGGCGACCGTCCGGTTCATCAGGTCGCTGTAGCGCGGCAGCATCTGATTCGGCGTGAAGGCAAAGCATTTCAGCACGTCGAACTTGGTGACGATGCCGATCACCTCGTCGTTCTCGACGACGGGGTAGGTGTTGAAATCGTCGCGGTCGAACATCTCGCCGAGCTCGCGGATCGTCGTCTCCCGGCTCACGGTCGTGACGTTGCGCGTCATGTAGTTGCCGGCGGTTTCCTCGAGAAATCTGTACAAGGCGGCAATCCTGTTCTCGGATGGAGCGGGTCGAATTTCAGTGCGACAGCAGAACGCAACGCTCACTGCGCGTCATCAGATGCTCGGTAACCCCGCCGAGCACGAGCTCGCGGAACCGGGAATGGCCATAGGCGCCGGCCACCACGAGGCCTGCCGAAAGATCGGCGGCGACGGCGTCGAGCGTGGCCACAACGTTCCGTCCCTGCCCCGGCTCCGCGACGCGCGCCGATGCGACGATCTTGTGACGGCCGAGCCATGCGACCACGTCCGCAAGACGCGCTGCGCAGGCGTCATATTCCGTGGCGGTCTCCAGGATCTCGACGACCACGACGCCGCTCGCCTTGGCGAGCAGCGGCAGGGCATCGGTCAGGGCCCGGCGCGCCTCCGATGTCTCCTTCCAGGCCACCAGCACGGTCCCAAGATCGAGCGAACTGGCGTTGTCCGGCACCACGAGCAGCGGGCGCCCGGCCTGCATGACGAGATCCTTGGGATTGGCGACCGCGAACGCATCGGACATCCCGGGCGGCACGCTGCCGGTGACGAGAATGTCGGCGGCACGGGCCTGCGCAAGCACATGGCGCGCGGGAAAATCTACAGCGCCGCGCCAGCTCAACGACGCAGCCCGGTCACCAACGGCGGTGCGGAACTGCTGTTCGAGCTCGGCCAGTCGATTCCGCAGCGCGGCCTCGCCCTGCTCGATCAGATCCTGCGCCTGCTCGCCGGTCGTGAAGTAGAGCGGCGGCGCGAATTCCGCAGCCGCCACGCCGATGACACCCGCGTCAAAGCGCGCCGCAAGGTCGGCCGCGACCTGAAGGCGGGCCTCATTCGGCTGACTGAGCGCAAGGCTCACCATCACAGTCGCGAACGTCATCCCGTCTCTCCAAACATTGCTTCCATGCAGCTCTTAGAGGTGAAATCACCTGCCGTGATGAGATAGATCAAGGTGCGGCGGTAAAGCACGGGCGGCAGGACACCGTTGGAACCCGGCCCACGATCGGAGAAAGCCTTGAATTGTCGAACCAAAGTTTAAGTCGGGCCGGGTTGCAGGGGCGCAATCTGGTATAGGATACCGCGGTGGTCGGCCTCCCGGCTGCGGCGATAACGGCGAATCGAACAACGGCGAATCGATCAAAGGCTTCGAATTGCGCGGCTTCACCCAACCCTTCCCGGATGCATCCGCCAGACCCGACGACGCTCGGACGCTGGGCTTCGGCGCGTGGGATCTCGATCTGGCGTCGGGCGAGTTCTACTGGTCGGTGACGACGCGGAAGCTGTTCGGCGTGGCGGCCGACGAGCCGGTGACCTACGGCTCCTTCCTGGCGCTGCTGGCGCCCGAGGATCGCGCGCCGGTTGAGGCGGCGATCGAGGATTCGCGCCGTCAGAGCACCGGGTTCGACATGTCGTTCAAGATGTCCGGCAGCGGCCACTGGATTCGCGTGCTTGCCGGCGTGGTCCCCGACGAGGCCGGCACACCGCACCGTCTGCGCGGCATCGCCCTCGACATCGACCAGGAGAAGCGGCTGGAGGAGACGCTGCGGCTGCGCGAGCAGCATTTCCGCTCGATCCTGGACACCGTGCCGGACGCGATGATCGTGATCGACGGCAGCGGTACGATCCAGTTCTTCAGCTCCGCGGCGGAGCGCATGTTCGGCCTCACCGAGGCGGAGGCGGTCGGCCTCGACGTCAGCGAATTGATGCCCGAGCCGGACCGCTCCCGCCATGCCGGCTACCTCACCCGCTACCACGCCAGCCGCGAGCGCCGTATCATCGGTATCGGCCGTATCGTGACCGGCCGCCGCCGCGACGGCACGACATTCCCGATGCATCTGTCGATCGGCGAGATGCAGTCCGGCGGCAAGCCCTATTTCACCGGCTTCGCCCATGATCTCACCGAGCATCAGCAGACCCAGGCGCGGCTGCGCGAATTGCAGTCGGAGCTGGTCCACGTGTCGCGCCTCAGCGCCATGGGCGAGATGGCCTCGGCGCTGGCGCATGAGCTGAACCAGCCGCTCGCCGCGATCAGCAATTACATGAAAGGCTCGCGCCGGCTGCTGGCTGGCAGCGGCGATCCGAACACGCCCAAGATCGAGAGCGCGATGGACCGCGCCGCCGAGCAGGCGATTCGCGCCGGCCAGATCATCCGCCGTCTGCGCGACTTCGTCTCGCGCGGCGAATCGGAGAAGCGGGTCGAGAGCCTGTCGAAGCTGATCGAGGAAGCCGGCGCGCTCGGCCTTTCCGGCGCCCGCGAGCAGAACGTCCAGTTGCGCTTCCAGCTCAATCCGGAGGCCGACCTCGTGCTGGCCGACCGGGTCCAGGTCCAGCAGGTCCTGGTCAATCTGTTCCGCAATGCGCTCGAGGCGATGTCTCATTCCGGACGCCGCGAGCTCAGTGCGACAAATCGCAGACTCGGCGACGACTTGATCGAGGTCTCGGTCTCCGATACCGGAACGGGATTCCACGACGACGTCATGCCCAACCTCTTCAAGACCTTCTTCACCACCAAGGACACTGGAATGGGAGTCGGCCTCTCGATCAGCCGGTCCATCATCGAGGCCCACGGGGGGCGCATGTGGGCCGAGAACAACGAGGCGGGCGGAGCGACGTTCCGCTTCACCCTGCCGGCGGCCTCGACCAGGGTTGAGCACGATGGCTGAACGGGCCAAGGTCTATGTGATCGACGACGACGAGGCGATGCGGGATTCGCTCAACTTCCTGCTCGATTCATCAGGCTTCGACGTCACGCTGTTCGAGAACGCGGAGGTCTTCCTCGGCCGACTGCCGACGCTCCCTTTCGGCTGCGTCGTCTCAGACGTGCGGATGCCCGGCATCGACGGCATCGAGCTGCTCAAGCGCATGAAGGCCGCCGGCAGCAGCTTTCCGATCCTGGTGATGACCGGCCATGGCGACGTGCCGCTCGCGGTCGAGGCGATGAAGCTCGGCGCGGTCGATTTTCTGGAGAAGCCGTTCGAGGACGAGCGATTGGTTGCCATGATCGAAACGGCGATCCAGCAGGCCGAGCCGGCCGCGAAGAACGAATCGGTCACGCAGGACGTCCTGGCACGCGTCGCCAGCCTGAGCCCCCGGGAGCGACAGGTGATGGATGGACTGATGGCCGGGCTCTCCAACAAGCTGATCGCGCGCGAATACGACATCAGTCCGCGCACCATCGAGGTCTACAGGGCCAACGTGATGACCAAGATGGGAGCGAACAGCCTCTCCGAGCTGGTGCGTCTGGCGATGCGCGCAGGCGCGCTGAAGGATTGAGCTAGATCAAGATACCTTGACAGAATCGAGTGTTATGTTGTGCCTCGGTTCAACATCACATTCTCGCGGCACGTGCGATGTCGGCTCACACAAAACTTACGGTCTACGTAGCCGACGACGATGCTGACGTCCTCGGCTCGCTGCGCTTCCTGCTGGAGGCTGACGGCTTCGACGTGCGCACGTTTCGCAGCGGCACCGCGCTGCTCAAGGCCTCCGACCACGCGCCCGTCGACTGCTTCGTGGTCGACTACAAGATGCCGGAGATCAACGGGGTCGAGCTCGCCGAACGGTTGCGCAAGCAGGGCGCCACCGCTCCGGTGGTGCTGATCACCGGCCACTACGATGACAGGCTTGCGGCGCGCGCGGCGGCCGTCGGGATCCAGGATTTCCTGCTCAAGCCGCTGCTCGACGACAATCTGGTGAAGCGGATCCGCAAAGCGATCGCCAACGACCATTCGGGTACCGCACAGCGCGTCTCCTGACCCGGCCGGCCTACGTATATCTACGTAAGGGGCCCCCCTTAAGATATCGCGCGAAATGTCCTTAACGGGAGCCGCCGTGTACCACATCGCCATCCGCCGCAAGGAGATGGTCATGCTCAATCAGTCGATTATCAATTCGGTCGTCAGCACCAACGTTCCCCACACCGTCCCCTCTCCTGCGGCCAATCCCTTTGCCGAGATCACCGGCCACACCGGGCTGATCGCCAGCGAGTTCTCGTACAAGAAGGACGAGGAGATCTATGGCGAGGACGAGCCGGCCGAGTACGTCTACCAGGTGATCTCCGGCGCGGTTCGCAGCTACAAGCTGCTCTCCGACGGCCGCCGCCAGATCGGCGCCTTCCATCTTCCAGGGGACGTTTTCGGCCTCGAATTCGGCTCCATGCACCGTCTCGCCGCCGAAGCCATCATCGACACCACCGTGCGCTTGGTGAAACGCCGCAGCCTCGAACAGGCCGCAGGCGTCGACGTCACGGTCGCCCGCAAGCTCTGGACCATGACGGCCGGCGATCTCCGCCATGCCGAGGACCACATGCTGCTGCTGGGCCGCAAGACCGCGATGGAGCGCGTCGCCACCTTCCTGCTCGAGATGGACCGCCGCCTCGCCGTCGCCGGCATGATGGCGCTGCCGATGTGCCGCCGCGATATCGGCGACTATCTCGGCCTGACCCTGGAGACCGTGTCGCGCGCGCTGTCGCAGTTGCACAGCCAGGGGGTTCTCGGCTTCTCCGGTGCCCGCCAGATCGTGCTGCGCAACCGCCAGCGCCTGCGCAGCATGGACGCCTGAGGCGCCCTGCCCGTTCACGCCCTGCGCCGGCGGTGCCCGGTCTCGGGCATCAGCAGCGCAATCAGAAGAAGACCTGTCAGCGCCACGCCCGACAGACCCATAAAGGCGGTGGCGCTGCCGTAGCGGTCGCTGGCGAAGCCGGCGACGACGGTGGACAGCGATCCGCCGATCCCCGACGCCGTCCCGACAATTCCCTGCGCCAGATTGAAGTGCCCGCTGCCGAAGGCGACGTCGGCCACCGTGAGTGGAATCATCACGGCGAAGACGGCCGCGGTGACGCCGTCGAAGATCTGCACCGCCACCAGCACGTAGGGATCGTGCACGACCGCGAACAGCGCGCCGCGCATCGCGAGCGCGGCAAACCCCAGCATCAGCAGCGGCCTGCGGCCCCATTGCTGCGCCACCGCGCCGACCGAGGGCGAGGTCAGCGCCACGATCGCCTGCGGCACCACGATGCAGAACGCGATCAGCATCGGCGCCCATTCGCTCGATTTCGTCGTCACCACGCCGGCCATCAGCGGCAGCATCGCCGCATTGGCGAGTTGCAGCAGGAACACGCCGAGCGCAAAGACGAGCAGCGCGCGCTGACGCAGCAGGCCGAGCAGATTGGACAGCCGCGCGACCTCCTTGTCCTCGTGATCGGCCCGGCCGTGCGCCCGCGCGACGTCGATCTCGCGCTCGCGGACTCGCGACAACGCGATCAGCGTCGGAAAGGCGAGAATGAAGGTGACCAGGAACACGGCGCGGCTGGACAGCAGATAGCCGCAGGTGCCCATCACGGCCGCGGCCACGCCATTGCCGAGCGACGCGAACCGCGCATTGCGGCCGAGCCGCTCCGCCATGCCGCGCGGCCCGACCAGGCCGAGGCTGATCGCCGCGATCGCAGGTCCCAGCACGCAGCTCGCCGCCGCATGCAACGTTGCGGCAGCCGCGACCAGGGGAAAGATCGGCCAAGCCGCATAGGCCAGCGCGCAGCCGCCGATGGCCGCGATGGCAAGGCCGGCGACGCGGCGCTCGGATCTGGCCGCATCGATGATCGCGCCGCCCGGCATCTGCCCGATCAGCCCGACGATGCCGCCGATCGACAGCACCAGACCGATCTGCGCCTGCGTCCATTTCTGCGTCGTCAGATAGACCGCGATGAAGGGACCGAAGCCGGTCTGCACGTCGGCCAGGAAGAAGATGAACCAGTCCAGCCCGCGCAGGCTCTGCCGCGACGGCGCTGGTTTTGAAGTCTGGCCATGAACCTCCCCAGCATCCGGACGCGCACCCGCCTCTGCCGCGCCGTCAGGCTCGGGCTCCCGGTCAGGCGATCTCGACGGCCGTGCAATCGGCATGGCTCTCACATCTCAACTCATCTCAACTCATGAGGCTGACGGGACAGAACATCCCCACCCTGTTCCGCTGCACGCGCAGGCCGGACCGGCAATGTCACGCATCAACTCAATGATCGAAATCCCAGGGTGACAGCTTGCCGGACGCGCCGAGCACGACGACGGGCTTGTCCTCCTTGTATTCGGGCGCGGCCTTCACCTGCTCCTTGGTGAGGTCGAGCGTGACCTGGTCGCTCTTCTCGGCGATGTGCTTGAAATCGAGCGCGGTCCAGTCGACCACGATCTTGCGGCTGCCGACGCCGAGGAAGCCGCCGAAATCGATCACCGCGGCGCGCACCGTGCCGGTGAGATCGACGATGACGTCGACGATGTGGCCCATGTCCTCGCCGGTCGAGCTGCGCACGTCGCGACCGAGCACGCCATGCGCATCGCGCGCGCCGAGGATCGTGACCGAAGGGGGTGGTGCCGGCTCTTTCGCGGGCGCCGCCGCATCCTTGGCGGGCGGTGTCGGCGACGGCTGCTGCGCATGCCCATGAGTCGCATGCAGACCGATCAGCAGCGGCAGCATGAGGAGGCAGCTGCGAGCAGCTCGGCGGAGGGCGTGTTTCAGCGTCATCATTGCGCCAGCACCAGCGAGACCTGGATCTGACCGCGCCGCCGCAGCACCTCCATGGAGATGTCCTCGCCATGGCGGCGAATCCGCAGGTCGATCGTCGAGTTGCCGAGCCTGAGATCGCGCAGCACCACCCAGTCCAGGAACGCCGGCAGCCGCGGATTGCGCAGGCGGATCTCGCCGCGCGCGGCGTCGAACTCGAGCCCGAGCGCCGCCTCGAGCAAGGTGAATGGGGTTGCGCTGGCCCAGGCCTGCGGCGCGCAGGCCACCGGATAGAGCGTCGGGCCGCGATGCTTCTCGCGCCGGAAGCCGCAGAACAGCTCCGGCAGCCGGCGCAGATCCATGTAGGACGCTGCTTCGAACAGGCCGCCGAACACCTGCTCGACCGCATGCTTCAGGCCATAGCGCGACAGGCCGAGCGCAATCAGCGCGTTGTCGTGCGGCCAGATCGATCCGTCGTGATAGGACATCGGATTGTAGCGCGGCTCGCCGCAGGCGACGGTGCGGATGCCCCAGCCCGAGAAGAAATGCGGCCGCAGCAGTTCGGCGGCAAGCTTGCGGGCGCGATCCTCGCGCACCATGCCGCTGAACAGCAGCTGCCCGGCGTTGGACGTCCGGACGCGGCAGGGCTGCTTGTGGCCGTCGAGCGCGAGCGCATAGGTGTTCAGATCCTCGCACCAGAAGGCGTCCTCGAACCGTTCCGCGAGATCAGCGGCCTCGGCCTGGAGCCGGTCCGCCATCTCGGCCTTGCCGAGCCGACGGGCGCAACGCGCCGCCAGCTGCTTGCCGGCAAAGACATAGCCCTGCACCTCCGCAAGCGCGATGTAACCTTCCGCGAGACGTCCATCGGCATGGAACACCGCGTCGTAGGAGTCCTTCCAGCCCTGGTTGGCGAGACCCTGCTCGGAGGCGCGTTGATATTCCACGAAGCCATCGCGATCGGGATCGCCGGGGCCGTCGATCCAGCGCAACGCCAGCTCGATCGCCGGCCATAGCTCCCTCAGGGTGTCGATGTCGCCGGTGCGCTCGATGTAGAGCCCGGCCAGCAGCACGAACAGCGGCGTGGAATCGACGCTGCCATAATAGCAGCCGAACGGCACCTCACGCAGCGCCGCCATCTCGCCGCCGCGCATCTCGTGCAGGATCTTGCCGGGCTCGGCATCGGACAGCGGATCGGTCGTGCGCGCCTGATGCACGGCGAGCCGGCGCAGGACGCCGCGGGCAATGCGCGGATCGACCCACAGCATCTGCAGCGCGGTGATCAGCCCGTCGCGACCGAATGTCGTCGAATACCAGGGAATGCCGGCATAGGGATAACGCCCTTCCGGCGTATCCGTCATCAGGATGTTCAGATCGGCCGCTGCCTGGCACAGCACCTCGTTGAGGATGTCGTTGGAGGTCTCGATGCTGGCGGCGCCAACGGTGCATCGGCGCATCTCGCGGCGATGGGCGAGCAGGCTGCGGAAGAAGCGCCGGGGCCGCTCGCCGGCCTTGGCGTTGCACATCACGGCCACGAACAGCGAGGCGGATTCCTGCGGGGCAAGATCGAAATGATAGGTTGCGGCATTGACGGTGAGATGCGTCGGACGCGGATCGAAGCTCACGTCGGTGGTGCGCAGGACGTTGTCCAGGCCGCGATAGCGCAGGACGACCTCGGACGGGTCCACCAGCCGGCTCGCGCTGATGCCGCGCCGCGGCCGCACGGTGCCTCGCACCTCGAAAAGGTCGGCAAAATCATTGTCGAATGTCAGCTTGAGATCGAAGCTGGCATGGCGATCGCCATGGTTCTGCAGCCCGATGCGCTGATAGGCCGTGCCATGCCACAGAAAGATCGTGCGCACGATGTGCAGCATATCCTTCGGCAGCACCAGGCGGCCCTGGCTGTAGATGTCGGGATTGGTGAGATCGACGGTCAGCGCGGAGTTGTCGTCGCGCAGGCTCGAGCCGAGCAGCAGGGGCTGAACGTCGTCCAGCGTCAATTCGAGCCGCGCGAGATAGCGCGTATCAGCGTTGAAGAGACCGTCCGGTCCGCCGGCCGAGGCGCCGATGTCGCCGTGGCCGTCGAGGACGATAAACGTATCGTCGTGCTTGAGCGAGCGCCGCGGCCGGGACGCCGGCCCCGTCATGGGAATATAGAACGGCTGCTCCGCGGGCTCGTCCGTCTGGGTGATCGACGACAGTGTGCTTGCGACTTCGGCGGACATGTTGGCCTCATGCAATGTTGAAGTGCCCAGACAACCGAGAGTGCACGTTCTCGACGCGACCCGACGCTACGATCAGGCGGCGAACTTGGCGAGCCGGTTCATCTCCTGGGTCACGAGATCCCGATACGGGCCCTCGTCCTGCATCAGCCGGTCGGGCGCGCCGTCCTCGATGATCCTGCCCGATTTCAGCACCACCACGCGGTCAAAATTCCGCAAGGTCGCGAGCCGATGCGCGATCGCGATGACGGTGCGGCCGCGCATCAGCCGACTCAACGCCTCGCGGATGGCCTCCTCGGACTCGCTGTCGAGCGCAGCCGTGGCCTCGTCGAGCAGCAGGATCGGCGCGTCCTTGAGGAACGCCCGCGCGATCGCGATGCGCTGGCGCTGCCCGCCCGACAGCTTGACGCCACGATCCCCGACCATCGTCTGCAGTCCTTCCGGCAGCGTCTCGACGAAGTCGCAGCGCGCCGCGATCGCCGCCCGTAACACCTCGTCGTCGGTCGCACTCGGACGTCCGTAGCGAATGTTCTCCAGAATGGAGCGATGGAACAGCGAGATGTCCTGCGGAACCACCGAGATCGCCTCACGCAGGCTCTGCTGGGTGACCTTGGCGATGTCCTGACCATCGATCCTGATGTGCCCGGCTTGCGGATCATAGAACCGTTGCAGCAGCGTGAACAGGCTCGATTTGCCGCCGCCGGACTGTCCGACCAGGCCCACGCGCTGGCCCGGCTGCAGACGCAGCGTGAAATTGTCGAACAGCTTGTCGCCGCCTGGATAGTGGAAGGTGATGTTGTCGAAGGCGATGGCCGCACCGCTCTTGACCAGTGGCTCGGCCTCGGGGTGATCGCGCAGTTCGTGCGGCTGCAGCAGAGTCGCGATCGCCTCGCTCATGCGCGCCACGTGCTGGGTGACGTCGACCAGCGCCACCGCCAGATCGCGCGTCGCGTTGAGAATGCAGAGGCCGAGCGTGCAGACCAGCACGACGTCGCCCGTCGTCGCCCCGCCCCGCTGCCACAGCGAGATCGCCCAAGCCATCAGCGCGACCGTCAGCACGATCGTGACCGTCGCGTGCAGAATGCGCAGCTTCTCGAGGTAGCGAAGACTGCGCCCGCGCGCCTCCAGCTCCCTGTCGACCGTCGCATCGAATCGGTCATGCTCGTGGCGCAGGCCGCAGAACGCGCGCACCAGCGGCATGTTCGAGATCACGTCGACCATCTCGCCGTCGACCATGGCCGCCTTGTCGGCGAAATCGTCATGCAGCGGCTTGCCGGCTGCCGCCAGACGGAACATCGCCGCCACCATCATCGCCGCGATCAGCAGCAGGCCGATGGCCATCGGGCCGCTCACGGTTCCGATCAGACAGATCGCCGCGACGGTGGCGAGGCATGGCGGCAAGACGTTCCAGACGAACATGTTCTCGACGGTGAACACGGCGTTCGACGTCGCCGTGATGCGGCTCGACAACATGCCGGGCAAACGGTCGCCGAAATAGCTCGGCGAATGCCCGGTGAGATGACGGAAGATGTCGCGCCGGAGATCTCCGGTGACACGGACGAAGGTGAAGCTCGCGATCCAGCTGGCGACGCGCCACAGAATGTTGTCGGTCGCGATCAGCGCCATCAGCAGCACGAACGCGGCCCAGACGTTGCCGCCCCCCGCAGGCCCGGCGGAGAGGCTGTCGACGAGGGATTTCACGCCATATTGCGTGCCTACCGAACAGGCAACCGCACCGATGACGGCCATCAGGATAACGAGATGGGCGGTGGGACGCTTGCGCAGATAGCGCATCACGAAGGGAAAGGGTCGGTGCGCGTAGCCTGAAAGCTGATCCATGGTCTTCCCCTTGATGAGCGAGGTCGTGGCGACACCTGATGGGGCCAGATGAACGATGAACCATTTCTCCGGTTCCGTGCGCCTTCGCAGCGCAACCCTGCCCTCCGGTGATGCCGCGGCGGGCAGCGTTGGAGAGCGGGGATGGCATCAATGAGACGGCGCGGAACACGTTGTGTCGAAGAAAGAGTGATCGCGTGAATGGAACTTCGCACATGCGACAACGTTCCCGCTGTGGCAGTGCCGGCGCCATTGGGGATTCATCCATGATCGGTCACGAACAGGAGACGACGAGATGCGCATTGCGCAAATAGCTCCATTGACGGAGGCCGTGCCTCCGAAGCTCTACGGCGGCACTGAGCGGGTCGTTCATTGGTTGACCGAAGAGCTCGTTGCCCTCGGACACGACGTCACCCTATTCGCCAGCGGCGATTCTCAGACCTCGGCGAAGCTCTCTCCGACATGGCCGAAAGCTCTGCGCCTCGACGGATCGGTGAGGGATCCGAACGCGCTGCACATGGTGATGCTCGAAAACGTCCGGCAGCAATGCGACGACGAACAGTTCGACATTCTGCACTTCCACCTCGACTACTACCCGTTCTCCCTGTTCCACCGGCAACCCACACCGTTCCTGACCACCTTGCACGGCAGGCTCGATCTTCCGGAGCACCAGCCGGTGTTCTCGGTCTTCAAGGATGTTCCCGTCGTCTCGATCTCGGACTCACAGCGCCGGCCAGTGCCGAATGCGAACTGGGTGCGCACCGTGCTGCATGGACTGCCCGCAACGCTCCTGATGCCCAAGCCGGTGACGCCGAGCTATCTCGCCGTGCTCGGACGCATCGCCCCGGAAAAGGGTGTCGACCGTGCCATCAAGATCGCCATGCGCTGCGGGATTCCGCTGAAGATCGCGGCCAAGGTCGATCGCGCTGACCAAGACTATTACGAGCAGACGATCCGTCCCTTGATCCACGACAATCCGCTCGTCGAGTTCATTGGCGAGATCGGCGATCGTGAGAAGCCGGAGTTCCTGTCTGGCGCGCTCGGACTGCTGTTGCCGATCGATTGGCCGGAGCCGTTCGGCCTCGTGATGATCGAATCGATGGCCTGCGGCACGCCCGTGATCGCCTACAACCGCGGCTCGGTTCCAGAAGTGATCGACGACGGCGTGACCGGCTTCATCGTCGAGGACGAGCTCAGCGCGGTCGCGGCCGTCAATCGCCTGCCCGACCTGAGCCGCGCCCGCGTGCGCGAGCAGTTCGAGCGCCGCTTCACCGCGCGCCGCATGGCGCTCGATTATCTCGCCGCGTATCGCAGCCTGATCGACATCGCGAAGCCGCGCATCCGGCTGGTCAGCAGCGCCGAATAGCACGAGGAGGCCGGGCAAGTCGGCAGCCCGGCCTCCGCCTCAACTCAGGTCACGGCACCTCGCTTCGGCTCGACGATCTCGAACATGCGCGGGAACTCATCCATCAGCGACATCAGCTCGGCCAGCCGCATCGGATTGCCCGCGAAGCTGATCTTTCCGGCGGCGACCGCTTCCGGAAAGCTCGTGGCCTTGGCAATGACCGCATCAAGCGTCGAACGCGCCAGCGTGAACCCCGCATCGGCGGTCGACGCCTGCACGCCGACCGCATAGGTCAGCGCACAATTCTGCAAGGTGAGCACGAAGCGCTCGCCGGTGTCGGTGAACGTCCAGTTCAGCACGATGTGCTTGCCCTCCGCCTTGGGCCCGTTCAGCCTGACCCCGAGCACGTCCCATAGCTGCTCGGTGCGCAGCGCCGCCAGCGTCTCGCGCGGCAGGCCGGGCCGGGCCGGAACCTCCGGCATACCCTGGCGCAGCTCCTGCGCGCCGAACAGATAGGCATTGCGCCAGGTCGCACTCTCGGCGGCATAGCCGAGCTGCTCCAGCGTGTCGGCCAGCAGCGCGCGCGCCTCGGCATTGTCCGGCTCGGCGAAGACGAGATGACCCACGGCCTGCGCGACGAAGCGGAATTCGCCGTTGGCAAAGTCCGCGCTCGCCCGCGCCAGCAGCGCCTCGGCCCCGCCCATATAGGAGACGTATTTCCGGCCGGCCTCGACCGGCGGCAGCGGATCGAGATTGACCGGATTGGCATCATACCAGCCGAGATATTTCTGGTAGATCGCCTTCACGTTGTGGCGGATGTGGCCGTAATAGCCGCGCGCATGCCATGCCCCTTCGAGGCTCCGGGGCAGCCTGATCTGCTCGGCGATCTCGCTTGCGGTCAGGCCATGATTCATCAGCCGCACCGTCTGGTCGTGGGCAAACTTGTAGAGGTCGCGCTGCTCGCGGATCATGCCGTCGACACGGCTCGCGCCCCATATCGGCCAATGATGCTGGCCGCACATCACCTCCGCCTTGCCGCCCCACAGTTGCAGCGCCTCGCCGAGATATTTCGACCACGCCAGCGCGTCGCGCACGTCGGCGCCGCGAAACGGCAGCAGGTTGTGGAAGTTGTGCGTGCAGTTCTCCGCGAGGTTCAACAGGCGATAGCGCGGCACGAAGAAATGCATCTCCGCCGGCGCCTCGCTGTTCGGCGCCATCTGGAATTCGAAGGTGAGACCGTCGATGGTCCTGGTGTCACCGGTCGCCATGATCAGGTCGGTCGGCCGCAGCAGCGCAACGGCCCCCGCCGCCATGGTCTTGCCGAGCCCACAATCGACATGGCCCTTCGGACCCTTCGCGAGCAGCGGCCCGAACTGATATTGCGCCCGGCGCAGCATCGCGGGGCCGGCGATGATGTTCTCGGAGACCGCATGCTCGATAAACAGGTTCGGCGCGATCAGCGGCACGCGGCCGCTGGCCAGGGCATCATCGTCGACCACGCCGCGCGCGCCGCCCCAATGATCGGTGTGGGTATGCGTGAACATCACCGCCGTGACCGGCCTGACGCCGCGGTGCTGGTAGTACAGCTCCAATGCAGCCTGCGCGCCCTCGATCGAGGTCAGCGTGTCGACCACGATCACGCCGGTGTCCCCCTCGATCAGCGTCATGTTGGCGATGTCGAGCCCACGCACCTGGTACACGCCGGGCACGACCTCGAACAGGCCGTGATGCATGTTGAGCTTCGCCTGCCGCCACAGACTGGGATTGACGGTCGGCGGCGCCTGCTCCGCGTCGAGGAAGCCGTAAGGCGCTAGGCTCCAGACGGTGCGCCCCTGCGCCGTCGCCACCTTGGCCTGATCGATCGTGCCGAGAAAGCCGCGGGCGGCATCATCGAAATCGGCGGTGTCGCCGAACGGCAGCGCCTCCAGCAGAGCCTGCTGCGCCGCGCCCACGGCTGCGCTGGCCTCCTTGCACTCCTTGGTGCCATCTCCGCTGACCGGCGCGTTCATGACCGCTTCCTCCGCAACGACGTTGGCACGATGCTAGTGCGCGGGATCGCGGAGCGCAAATCGCGGTCCGCAGAACAGCCCCTCAGAGCACGTGATCGACGGCCTCGTCGATGGCGGCATACACCGTCTCGACGTCCCCAGCGGTGACGCAGTAAGGCGGCATGACGTAGATCGTGTGGCCAAGCGGACGCAGCAGGACGTCGCGGTCGCGAAAGAAGGCTTGCAGCTTGGGGCCGACCTCGGCGAGGTAGCCAGGCTCGTCGGCGTGGAGATCGAGCGCCGTGATGGTGCCGCAGCGCCGCAGGTCGGCAAATCGCTCGTCGTAACGCAAGCGGTCGAGGCAGCGCTCCTGCGCGGCCGCGACGGCGGCGATCCGGGCGCGCGTCTGCGGCTGCCGCAACAGCTCGAGATTGGCGCTCGCCGCCGCGCAGGCGATCGGATTGGCGGTGTAGGAGCTGGAGTGAAAGAACGTGCAGGCGCGGTCGGTCGAATAGTGCGCCTCGAAGATGGCAGGACTGCACAGCGTAACCGCAAGCGGCATCGCGCCTCCAGTCAGTCCTTTAGCGTAGCAGGCGATATCGGGGGCGATGTCCGCCTGCTCGCAGGCGAACAACGTGCCGGTGCGGCCCCAGCCGGTCATCACCTCGTCGGCGATGAACAGCACGCCGAACGCCTTGCAGATCCGGTGCATCTCGCGCAGCACCGCGGCCGGATACATCAGCATGCCGCCGGCGCCGAGCACCAAGGGCTCGACGATGAAGGCGGCCGGCCGGTCCTTCTCGCAAAATGTAGCGAGCGCATCCAGAGTCGCCTGTTCCCTGCCTTGCGCTGGAAACGGGACGACGGCGACGTCGAACAGCAGCGGCTCATAGGCCGCATTGAACACGCCGCGCGCGCCGACCGACATCGCGCCGATGGTGTCGCCGTGATAGGAATGCTGCATCACCACGATGCGCGTGCGCGACTCGCCGATGTTCCTGAAATAGCCGAGCGCCATCTTCAGCGCGACCTCGACGCTGGTGGCGCCGCTGTCGGAGAAGAACACGTGCGTGAGGCTCGGCGGCACCAGCGCGAGCAGCCCGGCGGCAACCTGCTCGGCCGGCTCATGGGTATGACCGGCGAAGATGACCTGATCCAGCCGCTCGGCCTGATCCTGGATCGCGCGCACGATATGCGGATGGCAATGGCCGTGCGTGACCACCCACCAGGACGCGATCGCATCGATGATCCGCCTGCCGTCGGCGGTGAAGAGATAGGCGCCCTCGCCGCGCGCGACCGGTGTCATCTCGGGCTGGAGGGCGTGCTGCGTGAAGGGATGCCAGATCGGCGAGGCTGCGTTGCGCGTCATCCTTCGAAATCCGTGCGCTGGAATTGAGTACCGAACACGTGCTGCAGCGATCGCGCCGTCAGCGGCGTGACCCAGGGCAACCGGCCGAGGCGCCTCACCTCGCCGAGCCGGCAGATCGTATCTTCGTTGTCGTCGTGGCCGTCGCCGATGAAGGCGATGCCGAGCACGTCGATGCCGCGACTGCGCAGCGCAGCCAGCGACAGCAGCGAGTGATTGATCGTGCCGAGACTGGTGCGCGCGCAGAGCACGACCGGGAGCTGCCATTGCGCGAAGACATCGAGATAGAGCGTTCCGGAATCGAGCGGCACCATGACGCCGCCGGCTCCCTCGATCACGACAGGCCGGCCGGCGGCCCGCGGAGGATGGAGGCGGAGCGGATCGATGCTGATGCCCGCGAGGCGCGCCGCGCGATGCGGCGAGGCCGGCTCGGCCAGCCGATAGGCTTCGGGCAGCACGCGGTCGTCGCCGAGCTCGGCGAGCCGCTGGACGCAGCGGGCATCCGTCTCCTCGGCAAGGCCGGCCTGGACCGGCTTCCAATAGCAGGCACCGAGCAGCGCCGTGAGGCCGGCGGCGAACACCGTCTTGCCGATCCCGGTGTCGGTCCCGGTGACCACGATGCGCAGCGTCATGGCCGCAGCCCTCCGATCTCGTCGGCGAGCGCATCGAGCAGCGCCGCGATGGCCGCCTCGTCGATATTCAAGGTCAGCGACAGCCTGAGCCGCGCCGTGCCCGGCGGCACCGTCGGCGGGCGGATGCCGCGGACGTCGAAGCCCCGCGCCTGCAGCGCGGCAGCCAGGTTCATCGCGCGCGCATTGTCGCCGACGACGCAGGGAATGATCTGCGACGGCGACCAGCTTTCACCGAAGCGCGCGGCGATCGCGCCATGGGCGAAGGCAACGAGCTGCGCCAGCCTCCGCCGCCGCTCCGGCTCTTCCCGCAGGATCGCAAGCGCCTCCATCACGGCCACCGCCATCAGCGGCGACGGCGCCGTGCTGAAGACGAAGGGGCGGCAGCGATTGATCAGCGTGTCGCACAGCACGCGGCTTGCGGTGACCAGCGCGCCGGCGGCGCCCAACGCCTTGCCGCAGGTGTGAACGGTCACGATGCTCTCGCGTCCCTCGTAGGCCGCGGCAAGACCGCGGCCCTGCGCGCCGTGGACCCCGGTCGCATGGGCCTCGTCGATCAGCAGAAAGGCATCGTGGCGCTCGGCGATCACGATCAAATCCGCCAGCGGCGCGAGATCGCCATCCATGCTGTAGAGGCTTTCGACGACGATCCAGGGCCGGCCCACCCCGCCGCCCCTGCGCCAGATCAGGATCGCGTCCTCGGCCGACTGGGCGTTGTTGTGGCTGAACTGGCACGTCTCGGCACGGCCGGCGCGCGCGCCTTCATGGGTGCTGGCATGAACCAGCGCATCGAGCACCAGCAGGTCGTCGCGCTGCGGCAGCGTGGTGAGCACGGCGAAGTTCGCCATGTAGCCGGAGCCGAAGAACAGCGCGCTCTCGGCACCGAAGAAGCGCGCCGCTTCCGCCTCGAGCCGTTCGTGCTCCTCGCAATTGCCCCGCAGCAGGCGCGAGCCGCCGGCGCCGACCGGCGTGCCGGCCTCCATGGCCGCGCCGACCGCGCGCTTCATCCGCGGAGCCTGTGCGAGACCGAGATAGTCGTTGGAGGAGAAATCGAGACCGGCCCGTGGACTGAGGCGCCGCAACCGGTCATCGGCCGCGAGTCTCTGCAGACCGTCGGAATAGATCGCCAATCTGTCGGACGGCATGGACATGGCTCCGCTCTGTTTCGGTCAGCCGCAGGCGTGGACCGGCACGACAAGGCAGTTCCGTGGGCGCGGTCGCCCCGAGATCGCGATCAGGCTCGAATCAGGCTGGGGACGGCGCGTCCGCGCTCTCTCTGGCGGCGGCCGGCACGGCCGGGCGCGCCGACAGCGACGAGGTCATGCCGAGACGCGCGAGCAGATCGGCGTCGCGCTGGGCTTGCGGATTGGCCGTGGTCAGCAGCACGTCGCCGATGAAGATGGAATTGGCGCCGGCGAGCAGGCACAGGCTCTGCAGCTCGTCGCTCATATATTGGCGGCCCGCGGACAGCCGCACCACGCTGGCCGGCATCAGTATCCGCGCGACCGCGATCAATCGCACGAGCGCAATCGGATCGGGGCGCGCGGCCGTATCGTTGACCGGCACGCCCTTCACCTCGTTCCATAGGTTGATCGGCACGCTGTCGGGATGCTCAGCGAGATTGGCCAGCAGCACCAGCATGCCGACCCGGTCATCGACCTCCTCGCCCATGCCGATGATGCCGCCGCAGCACACCTTGATGCCGGCTTGGCGCACATGCGCGAGCGTGTCGATGCGGTCCTGCAGCGTGCGCGTGGTGATGATGCGATCGTAGAATTCGGGCGAGGTGTCGACATTGTGATTGTAGAAGTCGAGCCCGGCCGCTTTGAGCCGCTCCGCCTGCGGCGGGGTCAGCATGCCCAGCGTGACGCAGGTCTCCATGCCGAGACCCTTCACTGCGCTGACCATGTCGCAGACCTGATCGAGGTCACGATCCTTCGGACTGCGCCAGGCCGCGGCCATGCAGAAGCGCTCGGCTCCCGCTGCCTTGGCACGCCGCGCGGTGGCGACCACCTCGTCGCGATCCAGCAGCTTCGTCGCCTTGAGCCCGGTGTCGTAGTGCGCGCTCTGCGAGCAGTAGCCGCAATCCTCCGGGCAGCCGCCGGTCTTGATGCTGAGCAGGCTCGCCGTCTCGACGCGGGTGGGATCGAACTGCCGACGATGCGCCGACTGCGCCAGGAACATCAGTTCCGGAAATGGCAGGCGGTAGAGCGCCTCGGCCTCGTCTCTGGTCCAGTCATGACGGATGGCATTGCCAACCGCCATTCGATCAGGGCCCGCGCCGCTTCGATCTATCATGCTCGCTCCACAGCAAATTATAGATTATCATAGATATTATCTATGATTTTTCTGTATTTGAGCACCGTATCGGACGAGAGCTTCCGCTGCATTGGTTTTTTCGATAGATAATCTATGACTATGCCGGACGAGAATCTCACCACCGCTCAGCGGATCGCCGAAGCCATCACCGACCGCATCGTCAGCGGTGCGCTGCCGCCCGACGCGCCGTTGCGGCAGGACCACGTCGCGCGCGAGTTCAACTCCAGCCACGTGCCGGTGCGCGAGGCATTTCGGCAGCTCGAAGCGCTCTATCTGGTGGTCGCGGCACCGCGACGCGGCGTGCGGGTGGCGCCGCTGGATGCGAAGTCGACCAGGGAGATCGTCGAGATGCGCACAGCGCTCGAGGTGATCGCGCTGCGCAATGCCGCGCCGCGCTATACGCCGACGCATCTCGCCGCGATCGAGCTCGCGCTGATCGAAGCCGACAATGCCGAGACCATTCAGGAGTTCGAGACCGCGAACCGCGCCTTCCACCGCGCGCTGGTCGCGCCCTGCGCGATGCCGCGGCTGCTGGCGAGCCTCGACGGACTACGCCTCGCGAATTCGCGCCTCGTGCTGGCGATGGCGCGCAATGCCGGCTGGCGTCCGCGCACCAACCAGGATCACCGGCTGATCCTGCAGGCCCTGCGCGCCCGCCAGATCGGCCACGCCTGCGAGCTGCTGACGCGGCACAACCAGACGATCGAGCGATTGGCAAGGCCGGGCGTGTAGCCGGCTTCAACCCGTTCCTTGCGACCGGGCGCATACCGCCATGCGCCCGCGACGGCTGGGGTGCTCGCCTGCTCCCGTGTACATGCTGATCTGGACGCGCCCCGCGAACCGAACGTCTCCAAAGGTCTCCATGTCCAACCGCCACCACGCTTCGAGGCTTGCCGGCGACGGCACCGCCGACGGCCTGCCGCCGGGCCAGCGTCCCTGGGCGATCGCGGCGATCTTCACGGCGCTGTCGATGGCCTCGCTCGACGTCGCCATCGCCAACATCGCGCTGCCGTCGATCTCGGCCGATCTCCACGTCTCCCCGGCCGAGGTGGTCTGGGTGGTCAACATCTACCAGATCGCGCTGGTGGCGACCTTGCTGCCGCTCGGCGCGCTCGGCGAGATCGTCGGCCATCAGCGCATCTATCTCGGCGGCCTCCTGCTGTTCACGCTGGCCTCGGTCGGCTGCGCGCTGGCGTGGTCGCTACCGACCCTGGTCGTCGCCCGCGCGTTGCAGGGCCTCGGCGCCAGCGGCATCATGAGCGTCAACACCGCGCTGGTGCGCTTCGTCTATCCCGGAAAGATGCTCGGACGCGGCCTCGGCCACAACGCGCTCGTGGTCGGCATCTCCTTCACCTTCGGCCCGACCATTGCGTCCGCCATTCTCTCGCTCGGCTCCTGGCCCTGGCTGTTTGCGATCAACCTCCCCTTCGGCCTGATCGCCATCGCGATCGGCATGAAGATGCTGCCGCGAACGCCGCGCGCCGAGCATGGCTTCGACTTTCTCGGCGCCGGGCTCGCTGCGCTCTGCCTCGGCCTGTTCATCACCGGCATCGGCAGCGCCGCGCATGGCGCGACGCCGGCCATGGTGGTGGCAGAGCTTGTCGGCGCGCTCGTGCTCGGCGTCATCCTGACCCGCCGCCAGGCCGATCACCCGGCGCCGATGCTGCCCATCGACCTGTTCCGCCGCGGGGTTTTCGCGCTGTCGGCGGCGACCGCGGTTTGCTCCTTCTCGGTGCAGGGCCTCGGCTTCGTGTCGCTGCCGTTCTACTTCGAGGACATTCTCCAGCGCTCGCAGGTCGAGACCGGGTTCTTCATGACACCCTGGCCGCTCGCGGTCACGATCATGGCCCCGATCGCCGGGCGGCTGTCAGACCGTTTTCCCGCCTGCCTGCTTGGCGGCATCGGCCTGGTGATGCTCGGATCCGGCATGGCGCTGCTGGCCATGCTGCCGGAGAGCCCGAGCGTCGCGAACATCGTCTGGCGCATGCTGATCTGCGGCATCGGGTTCGGCTTCTTCCAGGCGCCGAACATGAAGGCCATCATGTCGAGCGCCCCGCCCCATCGCAGCGGCGGCGCCAGCGGCATCGTCGCCACGGCCCGGTTGACCGGCCAGACCACCGGCGCGGCGCTGGCCGCCCTGTGCTTCAGCCTTGCGGGGCGCGAAGGTGCCACCCTTGCCTTGGCCCTCGGCGCAGGTTTCGCCGCGCTGGGCAGCGTGATGAGCTTCCTGCGGCTTGCCGTAGCTCCGCCGCGCGGCCCATGAGCCGAAGCAACTACAACCCCGGCTCATCACAAATCTTCCCGCGCGGCAAACGCATATTCTTGATTTGAAGGATGCAAACGTTCGCGCCACATTGCAGCCTTCTGTTCAACTGGCGAGTTGAACGAAAGGGATCTGCGATGGCAAACCTCACGATCAACGGACAATCCTATGCTCTGGACGTCGAGCCCGACACGCCGCTGCTGTGGGCGATCCGCGAGAACGCCGGACTGACCGGCACCAAATATGGCTGCGGCATCGCACAATGCGGCGCCTGCACCGTGCATCTCGACGGCACCGCCGTGCGTTCCTGCGGCGTCACCGTCTCCGAGGCCCAGGGCAAGCAGATCACAACCATCGAGGGGCTCGCCAGCGACGGCGGCCTGCACAAGGTGCAACAGGCGTGGCTGGAGAACGACGTTCCCCAATGCGGCTACTGCCAGAGCGGCATGATCATGGCGGTCGCCGCGCTGTTGAAGGACAATCCGAAGCCGAGCGACCAGGACATCAACGACGCCATCACCAACATCTGCCGCTGTGGAACCTTCGCGCAGGTGCGCGAGGCGATCCACGCCGCTGCCAACGCCTGAGGAGGACGGCATGAACCAGCATGTGACGCCGCGCCTCAGCCGCCGGTCCTTCGTCATCGGCACCGCCGCGCTCGGCGGCGGCCTCGCGCTCGGCCTCGACATCCCGTTCGGCGGGCCGCAAATCGTGCGCGCCGCGGATGGCTCGCCCGAGGTCAATGCCTGGGTCGTAGTCCGGCCCGACGACACCGTGGTGATCCGCATCGCCCGCTCGGAGATGGGCCAGGGCTCGCTCACCGGTCTCGCCCAGCTCGTCGCGGAAGAACTTGCCTGCGACTGGAGCAAGGTGACGACCGAATATCCGACGCCCGGCCAGAACGTCGCCCGCAAGCGCGTGTGGGGCGATTTCTCCACCGGCGGCAGCCGCGGCATCCGCTCTTCGCAGGACTACGTCCGCAAGGGCGGCGCCGCCGCGCGCATGATGCTGATCCAGGCGGCCGCCGACGAATGGAAGGTTCCGGCGGCCGAATGCACCGCCGCCAACAGTGTCATCACCCACAAGGCCTCGGGCCGCACGACGACCTACGGCAAGGTGGCGGAAGCCGCCGCGAAGCTGACGCCGCCTGCCGACGTCAAGCTGAAGGATCCGAAGGACTGGACCCTGATCGGCAAGGGCGTGAGACGGCTCGACACCGCCGACAAGGTCACCGGCGCGATGATCTACGGCGCCGATATGAAGCTGCCGAACATGCTCAACGCCGCGATCAAGGACTGTCCGGTCACCGGCGGCAAGCTGAAGAGCTATGACGAGGCCAAGATCGCCGGCATGAATGGCGTCAAGAAGGTGGTGGCGATCGACGGCACCGCCGTGGCCGTGGTCGCCGACACCTGGTGGCACGCGAAGACGGCGCTCGATGCGCTGCCGATTGTCTGGGACGAAGGAGAGAACACCAAGGTCTCTTCGGCGTCGATCGCCAAATGGCTCGCGGAAGGATTGGACTCCGGGCCGGCCTTCGTCGGCAACGAGAACGGCGATGCCAAGGCCGCGCTGGCGAGCGCGGTGAAGAAGGTCGAGGCGGTCTACGACTATCCCTACCAGAACCACGCCACGATGGAGCCGATGAACGCGACCGCGCTCTACACGGCCGATCGCTGCGAGGTGTGGTGCGGCACGCAGAACGGCGAGGCGGCGTTCGCCGCGGTGCTCGAAGCCTCAGGGCTTCCGGCGGACAAGTGCGAGGTGCACAAGCTGATTCTCGGCGGCGGCTTCGGCCGGCGCGGCCAGACCGACTATGTCCGCCAAGCCGTGAAGATCGCCAAGGAAATGCCGGGCACGCCGGTCAAGCTGCTGTGGTCGCGCGAGGAGGACATGACCCACGGCCGCTATCACCCGATCACGCAGTGCAAGCTGACCGGCGGCTTCGACGCCGACAACAATCTGACCGCGCTGCACATGCGCATCTCCGGCCAGTCGATCCTGTTCAGCCTGCGGCCCGACGCGCTGGTCAACGGCAAGGACCCCGCGACCTTCCAGGGGCTCGCGCCATCGGGCGAAGCCACGATCGGCTACTCCGTGCCGAATTTGCTGATCGAACACGCGATGCGCAACCCGCACATCAATCCGGGCTTCTGGCGCGGCGTCAACGTGAACCAGAACGCGATCTATCTCGAATGCTTCATGGACGAGCTCGCCAATGCGGCCGGCCAGGATCCGCTGGAATTCCGCCGCAAACTGATGGCCGATCATCCCAAGCATCTGGCGGTGCTGAACGCCGTGGCCGAGAAGATCGGCTGGGACACGCCGGCGCCGGACGGCGTTCATCGCGGGCTGGCGCAGCTCCATGGCTATGGCAGCTATGTCGCGGGCGCCGCCGAGATCTCGGTGATCGACGGCAGCAAGATCAAGATCCACCGCATCGTCGCCTCGACCGATCCCGGCTACGTGGTCAATCCGGCGCAGGTGGAGCGGCAGATCGCGGGCTCGTTCGTCTACGGCCTGTCGGCGCTGTTCTACGGCGGCTGCACCGTGAAGGACGGGCGCATCGAGCAGACCAACTTTGACAGCTACAACTCGATGCGGATCAGCGAGATGCCGAAGGTGGAAGCGATCATGATCCCGAGCGGCGGCTTCTGGGGCGGCGTCGGCGAGCCGACCATCGGCGTCGCCGCGCCCGCGGTGCTGAATGCGTATTTCGCTGCCACCGGCAAGCGCATCCGCTCGGTGCCGCTGCGCGCCCAGAACATCACCTTCGCATGACCCGCGTGGCGGCAGCCGTTGGGAACAATGGCCGCCGCCGTGCTATTGCAAGATGATGACGATGTCCCGGCAGCGCACGCGCAGAGAGGTCGGCGGCCTGATCGCGGCAAGCGTTGCCATGATCGCCGCCCCTGCCGTGCTGCGCGCACAAGCGATGGCGCGCGTGGTCGTGATCGGCGGCGGCTTCGGCGGCGCCAGTTGCGCCCGCGCGCTGCGCCAGGCGGATGCAAAGCTCGACGTCACCCTGGTTGAAGCCAACAAGACCTTCACGGCGTGTCCGCTCAGCAACGAGGTCATCGCCGGCCTGCGCGATATCAGTGCCCAGCAGTTCGGCTATGACAAGATCGCAGCCGAAGGCGTGAGCGTCGTGCTGCAGACGGCCACGGCGATCGATGCGCCGGCCCACAAGGTCACGTTCGCCGACGGCACCACGTTGGCCTATGACCGCCTCGTGCTGGCGCCCGGCATCGATCTCGATTTCACGGCCCTGCAGGGCTACGACGAAGCTGCATCAGAAGCGATGCCGCACGCCTACAAGGCCGGCGAGCAGACGCTGCTGCTGCGGAAGCAGATCGAGGCGATGCCGGATGGCGGCACCGTCGCCATCGCGGTGCCGGCCAATCCGTCGCGCTGCCCGCCGGCGCCTTACGAGCGCGCCGGCCTGATCGCGCACTACCTGAAAACGCACAAGCCGAAGTCGAAGGTGCTGATCCTCGATGCCAAGGACAGCTTCTCGCAGCAGAAGCTGTTCGAGCAGGCGTGGCAGCAGCTCTATGCCGGAATGATCGAGCGTATCCCGCTGTCGCAGGGCGGCCGCGTCACCGGCGTCGACGTTGCCACGCGCACCGTCGTCACCGAGTTCGGCAACTACAATCCCGATGTGACCAACATCATCCCACCGCAGAAGGCCGGGCGCATTGCCTCGCTCGCCGGCGCGGCCGACCGCACCGGCTGGTGCCCGATCGATGCCGCGACCTTCGCCTCGAAGCTCGTCCCGGATGTCCACGTCATCGGCGACGCCTGTCTCGGCGGCGGCATCCCGAAATCGGCCGGCGCCGCGCAGGCGCAGGGCAAGGCGTGTGCGGGCGTGATCGTGCGCGATCTGACGGGACGGCCGTCGGAGCCGCCGCCGCTGACCGGCATCTGTTACAGCATCGTCGCGCCGGACTACGCGTTCTCGCTGGCAGGCGTTTATCAGCCCAAGGGAGACATCTTCGCCGAGGTCGAGGGCGGCCGGAGCAGCCCGGTCGACGCCCCGCGCGAGACGCGCGCGCGTGAGGCCGACGCGGCGACGGCCTGGTTCAAGGTGCTGACCCATGATGCCTTCGGCTAGCGTTGTGATCGCCGCGATCGTCGCCGCCCTGCCCGCCGCTGTCGCGGCGCAGGCACTCGCGCCCACTACGATCACCGGCGACGGCATCGCCTCTTCCCTCACCGGACGGCCCGGCGACGCCGCCCGCGGCCGCGCGCTGGTGGTCGCGCGCAGCTCGACCTGCCTCCTCTGTCACTCCGGCCCGTTTGCGGAGGTACGCTTCCAGGGCGATCTCGCGCCCAGCCTTGCCGGCGCCGGCAGCCGTTCCACGCCCGCGCAGCTCCGCTTGCGGCTGGTCGATGCCTCCAGGCTCAATCCGGAAACGATCATGCCGTCCTACTACCGCGTGGATGGGCTGACGCGCGTCGGTTCCGCCTGGCGCGACAAGCCGATCCTGTCGGCGGAGCAGATCGAAGACATCGTCGCCTATCTCGCGACCTTGCGCGAGTGAGCCCATATGATCGGCATGTTCGAATCGTCCCACATCTCGCGCCGCCACCTGCTGCAACTGGCGGGAACGCTGACCGCCGCCGGCGCGCTGCCGCTGATCACGGTCCGGCCGGCGCAGGCGACGCCGGCGATGCTGGCGTCCGCGATCCGCAATCTCGTCGGCGAAGCCAATGTGACGGTCGGCAAGGTCCGGCTCGACATCCCGCCGCTGGTCGAGAACGGCAACACCGTGCCGATGACCGTCAGCGTCGATCACCCGATGGCGCCCGAGAGCTTCGTCAAGAGCATCCACGTCTTCAACGAGAAGAATCCGCAGCCCAACGTCGCCAACTTTCACCTGACAGCGAGTGCCGGCCGCGCCCAGGTGACGACCCGCATCCGGCTCGCCGACACGCAGAAGGTGGTGGCGATCGCAAGACTGTCCGACGGCTCGTTCTGGTCGGCGAGCGTCGACGTCATCGTGACCTTGGCCGCCTGCACCGAGGAGATGCCGTGATGCCTGCCGCCCTCGTCAACGTTCCCGCCAAGGCCAAGCGCGGCGCCGTCGTCGAGATCAAGACGCTGATGAGCCACGTCATGGAGCCGGGCTATCGCCATACGGCGGCGGGCGAAGCCGTCCCGCGCGACATCATCACCAGCTTCACCTGCCGCTTCAACGGCACCGAGATCTTTCGGGCCGATCTGTTTCCCGCCATCGCCGCCAATCCGTTCCTGTCGTTCTTCACCACCGCGCGCGAGAGCGGCCGCTTCGAGTTCGAATGGATCGGCGACAACGGCTTCGTTTCCAGCGCCTCGGCGGCGATCACGGTCGAATGATGCGGAGCGCGCTTCTCGCGGTCACAGCTTTGCTGGGCGCAGCGTTGCCTGTCGTCGCGGGTGAGATTGCGGAATCCGCGCGCCGCTCCGGCTATGACTTCATGTCGTCCGACACCAGGGCGATGCAGGACGACGACACCGCCAATCCCGCGATGCTGTCGGTGCTCGATGGTGAGACGCTGTGGACGACGAAAGCGGGCACGGCGAACAAATCCTGCAACGATTGCCATGGCGAGGTCGACGTCAGCATGAAGGGCGTCGCCGCGCGCTATCCGGCCTTCAATGCCGCCAGCGCCGCTCCGGTCGATCTCGGCCAGCGCGTCAATCTCTGCCGCAGGCAGCATCAGGAAGCTGAGCCGTTCGCCCCTGAGAGCCGCGAGCTGCTGGCTCTGACAGCGCTGATCGCCCGGCAATCGCGCGGCATGCCGATCACCGCCGGCGACGATCCGCGGCTGGAGCCGTCAGTTGCGCGCGGGCGCGAGCTGTTCATGCAGCGGCAGGGCCAGCTCAACCTCGCCTGCTCCAATTGTCACGATGACAATTGGAGCAAGCATCTTGCCGGCTCCGCGATCACGCAGGGACAGCCGACGGGCTATCCGATCTACCGGCTGGAATGGCAAGGCATGGGCTCGCTGCAGCGCCGCCTCCGCGGCTGCATGACCGGCATCCGCGCGCAAGCCTTCGACTTCGACGCGCCCGACATGATCGCGCTCGAGCTCTACCTGATGTCGCGCGCGCGTGGCATGCCGATGGACGCGCCGGCGGTGCGGCCATGAGTGCGTCGAACCAAACCACGACGCAACCAACCAAGATCGGATTGATGGGGCAACGGAGCCGCGATGCCCCGCCTCTCCTTCACCGATCCGCATGCGCAGGGACGCATCGGACCGACCCGGATGCGTCGCTGTTCGCCCTGCCGGCGTTCCACCGTCATTCCGGGGCGATCGGCAACGCGAAGGCGCAAAGCGGCTGCGCTTTGACGATCGATCCCGGAATCCCGAGCTTGTGAGAAACGGACGCAAGACAACGTCGAGATTCCGGGCTCAAGGCCTGCGGCCTTGCCCCGGAATGACGGTGGTCGTGACGTCATCGGACTCTACTCCGCGGGCGCCGCCTGCATCTCCGCATGCGGAACGTAGCTCTCGGACATGCCGAGCCGGCCCAGCGCGAACAATCCGCCGGCGACCACGACATAGGCCAGCGCCACCGCGGGCGTCACGCCGAGGCCGCCGCCGATGCCGACCGCTTCACCGTGCATGAAGCCGAAATAGGTCATGACGGCGCCGGCGAGCGCGAAGGCCGCCGCCTTGGCGAAGTCGCGCTCGATCACGAACACGCCGATCGCGCCGAGCACGAGCCCGGCGAGGATCGAGCCGCCGCCCATCACCTCCAACCCATGATAGAGCACGCCCTGCTGCGGCAGCGCGGCGATCGCAGCGGTCTTGACCGCATCGACCTTGTCGGCGGCGAGGCCGCCTACGGTTTGTGCCGCCGTCACCGTCGAGGCCAGCATGGTGTCGATCTGCAGCTTGGCCCAGGCGGCGAGATGCGGCGTGAAGGCGAGCACGATCGCGGGCGCATGCTTGACCGGCGTGGTCTGGAACGCCTGCGCACCGATCAGCATGCCGATGTAGAGCAGGATCGGCGAGATCGCGACCACCGGCACGAGTGCCAGCAGCACCGAGATGATGCCGAGCCAGGACAGCACGATCACCATCAGCCCGGTCGCCGCGGAGTAGCCGATGCGGCCGCCCATCGCCTTCCAGCCGGGATGGCCGATATAGACCGCGTTGATGAAAGGATTGCCCATCATGCAGCCGATCAGGCTGACGATGCCGTCGGCGGTCAGCACCCGCGTGGTCGGATATTCGTCGCCCGCGGCTTCCGCGCTCTCGACGTTGTCCATGGCCTCGACGAGGTCGTAGATGCCGAACGGGATCGCGGTGACCAGGATGATGCCGAGATATTCGAAGCCGGAGAACACCGTGCCGAACGCCGGCAGCGGCACCGAGAAGCCGAAGCTCGCAAAGGCATCACTGAGGCCCTTGACGCTGAGGCCGCCGAGACCGAGGCCGAACAGGTTCGAGCCCCAGGCGATGACCATGCCGACCGCGATGGCGACGAGCCCGGCCGGCAGCCCCCTGGGATATTTCACGCCGCCAAACCAGCTCACCAGAATGATCGCGAAGCACACCAGGCCGATCTGCGGCGTCATGTACATCTCGAGCGCCGGGCGCATCGAGATGAAGGTGACGGAGACGCCGGCGAGCGTGCCGAGCAGCGCGGCGCGCGGCGTGATCTTGCGGATGTAGGGCGCGACGAAGCCGCCGATCATCAGGATGAAGCTCTGGAAGAACACCCAGACCAGGCCGGCCGACCAGCCCTTCAGCGGATCGCCGGTCTTCAAGGTGATCGGCAGCATGATCACGAAGGTGACGATGAACATGTGCGGCACGCTGACCCCCGAGGGCAGCGCACAGACGTCGCTGCGTCCGGTCTTCTGCGCGAGGCGATAAGCGAGGAAGGCGTAGTAGAACGTCGACAGGCACATCATCAGGCCGAGCGCCGGCAGGATGCGACCGAACACCAGGCTGTCCGGCATCTTCAGCACGAAGCGCAAGAGCCCGGTGAGCACGAGCATGTTGACGAGGATGTTGGTGCCGAAACCGAAGAATGCGTTCCAATCGCCGGGTGTCCACAGCACCGGCTTGAAATCCGCATTGACCGCGCTTGCCGTTCCGTTTCCGCTCATCGCCTTGCTCCCCTGTTGCTGTCAGCGCCTACATCGTCGAACTCATCCGTCTCAACTCGTCTCTCGGCTCGTCTCTCAGTTCATCGCCTTCAGGACCGCGGCCGAGTCCGCGACCCAGCCGAAGATGCCACCCTGGGCCTTGATCATCCTCAGGCCCATCTCATGGAATTCCGGGAAGTAGGACGCGCAGCCATCGGAGACGACGACGCAGCGATAGCCGCGGTCATTGGCCTCGCGCACGGTGGTGTTGACGCAGACCTCGGTGGTGACGCCGCACACCAGGAGGTTGGCGATGCCGTGATGCTTCAGCACCTCACCGAGTTCGGTGGCGTAGAATGCGCCCTTGCCCGGCTTGTCGATCACCACCTCACCATCAACAGGATAGAGCGCGGGAATGATGTCGTGCCCGGCCTCGCCGCGAATAAGGATACGGCCCATCGGGCCGGGATCACCGATGCGCAAGCTGGGGGCGCCGCGCTCGACCTTGGCCGGCGGCGCATCGGACAGATCCGGCTTGTGGCCCTCGCGGGTGTGAATGACGAGCATGCCCATCTTGCGCGCCGCCGCCAGGACGTTCGCGATCGGCGTCACGGCGCGCGCGAGCTGCGAGACGTCGTTGCCCAGCGTCTCGCCAAAACCGCCCGGCTCCATGAAGTCGCGCTGCATGTCGATGATGACGAGCGCGGTCTCGTCCCAGTCGAGCGCGATCGGCTCGGGCTCGGCGGCGATGCTCACTCCACCCGATGCAATTGAGTCCGCCATGGCGACCATTGCCTCCCCGCGAGAATGGCTCGCAAGTAACGAAGCAAGCGCTGTGCCATTGTGTACAATCGGCTCGCGCTTGCCGCGGATTTGGAAGAGACAACCGTTTCAATGACTTGAGAAAAGGACCTGAAGCTGCTCGATTGCCGGGCAGCCGCCCTCGCCGACGCCTCAGCTTATTTCTTGGGCGGCCGCTGCACGCGGCGCATGGTCCCGATGGTCAGCCCGTCGCGAAGGTGGGGCAACCAACTAGGTCGTAAACGTATAGAGCGTTCCGACGTTCGACTGGAACACTTTCCCCGGCATTTCGCGCCGGACCATGTCGTAGAACGGCTCGCCCGTACAATGGGCCGGCATGAGGTAATCAGGGTTGATGTCCTTCAACTCCGCGATGACCTGCTTGAAGTAGGCATCGTCGAGCGGCGGCACGAGGTGGAAGCCACCAATCACCGCGTGAACCTTGTCAACTCCCGATGCGCGCTGGGCCTGCCTGATGGTGTTGATGACGCCACGGTGGCTGCACGAGGTCAGAATCACCAGACCTTTTCCCTTCAGCAGGAAATTGGTCCCGATCTCGTGCTCGAAGTCGTCCACGACGAACTCGCCGGCGTTTTTCCCCGGCGAGACCTTGTCCGGGAAGCAGCCGAAGCCATTGGCGATGCCTACCTTCTCGCGACTGGGACTGAGCGGCTTTTCAAAGCTGCTTTGCGCGATCTTGCCCGTCGTGAACGCATGATCGGCAACGACGGCCAGCCCGTCCGCCATCATCAGGATGAGGTTCGACTCCTTGATGGCCTAGCGATCGAGCGCCCCGAACTGACCACCATTCCCGACGGTCCGCGTGCAGAAACAGTCTTCACCGCCGACGAAGAAGGGCAGATCCTTCTTAAGCTTGCCCTTTGTCGCGGAGAGAAACCCCACCATGCCGCCGAAGTGATCGTAATGGCCATGGCTGAGGACGAGCGCGTCGAACTCTTCGGGCTGGATCTTCAGGATCTCCATGTTGGTCAGCAGCGTGACCGGATTGTATCCGAAATCGACGAGGATATTGCGGACCTCATTGTCACGCTGGGATTCAGCGTGCATCGAGAGGCCCCATTCCCCGACCAGGGTGGCGCGGGGCGGCACATCCGGTGTTTCATTGCCCTGCATGCGCGCGATCGAGAGGTCACCGAGCTTTTGCGAGATCCCGAAGCGACGGACAATGATGTCGCTGACCATGCGAACCTTCAAGCGATCGACCTGCGGCACGGCTCCGCCGAGTGCCTGAGCCCTTGCGCTCCGCCCGCTCCCGACCAGCGTGCCCACCATCGCGGACACAAAGCCCGCGCCGCCGGCGCAAAGCAGGTGGCGTCTCGACAACGACGGCGATCGAGTCATCAACCACACGGACCAAACAACATGGCGGCCTCCTCTCGGCACGACTTTCGGGTCGGGAGCTTAATCCTCTGGTCCCGGCAGCATTGACATCGGACAATGCGAGGGGCCCTGGAGGGCGATGGAGCAGCGCCTGTCGGGTTCCGTCTGGCCCAAGGCGCCGCCCGGCCCCGAACGCGATGTCCGTTCTTCAGGCCAGAGCCGATCTACCGCAGTCCAACGCCAAGCAGCGGCTTGCGCCCCAATGCGGACTACCGAGATTGAGCACGCCAAGGGCGGTTGGGGACGCCCCCCGGCGCGCATTGAGCAATGTCTGCAGGATTTGGGCACTGAAAATGGTTCTGCCTCGCGCACCGCATACCTTATAAATGATACGTGGGAAGGCGAGGCTCGAATGACTGACTTGGAAAGCTTCATCGTCAACCAGAACCTGGTTCACTACAAAGCGCTCCTGCGAGAGGAGACGGATCCGCATAAGAGCCGCATATTGCTCCGGCTGATCGAGAATGAAATGGGGAAACTACCCGCCTCCGCGAAGCGCATCGAGATACCTAAGTCGAGATAGCCAAGATGTCCGGCTTTCAATGACCTAATTATACTTTCGTCTCCTCGGTGTGACCGCCCCTGGAACGTTCACCAGTGACACCGAACGAATTGGGCCGTCGAATGTCACATTCGACGGCCCAATTTTCGAGCGCGAGGCGCCGAGCAAAGCTCAACAGCCGATTTTCGTTTGTAAGTAGTGTGAGTTGTCTGTCTGTGGGGGAACTGATGGCGCTGACGCAGAGCGAGTGGTCGCAAACGTATCCTCGCGCCGCATTGCGGGGTGTTCTGGCGGACGCTGCAAGAACGATACCCGAAGCAAAGCGGACACCTTCCTTGATGGCATGCCTCGCCGAGAAGATCTTGGCCTCGGCGGCTGACGGCCAAGAGAAGCCGGTCGATCTATGTCGCCGCGCCATCGAGAAGGTGCAGGAATCTTGTCCTGACTGCCGCGCATGCCATGGCTTGCAAGCAGCCCACAACAGCGGTCGCTCGCACGAAAAACTGTAGATTTCCGGTCGCAGCCTGTTACGTGGAGTGACAGACATATGGGCGCATCCGAGCCACCTTGGCTTAACTGCTTCAGGCATTCATCTAAATCCCCCGCAGAGAATTGGTGCGCCTTTGAGTCGCCGGTGTGTGTCGGGTGTACGAATGCCGTGTCGTCTCACCCTTCAGTGGGCGCTCACAAAGACCCTATGAAGTCCGAGGAGATCGAAGGCTGGTTTCGCGGTCTCAAGTCGTGCAAGGTTTCTGATGGCATGAGAGATTAAGGTCACCCCGCCGATGTCGGCACGTGCCCTTTCCCGACTTGTCGACCGAGGTCCAAATGCGTCTGCTTGCCTGACCTGACCGGGCCTCATTGTTGATGGATTGACCCGGGCGGCGCGGTCCGGGGGCGGCCCATCGCCTTCCAGCTTAGAGAGTGCGCATCCGACGCACATGATTGCCCTGTTGATCTCGGTCAATGGGCGGGCTCGTATTGAGATCAAGGTCGCGTAACTTCGCAGTAGGACACTCCATGATCAAGCGATTAGTTACAATGGTGACGTGTTCTGTGCTCAGTTTGATCGGAGATGGTCCAACTGGAAAGCTGGTCCTCGTCGGCGGCGTCCACAGGACGCCCGGGGGTCTCGCCCTAACCCAAATGCAGGAAGGAACCGCAACGATCGAGATGAAGGACGGAAGGGCAGTTGGCTTAGCCGGGTCCGGCAAGGCCCTCATCAAGTTCGCGTCGGGCGCGTTGGCAGGCCTGTCCGGCAAGACCCCCAAGTTCGTAACGAAGTCAATTGGCTTCAACCACTTCGACATCCTGTGGTCGGAGTAGCTCCGCCTATCGGTCGCTTGCGCCCCCCGGGTCGGGGAGAGTTGCCGCCCTTGTTCCAGCGCAGGCCATGATCCGGTCCATGCAACCCAAGCTCTAGGTCTTCGGTTGCTCGTTCCTTCGAACGACGAAATGGAGAAAGGCATGAACAGCCAGCCAGCGTTCAATCGCGGATCGTCCACCGAAATCGCCGGGCAGATCGACGCCGTTGCCTGGGCCGTGTTCTTCATCTGGGTCGGCATCGCCATGCTGGTGCCGGTGCCCTGGGAATGGTTTCTCATGGGTGTTGGCATCCTCATCCTCGCGGCGGAGTATGCCCGCTGGCAGATGGACATCAGGATCGAAGGCTTCTGGGTCGCTTGCGGGGTCGTGTGCTTCGCAGGGGGGCTTTGGGCGCTTCTCAACTTGCCTTGGCCACTGGCTCCGATCCTGATCATTGGTCTCGGAGTGTGGTTGCTTGCTAAGATCATCGTGGATGCTAACCGTTGACCAGCCGCCCTCTGGCCATCCTGTGTAGCAAGCCGTCTTGGGCCCAGCGGTGCATCGGTCCGGAATTTGGGCTCCAGCCGACGTTCCGGATAGCGTCCCGCAAGGTCCATGGCCACCTTGAACTTCGGGTAGAAACATGCTGCGTATTTCCAGAAATCGCGGTTGTCTGCGCGCATCCCGCCTCACTGCGGAGGAGCGTTGCGCGCGATCGTCACGACACGCGAGGCGGGGAGCGATGGCCGCGAGAGATCGCAGTGTGTCTTCGGATGCGCGGACGAACGATCGCTTGCGGACGTGAAGTCGCAGCGTCCTGACACCCCGATGCTGGTGTCCCGCGCAATGCGCAAGCGTTGTCGCGAATGGTGGCCAACAAGCCCGGCGCACCAGGGAGACTGCGTATAAGCGTGAAGACCATCGCGCAGGGAATGCCGGCTACGGCAGCACCTGTGGTACCTGCCGCCTGCATTTTTTCAGCAGGCGGGCCATGGGTGAGGCCTTCACCCGGCATTCCCTGCGCCCTCTGCACTATCAGGAGGGACCGAACTGATCGCAGAACTCGGGCGCGACGCGCCGCGGGAACGAGACCTTATACCGATCGCTGTTTGAAGCGTATATCCGCCCCACCCACCGCTGTCGTCCCGGGCACGCCGTGACGCGCGACAGCGCGGCGCGGCGCCGACCCGGGACCCATACGCCGCGGCGGACGTGTGGCGCGAGGTGCTCACGACGCACCTGCTTCAAACTGCTCCCTGGGGTTATGCGTCCCGGCGTTCGCCGGGACGACAGCTGTGGTCGTGGCTGCAGCTCAGCATCTCACGAATGCAATGCTAAGACGCCTGCCTTGCCACCGGCTTGCGCTCCACCGGATCGATGTCGATGCCGCGCAACCTGCCGAGCCGCAGCACGTCCATCGCGATGGTACGGCCGATGCGGTCGCGGTCGAGCACGCGGATCAGGTCGTCGACGCCGTTGATCTCGACGCCGTCGAGCCTGATCACGACGTCGCCCGGCAGCAGGCCGGCGCGGGCCGCGGGCCCGTCCGGCTCGATCTGCATCAACAGCGCGCCCATCTTGTTCTCGACACCGGCGAGCAACGCATGTCGCCGCGGCACCGGCGCGGTCTGCCCGGACACGCCGATATAGGCGCGGCGGACATAGCCGTGGCGGATGATCTCCGACAGCACGAACTGCGCGGTGTTGCTGGCGACCGCAAAGCAGATGCCCTGCGCACCCTGGATGATGGCGGTGTTGATGCCGATCACCTCGGCGGCCGACGACACCAGCGCGCCGCCGGAATTGCCGGGGTTGAGCGCGGCGTCGGTCTGGATGACGTCCTCGATCATGCGGCCCGACACCGAGCGGATCGAGCGCCCCAGCGCCGAGACGACGCCGGCGGTGACCGTCGATTCGAACCCGAGCGGGTTGCCGATCGCGACCACGAGCTGGCCGCGGCGCAGGCTCTTGGAATTGCCGAGCGCGGCGTAGCGCAGGTCGCGCGCGTGGTTGGCGCGCAGCAGCGCCAGATCGGTGTCGGGATCGACGCCGAGCACCTGCGCGTCGGTGACGACGCCCTCGACGTCGCGCAGCCGGATGCTCTTGGAGGAGCCGACCACATGGCTATTGGTCAGCACGAGGCCGTCGGGCGAGATCACGATGCCCGAGCCGAGCCCGCCGCGGGAGCCGGCGGTCGCCCCAGCCTTGGGTCCGGTTTCGACACGCACGACCGCAGGACCGACGCGCTCGGTGACATCGATGACGGCATTGGAATAGGCGTCGAGCAGCGCGCGGTCGTCGGCCGGCGCAGCAGCAGACGCGCGCGACGGCGACAGCGCATCGCCGGCGAGATCGGAGGTAAAGTCCAACATGGCAAGATTTCCTTCGCCCGGTCAGATGGGTAGCAGCCGCCCCCCGCGCAAGGTGGCGGTCCGGCGGTGCCGGACCGCGCCGCCCTTGGCGAGACTCACGCGCGCTGTGATAGGACTTCGGCCGGGTATTTGATGAATGTGATTGCGGGAGGAAGCATGCGGCTGCGAGACCGGCTGTTGTCGTTGTGTGGGGCCATGGTGCTGGGAGCCGGCATGACCGGCGCGTCGCTGGCCGCAAGCGCCACGGTGCGCAGCGGCGACACGATCCAGCTCGGCGACACGGTGTTCCGGCTCGACGGCATCGATGCGCCGGAGGTCGACCAGCTCTGCATCGACGATCACGCCGATTCCTGGAGCTGCGGCGTCGAGGCGCGCGAGCAGCTCGGCAAGCTGATCGGCGGCAGCGCGGTGCGCTGCGACGATCTCGGTCCGGACAAGCCGCTCAAGACCCGCAGGATCGGCCTCTGCACCGTCGACGGCGACAGGGTCAGCCTCAACCAGCAAATGGCGCGCGCAGGTTTCGCCGTCGGCGCCGACCCGGCCGCGAAGGCGCGGGTCAAGGACGATGTCGCCGCGGCCAAGGAGGCGCTGCGCGGACTCTGGAAGGGCTGCTTCGTCGCGCCGGCCGAGTTCCGCACCGACAAGAAGGATGGCGCCCTGCTCGGCGCCGCCTGCCGCACCGACCGCGACCGCGAGATCCGTGCCGTGCTGTTCCCGGACGCGCCGAGCGCGCCGCCGGGCTGCAGCATCAAGGGGAAGTTCGCGGTGCGCGCGCGCGTCACCGGCAACATCGGCATCTATCATCTGCAGGGCTGCCCGAGCTATCCCGCGACCACCGAGCCCGATCGCTGGTTCTGCTCCGAGGACGACGCAAGGGCCGCCGGCTTCCGCCGCGCCTTCAACTGCCGCGCGCCGAAGAAGTGAGTCACAGGTGGTGGTGCGGCGCTCAGCGGCTCACGCGCCAGATCGTGCCATTGCCGTCCTCGGAAATGAGAAGGCTGCCGTCGCGCGCCACGGTGACGCCGACCGGCCGGCCCCAGACCTCGCGGTCATTGAGGACGAAGCCGGTGACGAAATCCTCGTATTCGCCGGTGGGCACGCCGTCCTTGAGGCGGACGCGGATCACCTTGTAGCCGGTGCGCTTGGACCGGTTCCACGAGCCGTGCTCCGCCGCGAAGGCGTCGCCGCGATACTCCGGCGGGAACAGATTTCCGTCGTAGAACGTCAGACCGAGCGAGGCCGAATGCGGCTGCAGCAGCACGTCGGGCACGGTGATCTTGCCCTTGAGGTCCGGGCGCTCGCCGGCATGGCGCGGGTCAGGGTTGTCGCCGAGATAGTACCAGGGCCAGCCGTAGAACCCGCCCTCCTTCACGCGCGTGACGTAGTCCGGGACCAGATCGTCGCCGAGCCCGTCGCGTTCGTTGGTCGAGCACCACGGCGTTCCGGTCGTGGGCTGGATGGCGAGGCCGACGCAGTTGCGGATGCCGGTGGCGAACAGGCTGCGGTTGTTGCCGTCGGGATCGAACGCCAGCACGCCGGCACGGTCGGCCTCCCCGCCCCAGGCCGCGCCGAGCGGATGCGCCTTGATCCAGGCACTGATTCCGCCGCCAGGCTCTCCCAGCGCTTCGCCGACATTGCCGACGGAGCCGACCGACACCAGCATGCGCTTGTCGTCCCTGGTGAAGACGACATCGCGGGTCGAATGGCCGTAGCCGGCCGGCAGATCGGGCACGACGACCTGCAGCGGCCCCTGCGCCTTCATGTCGCCGGCACGATAGGGAAAGCGCATGACGCGCTCGGTACTCGCGACATAGACCCATTGCGGATCGGCACTCGGATAGAACGCAATGCCGAAGGGATGGCCGAGCCGGTCGGCGAAGATCTCGCTCGACGCGACCTTGCTGCCGTCCTCGCTCGGGCGCAGCACGCGGACGCGCCCTGCCCGGGTCTCGGCGACGAAGATGTCGCCATTCGGCGCGGTGCGGATGATGCGCGGCCCGCTCAGCCCCTCGGCGAACAGCGCGATCTTGAAACCGTCGATGACCTTCGGTACGGCGGAGGCCGGTCGTTGCACCACGCGGGAGACGTTGGCTGCGGACGCCGTCGCACCCGGTTTGGGCAGGTCTTCGGGACGGATCAGCCTGATCGTGCCCGGTGCATCGCCCTGCCAGCTGCCGAACGCGTCCTTGCCTTTGAGCACCGCGAGCTGTGCTGTCGCCGCAGCCGTCACCAGCGCGCTCAAGGCGGCCACGATAGCCGTGCTCATCCGTCTCGTCATGCAGTCCTCACGCGTCTCGATCGGCCGTCAGCCTGCCCTGGTGCCGGCCCAGGGATCACGCGTCGCGGCGATGGGACGCGTTCACGACAGCGCCCCGAGCACGCCGCGCGTCGCCTGGTCGATCTCCTCGACATAGCGGCGGCGCGCGAAGGACTCGGTCAGGAAGCCGATCACCTTCCGGCTGTTCTCCGACTCCAGCACGGCCAGCACCTCGGCGCCGGAATCGTCGAAGATCTTCATCGCCGTCTTGACGTTCATTTCGGGCAACAGCGCGACATCGAAATATTTCGCGAGCTCGACCACCTGGATCTCGTCGGCAATGGAATCCAATTCGCCCGAGAACAAATCGGGCAAGGAGACCAGCCCGCAATAATCGTCGCTGTTGTTCACCACCACCACGGCCTGGCGCGTGCCCAGCGCGAACTCGCGCCGGCAGGCCGCGATGCTCGTCGTGGTCGGCACCTTCGCGACGTCGGAGCGCATCAGCCGCTCGACCGTGAGGTTGCGCAGCCAGCCGACATCGTTGGCGCTGCGGATGGTCTCGCCGCGCAGATGCAGGCGCCAGGTCGAGAACGAGTGCCCGAACAGGACGCGGACGCATACCGAGGTCACGATGCAGGCGGCCAGCACGACGGCGGTGACGTCGACGCTGCGGGTCATCTCCAGCACCAGGAACGACATCGTCAGCGGCCCGCCGACGATGGCGACACCGAGCGTCGCCATGCCGGTGAGCATCGCCACCAGCGGGTCGATCGCGAGCCCGAGGCCGGCCAGCGCGAGCAGGCCCGCAAACAGCTTGCCGAGCAGACTGCCGACGAACAGCGAGGCGAAGAACAGACCGCCGCGGAAGCCCGAGGCCAGCGAGATCAGGCAGGCGGCGAGCTTGAGCACGATGATGGTGGCGATCATGCCGACCGCCATCTCGCGATGCAGGTCGAGCAGCATTGCGCCGTGGCCTGCCGCCAGCACCTGCGGCGTCACGATCGCCATGGCGCCGACACAGACCCCCCCGATCACCGGGCGCAGCCACACCGGAATGCGGACGAACAGCCGCTCGACCGTCGGCGAGGCGCGCATCACCAGGATGCCGATGCCGGCGACGAGCAGCGCCAGCACGAACAGCGCGATGTATTGCTCGAAGCCGACCGCGCCGACCTTGGCGACCTCCAGCGAATACGGCGCGCCGGCGAGATATTGCGAGGTCAGCGCACCCGCCAGCGAGGCCGCCAGGATCGGCGCCGCGCTGCCGACGGAGTAGACGCCGACGATCAGCTCACAGGCATAGAACGCCCCCGTGATCGGCGCGCCGAAGGCGGCCGCAATGGCGGCGGCCGCTCCGCAGCCGAGGATGAGGCGCAGATCGTTGCGGCGGAGCGTGAGATACTGCCCGAGCAGCGAGGCGACGCCGGCCCCGATCTGGGTGTAGCCGGCCTCGAGCCCGACCGACGCGCCGGAGCCGTTGGAGACCAGGGTCTGGCCGCTCACCACGATGCTGTCACGCATCGACAGCCGTCCGCCGCGCAGCGCATTGGCCTCGACGGGGTCGACCGCGGCCGCGATCTTCCAGCGCCGCCGCAGCCATTCCATGATGCCGAGCGCAAGGCCGCCGCAGGCGGGCGCGATCAGGGCGACCACCGGGTTGACCCAGGTATGAGCGCTGAGCCGGACATCGATCGGGATGCCGTAAATGACCACATGCGCGACTTGCGCGATCAGGCTCATCACCGTCACGATCGCACCCGTCGCAACGCCGATCACCAGGGCCAACGGTATCAGGTAGAACTCATTGCTGCGCAGCAGTGCCCGCAGCCGCGTGACCACCCGGTTCGAAGCCTTGCGATCGATGATATGCGACAGCGTCGACAGCACGGAGAGCCGTTTCTTCTAAGATGAGGCCTCGCCGTGGCAATAACCCGTCGCAACTAGCGGAACAAGCGCGAATTCCTTTCCGGTCGAAACGTGGTTGACTGGTCCGGAAAGTGGAACCGCCGCGGCTCGCGCGATCCTGCGCCTCAACTGCGCCACCGCCAAAATCACAAATTGCCGGAGCACAAGACGACGGCGCCCGCCGCGGGAATCTCCGCAGCGGGCGCGCGCACCTCAAATCGAGGAGATGTACCGTTCAGACCCGCTCGATGATGATCGCGGGTGCCATGCCACCGGCCGCGCACATCGTGACCAGGCCGCGCTTGAGATCGCGCCGCTCGAGCTCGTCGAGCAGCGTCCCGATCAGGATGGAACCGGTGGCGCCGATCGGATGTCCCAGCGCGATCGAGCCGCCGTTCACATTGACCTTGGCGCGGTCGAGCTCGAGGTCGCGGATGTACTTCTCGGCGACGACGGCGAACGCCTCGTTGATCTCGAACAGGTCGATGTCATCAAGCTTGAGCCCGGCCTTGGCCAGCACCTTGCGCGTCGCCGGCGCCGGGGCGTTCAGCATCAGGGTCGGGTCATCGCCCATATTGGCCATCGCCACGACGCGTGCCCGCGGCTTCAGGCCATGGGCGTGGGCATAGGACGGCGACGCCAGCAGGATCGCGGCCGCGCCGTCGACGACGCCAGAGGAATTGCCGGCGTGATGCATGAAGTCGATCTCGAGGCCGGGATAGCGCTGCAGGATCAGGTTGCGATACGTCGTGCCCTTCTCGTCCAGCGCGTAGTCGGCGATCGCCGGAAACGCCGGCTTCAGCCCTGCCAGCGCCTCGGCCGTGGTCTGCGGCCGCGGGTATTCCTCGTGGTCGAGCGCGAGGCTGCCGTCCTCGCGATGCACCGGCACCAGGCTCTTCTTGAAATGGCCGGCCGCAATCGCAGCCGCCGCGCGCTTCTGGCTCTCCAGCCCGAGCGCGTCGACGTCGGCGCGGGTGATGCCTTCCATGGTGGCAATGGCGTCGGCACAGACGCCCTGGTGCGACTGCGGATGCAGCGCGCGCAGATGCAGATTGCCGGCGTCCATCATCAGCGGCCCCTCGCCGCGCCGGCCCTCCATCGACATCATCTCGCAGCCGCCGGCGACGACGAGGTCCTCCTGCCCGGCCATGATCGAGCTTGCTGCGATGTTGACGCTGGTGATGCCGGAGCCGCAGAAGCGATCGAGCGTGACGCCCGAGGCGCGGATGTCGTAGCCGGCGTCGAGCGCCGACATGCGGCCGAGATCGCCACTCTGCGGACCGCGCTGCGACGAGCAGCCCCAGATGACGTCCTCGACGTCGCCGGTGTTGATGCCGGTGCGATCGGCCAGCGCGCGCAGCACGGTGGCGCCGAGATGCTGCGGGTGCAGCCCGGCGAGCGCGCCCTTTCCGGCCTTGCCAATACCGCGCGGCGTTCTGCAGGCATCGATGATGAGCGCGTCGACCATGGTGTTTCCCTTGCCCGATATTGTTGTGAGCTGACAGCCGCGCAGCATCTCGGCGCCCGCACGCCTCTCTTTGCTGTCGCATAGCATTGCGCATGCGGTCTTCACAACGGCGCTTGAAGCTGCCGGCGCATGACCAAAACGCACGCCACGGCGTTGACGCAACTCACCTTTCCGTCGCACGAACAATTCTGCAGATCGGCGCGCTCGGGCTGCCTTCTCGCAGACTGGTTGAAGAGCACTCGCCCAGTCGCGCTGCAACGCAGCTCGAACGGAGGGTCTCAGCAACGTTGGCAGTTGGACTGCAGAGCATTGTCCAAACAAGCGAACTGACCGTTCACCCAATGCTTCTTGTCATGCTGCAGAGGCTGCAAGATCCTCGATCAGGAACAACTGGGACCACAGCGATCCGCCGGCTCCGGATCCGAAGCACGCCATGATCACGACGCCACGTTGAGAGGTCGCCTGACCTCTCCATCGTGGCGTGACGATAGCAAACACGAACGATGCCGGAGCCCGGCAGGCGCCGCCTGCCCGCGACCACAGCCATTCCGAGGAGGACGCTCTGATGTTGAGACGAAATCTGCTGGCCACCATGGCCGGACTGGGAGCGGCGAGCGTGCTCGGCGCTGTCCCTGCGCAACTCTCCGCCGAAGAGGTCAAGATCCCCAGCATCGCCGGCCCGGATCAAGCGACGAAGACCCCGAGCTTCCTGCCGCCGCTCGGCAGCGTCGATACCCACACGCACATCTTCGGGCCGGCCTCGACCTATCCGTTCTCGCCCACCCGCCCCTACACGCCGCCCGATGCGTCACTGGAGATGTTCCGGGCGCTGCACGCCAAAATCGGTGTCGAACGCGCCGTCATCGTCAACGCCACCGTCCATGGCACGGACAATCGCGTCGTCACGGACGCCATCGCGCAGAGCAACGGCAACTACAAAGGCGTCGCCAACATCAACGCGGCGATGTCCGACGCCGACCTCACGGCGCTCGGCAAGGCCGGCATCTGCGCCTGCCGGTTCGCCTTCCTCCGCCGCCTCGGCGGCGTCGGCGACATGAACGTCTTCCGCACCCTGGTGGACCGCGTCGCGGCGATCGGCTGGCACGTCGACATTTATCTCGAGGCCGGGACAATCCAGGAATTCGTGCCGATCCTGAAGGCGCTGCCGGTCACCTATGTGATCGACCACATGGGCACGATCAGCGCCGCCAAGGGCATCGACGATGCGGAGTTCAAGGCGCTGCTCGACCTGCAGGCCAGCGACGGCAAGTGCTGGATCAAGATCACCGGTCCCGAGCGCGCCTCGGCCTCCGGACCACCGTTCCACGACGCCGTGCCGTTCGCCCGGAAACTGATCGAGAATGCGCCCGATCGCGTCATCTGGGGCACGGACTGGCCGCATCCGAACGTCAAGATCATGCCCAATGATGGTGATCTGGTCGATCTGATCCCGCTCTACGCCCCGGATCCGGCCATGCAGCGAAAGCTGCTTGTCAGCAATCCCGAACGGCTGTTCAAGTTCGAGCCCAAGAGCTGAGTCACCGCCAGCTGCAACTTCGAGCCCTTCAGCGACAGGACCGATCATGACTGCCACGACCCTCACCGCCGACAGCAAGGCAGGCGCCCGCCGCGGCTGGTGGAAGGAGCTTTGGGTCCAGGTCATGATCGCGATGGCAGCGGGCATCCTGCTCGGTGCCGTCAAGCCGGATCTCGGCGCCCAGATGCAGCCGCTGGGCGATGCCTTCATCAAGGCGATCCGGATGCTGATCGCGCCGATCATCTTCTGCACGGTGGTCAACGGCATCGCCCACATGGCCGACATGGCCAAGGTCGGCCGCGTCGCGATCAAGGCGCTGATCTATTTCGAGGCAATCACGACGCTGGCGCTGATCATCGGCTTGACCGCGGTGAACCTGTTTCAGCCCGGCGTCGGCATGAACATCGACCCGGCGACCATCAACTCCGCGACCATCGAGCCCTATGTCAAGCAGACCGCTGCGGTCGGCTTCGTGCCGTTCCTGCTCAACATCATCCCGCAGACCTTCGTTGGCGCCTTTGCCGAAGGCAATATCCTGCAGGTGCTGTTCATCTCGGTCATGTGCGGCTTTGCGCTGATCTGGCTCGGCGACCGCGCCAAGCCCGTGACCGACGTGATCGATGTCGCCGGCCAGATGATCTTCGGTGTCGTTCGGATCGTGATGTGGGCCGCCCCGCTCGGCGCATTCGGCGCCATCGCCTTCACCGTCGGCAAGTTCGGCCTGGGCTCGCTGGCCAAGCTCGGCCTGCTGCTCGGCAGCTTCTATCTCACCTGCCTGATCTTCATCGCCGCCGTGCTCGGCCCCATTGCCGCCCTCACCGGCTTCAGCCTGTGGAAGCTGATCCGCTACATTCGCGATGAGGTGCTGGTCTGCATCGCCACCACGTCATCGGAGACCGTGCTGCCGCGCATGCTGGCGAAGCTCGAAGCCGCCGGATGCGAGCGCGGCATCGTCGGCCTGGTCATCCCCACCGGCTACTCGTTCAATCTCGACGGCACCTGCCTCTACCTCGCCACCGCCGCGGTGTTCCTGGCGCAGGCGACCAACACTCATCTCGACATCAGCCACCAGATCGGGCTGCTGCTGATCCTGCTGGTGACGTCGAAGGGCGCAGCCGGCATTGCCGGCGCCGCTTTCGTCGTGCTGGCAGCGACGCTCGCCGCGACCGGAACGATTCCGGTCGCCAGCGTCGCACTGGTGCTCGGCATTCACCGGTTGATGTCGCAGGGGCTGACGCCGACGAATTTGATCGGCAACGCCGTGGCCACCATCGTCATTGCCCGCTGGGAAAATGCGCTCGACAAGACGCGTCTCCAGCAGGTGCTCGATGGCGAAGCCGGCAGCGAACTGACCGAATCAGTCTGATATCAGCGAGGCGACCGATGGACTGCGCAGCTACCATCCTGAGGCAGGCCGTCATTGTCGCTTTCGTCGCGTGCGCGACGCTCGCTCCGGTTCGAAGCTATTCCGCTGATGTCGACGTGGCACGCACTCTCGCGCCGACCGGACATCTGCGCGCGGGACTCTATCCGGGCACGCCGACATCGATCCTGCCCGACGGGACCGAGAATCCCCGCGGCGTCGGCTACACCATCGGCAAGGAAATGGCGCGCCAGCTCCATGTCGACTACGAGCCGGTCGTGTTCGCCAAGAACGCCGAGGTGCTCGAGGCCGTCAAGACCGGCGCGGTCGACGTCGCCTTCACCAATGCTTCGCCGGCGCGCGCAAAGGAGATGGATTTCGGTCCTGTCTATCTCGAGATCGAGCTTGGGTATCTCGTGCCCGACGGCTCCCCGCTTTCCGACGCCGGCGATGTCGACGCGAGCGGCCGCAAGATCGGCGTCACGACCGGCAGCACGTCGGATGCGACGCTCGGGCGCGAGCTGAAGAACGCGACGCTGGTCCGGGCGCCGACCTTGAAGGATGCGGTCGCCATGCTGACGAGCCGCCAGATCGATGCCTTCGCCACCAACAAGGCGACGCTGTTCGAGATCGCCGAGCAGGTGCCAGGATCGCGCGTGCTCGACGGGCGCTGGGGCGAGGAGCGCCACGCCATCGCGATCCCCAGGGGCCGCGACGCCGGGCTCGACTTCCTGCGCAGCTTCACGGCCGAGATCCAGTCGTCTGGCCTCGTCAGCGCCGCTGCTGAGCGCGCCGGACTGAAGGGCATTGTGTCGCCAGGGAAATCGCCCTGACGCGTCGGCGCGCAGTGCCGCCGGGGATCGCGGTGTTCTCCGCATCGGACAGCGACAGACTGCGGATAAGTGCGACACCGACATGAGAAGCGAAGCGCATCGCCAAGGGCCTCTCACAATGACGCGCTGAAGTCCGAGATGAGCGCGTCATCCTGAGATACCGCCGCTATCTCGTTTCAGCCGGTCACCGAGAAACGTCAGTCGTGAATTGACATCATTTGCATAGACACCGATTTGCTTTCGCCGCATTGACGCCGATCAAACGGCGCATGACCTAAAATTAATGGTTATCTCCTTTCGTATGAGTGGTGCGCTCGGCTAATGAAAGCGCAACGGCGGCGGACTGATCTCGCAGCGTCGTCCAGCAAGAAACGATCTGAAACTACGGAGTGAGCGCCTGCGGACAACAGTCACGCCGCGTCGTTCGTGTGTGTGACGATCACTCGACGATCACTTGGCGAATACTTGGAGACGATCATGAACAAGCAGCTTCTGCTCAAACTTCACCGCTGGATCAGCCTCGTCTTCGCGCTGCCGCTGCTTGTCGTCATCGTGACCGGACTGATCCTCTCCTTCGAGCCGATGGCGCAGGTCGCTGCCGTCAAGCCGCAGAGCGTCGATCCGGCGCGCGTGATCGCGCTGATCAAGCAGCATGATCCCGACGGCAAGGCACGCGGCCTGTCGATCGATGCGTCCACACAGCACCTCACCTTGCAGGGTACGCCGGGCGCCGAGGTCGACATCACGACCGGCGCCGCGGTCGAGAAGCCCGCGATGGCGAGCGTCTTCCTGTGGGCGCGCAGGACCCACGAGCATCTGATCGGCATCCCCGGCCTCACCCTGATCTCGACCATCGCAATGGTCACCATCATGATCATCGGCATCCTGATGGGACTGCCGCGACTGCGCAACACGCTGTCCGGCTGGCACAAGGGCGCGGCCTGGTTCACGCTGCCTCTGATTCTGCTCAGCCCGCTCACCGGACTCTGTCTCGAGCTCGGCCTGACCTTCGCAGGCAGCGCTCCGCCCACCGCAGCCAAGCGCATCTCGCTGCCTGACGCCGTCAGCATCGTCGCCAGGGACCACGACCTTTCGGCGGTCAACTCGATCGGCAATCGCGGCGGGCGGATGATGGCGAGGATCATCGAGGACGATGAGCTCAGGGCCTATGCTGTGACGTCCGACGGGCTCTCCGCGTTGCCGCGCAACTGGCCGCGCCTGCTGCACGAAGGCAACTGGTCGCTGATCGGCAGCGCGGCCAACGTGCTGATCTCGATCGCGCTGTTCGCACTGCTGATCACAGGCGTGCTGATCTGGGCGCAGCGCCGGCTGCGGCGCCCGAATCGCGCGCGCACCGTGCCGGCAAAGCCGGTGGTCGCATCCTCGATGCCGTCCTGACGAGCGGCGACCGCCCCACGGAGCCGGCTCGACGCTGCGAGCCGGCCTCCAACTCCGTCTCGCGCGCTGCTTCGCCAAAGGCCGGCCCGCGCCGCGCGAGCTCGGCGGCAGACCTTTTTCGATCATTGTGACAAGAACGACGTCGCTGCCCGACCGCTGCGGAAATGGAAGCGGCGCGTTGTCTACTCTCACCTCAAAAATGATGCGCCCGTCCGGTGCAAGCGAGCACCGGCGCCGCGCAGGACGAAGCTGTGCGCATCACCGCCCTGTCATCAACGTGACTTGACTACGTCTGTGCTGCCCCGCATGGTCCGGATAGAAAACGAAACGGTTTAGTTTTATGTCAGATCATGTCCGAATGTTTCCCGCGCGTTTGAGGGGGGTCCCGACAGGCCGCGCGATGTCCGTCCCGCTCGGCCTTTTTGGCTGCAGCGTGCTGCTCGCATCCTGCGCCGTCGGCCCGGACTTCATCTCCCCCGAGGCGCCGGTCGCGACCGGTTACGTCGCCGAGCGACGCCTCGCCGCGACCGCCAGCGCCTCGACGCCGGGCGGCAATGTGCAGAGCTTCGCACCCGGAGGCGATCTGCCCGGCACCTGGTGGGCGCTGTTTCATTCCCGGCAGATCAACGCCTTCGTCGAGGAAGCGATTCGCAACCACCCGGACATCGAAGCCGCGCAATTGGCGCTGCGTGCTGCGCGCGAGAACGCGCTGTCGCAACAGGGCGCGCTGTTTCCGCAGCTGAGCGCGAGCGGATCCGCCGAACGCACCCAGGGCTCCACCACACAGAACGGGCAATGGCCCGGCCAGACCTCGCTCTACACGCTCTATGGCACGTCGGTAAGCGTCAGCTACGCGCTCGATCTGTGGGGCGGCACGCGACGCCAGGTCGAGGCGCTGCAGGCGCAGGCCGACTACCAGGCGTTCAAGCTGGAGGCGACGCATCTCGCGCTGACCGCCAATGTCGTCACCGCCGCGATCAGCGACGCCTCGCTGCGCGATCAGATCGCAGCGACCGAGGAGATCATCAAGGCCGAGACCGACCAGCTTGGCCGGATCCAACACCAGTTTGATGTCGGCGCCATCTCCAAATCCGACGTGCTGGCGCAGGAGGCGACGCTGGCGCAGGCCAAGGCGACCTTGGCGCCGCTGCAGAAGCAACTCGCGCAGCAACGCAATCAACTGATGGCCTATCTCGGCCGGCTGCCGAGCCAGGACCGCGGCGAGCATGTGACCCTCGCGGAGCTGCGGCTGCCGCGCAAGCTGCCGGTGTCACTGCCCTCCTCGCTCGTCCGGCAGCGTCCGGACATCCGGCAGGCCGAGGCTACGTTGCACCAGGCCACAGCGACGGTCGGCGTCGGCGTCGCCAATCTGCTGCCGCAGGTGACGCTGTCGGGCAGCTACGGCGCAAGCGGACCGGGCCGGCTGTTCTCGCCGACGACCATCGTGTGGGATGCGGCCTCGAGCGTCAGCCAGAAGCTGATCGACGGCGGCACGCTGTATCACACCAAGGAGGCTGACGTCGCCACCTTCGAGCAGGACTTGTCGCTCTACAAGAGCACGGTCATCACCGCGTTCCAGAACGTTGCGGATTCGCTGCGCGCCATCCAGTACGACGCCGAGGCGCTGAAGGCCCAGGCTGCCGCCGAGAAAGCCACGGCCGACAGTCTCGCCATGGCGGTCGAGCAGTTCAAGAGCGGCGCCGTGCCCTACGCCAACGTCATCAACGCGCAGCAATCCTATCTCAACGCACGCGTCTCCCGCATCAAGTCGCAGGCCACGCGCTTCAGCGACACCGCGGCGCTGTTCCAGGCGCTCGGCGGCGGCTGGTGGAATCGCCAGGACGAGACCCCGGCGGCGCTGCCCCGCGCCAATCCCGGCTACTTCGCCGGTCCCAATCGTACGACCCAGGAAGCAATGTAATGAAGAAACGCATGACGATCATGCTGGCCGCCATGGCGGTGCTGTTCGGCGGCCTCTACGGCTTTCAGACATTCAAGGGCATCATGATCGCCAAGGCGATCGGCGCCATGGCCAACCCGCCGCAGACGATCTCGACGGTCGTTGCGGCGACCGCACCATGGCGCTCCAACCTCACCGCGGTCGGCTCGCTGCGCGCCGTCAACGGCGCCGATCTGGCGCTGCAGGCCGCAGGCATCGTGCACGGCATCCAGTTCAATTCGGGCGACACCGTCGAAGCCGGCCAGCAATTGCTGCAGCTGGTCGCGACCGATGACGTCGCCAAGCTGCAGTCGCTGCAGGCGACTGCCGAGAACTATGCCATCGTCGTCAAGCGCGACGAGGAGCAGATCAAGTTCAACGCGGTCAGCCAGGCCACGCTCGACAGCGACCGCGCCAATCTGAAGAACGCGCAGGCCCTGGTGACGCAGCAAAAGGCGATCGTCGAGCAGAAGACCCTGAAGGCGCCCTTCGCCGGCCGGCTCGGCATCCGCGCCGTCGATCTCGGGCAGTATCTCGGCGCCGGCACCACCATTGTCACCCTGCAGAGCCTCGATCCCATCTTCGTCGACTTCTATCTGCCGCAGCAGTCGCTCGCCGACATTCGGATCGGCCAGGACGTCGCCATCACGGTGGATGCCTTCCCATCCGAGCGCTTCACCGGCCAGATCTCGGCGATCAACGCCAAGGTCGATTCCACCAGCCGCAACGTCCAGGTCCGCGCCACCCTGCACAACGAGGCCGCCCGGCTGTTGCCGGGCATGTTCGCCAAGGTCGAGATCGCGACCGGCAGCCCGGAGCAACTCGTCACACTGCCGCTGACGGCAATCGTCAGCAACCCCTACGGCGATCTCGTCTACGTCGTCGACGATCTCAAGGACGGCCAGGGCAAGGCGCGGCAGATGTTCGTCAAGAGCAAGCCGGCCAAGGGCGACCGGATCGCAATCACCGACGGCATCAAGCCGGGCGAGACGGTGGTGATCGCGGGACAGATCAAGCTGCGCAACGGCAGCCCGGTGAGAATCGACAATTCGCACGTGCCGGTCGCGGAAGCCGCGCCGGATGTCGTCGACCAATAATCCGGCCAGCCCGCGCCCATCAGAGTCATCACCATGCGTTTCACAGACATCTTCATCCGCCGGCCGGTGCTGGCGCTCGTGGTCAGCGCCCTCATCCTGGTGCTCGGCCTGCGCTCGATGACGACGCTTGCCATCCTGCAATATCCGCGCACGCAGAACGCCATCGTCACGGTGAGCACGGCCTATGCCGGTGCCGATAGCGACATCATCGCCGGCTTCATCACCACGCCGCTGGAGAACGCGATCGCCCAGGCCAACGGCATCGACTACATGACGTCGACCAGCGTCACCGGCAGCAGCACCATCACCGTGAACCTGCGGCTCAACTACGATTCCGGCAAGGCGATGACCGAGATCAACGCCAAGGTGAACTCGGTGCTCAACCAGCTACCGACCGGCACGCAGCAGCCGACCCTGACCTTGAAGGTCGGGCAGACCATCGATTCGATGTATATCGGCTTCGCCAGCGACGTGCTGGCGCCGAACCAGATCACCGACTACCTCACCCGCGTGGTGCAGCCGAAGCTGCAGGCGGTCTCCGGCGTGCAGACCGCCGAATTGCTCGGCGCCAAGAAATTCGCCCTGCGCGCCTGGCTCGACCCCGACAAGCTCGCGGCCTATGGCCTGACCGCGACCGACGTGTCGACGGCACTGTCGGGCAACGACTACATCTCCGGGCTCGGCACCACTAAGGGCCGCCTCGTGCAGGTCGACCTCGCCGCCGCGACAAATCTGCATTCGCTGGAGCAATACCGCAATCTCGTCGTCAAGCAGGTCAATGGCGCCATCATCCGCCTGCGCGATGTCGCCAATGTCACGCTCGGCAATGACGACTACGACAGCGCGACGCGCTTCAACGGCAAGACCGCGGTCTACATCGGCATCCAGGTGGCGCCAACGGCGAACCTGCTCGACGTCATCAACGGCGTGAAGGCTGTTTATCCGGAGCTGCAGCGACAGCTGCCGAACGGCATCACCAGCGAGATCCTGTACGACTCCACCGATTTCGTGAACTCGTCCATCGACGAGGTGATCCATACGCTGGTGGAGGCGATCGGGATCGTAATTGTCGTCGTCTTCATGTTCCTGGGATCGTGGCGCTCGGTGCTGATCCCGGTGATCGCCATTCCGCTGTCGCTGATCGGCACCTTCGGGCTGATGCTGCTGATGGGCTTCTCCATCAACCTGCTGACCTTGCTGGCGCTGGTGCTCGCGATCGGCCTGGTCGTCGACGACGCCATCATCGTGGTGGAAAGCGTCCACCGCCTGATCGACGAGGGCGTGCCGCCGGTCGAGGCCGCGATCCAGTCGGCGCGGGCGCTGGCGAGCCCGATCATCGCGATGACCGTGGTCCTGATCGCGGTCTACGTGCCCGTCGGCTTCCAGGGCGGCCTGACCGGGGCCCTGTTCACTGAGTTCGCCTTCACGCTCGCCGGCGCCGTCACCGTCTCGGCGGTAATCGCGCTGACGCTCTCGCCGATGAACTGCGCCTGGCTGCTGCGCCGGACCGAGCGCGACGCCACCACGTTCGAGACGCGTTTGGTGAGGACGATCGACCATGTGCTCGAACGGCTCGCCCACTTCTATCGCCGCTGGCTCGAAAGCGTGTTCGCGACCAAGCCGGTGGTGGTGGTGTTCGCGCTGCTGCTGCTCGCGATGATTCCCTGGCTCTATGTCAGTTCCACCAGCGAGCTTGCGCCGGACGAGGACCAGGGCATCGTGCTATCGCTGACGAATTCGGCGCCCTCGGCCACGCTCGAGCAGCGCCAGTTTTACGGCCAGCAGCTGTATGGCTTGATCGCCCAGCGCCCGGAGACGCGTACCGTGTTCCAGATCGATACCTCGACACAGGTGATCGGCGGCTGGGTTCTCAAGCCCTGGGATCAGCGCAAGGCGACGACCAAGACCCTGCAGCCGGAATTCCAGCAGCTCCTGAACGGCATCGCCGGCGCCCGCTCGGTGGCGTTCCAGCCCTCGCCGCTGCCGGGCAGCAACGGCCTGCCGGTCCAGTTCGTGATCGGCACCACCGGCGCGTTCGGCGAGCTCAACGACGTGTCGCGCGATTTCATGGCCAAGGCGCTGGCGAGCGGCCGATTCATCTTCCTCGACAGCGATCTGAAGATCGACAAGCCGCAGACCACCGTGGTGTTCGATCGCGACAAGGCCGCCGATCTCGGCCTCAAGATGAGCGATCTCGGCGGCGCGCTCGCGACCATGCTGGGCGGCAATTATCTCGACTATTTCAGCCTGGAGGGCCGCTCCTACAAGGTGATCCCCCAGGTCCGGCAGAACGACCGCCTCACCGACAGTCAGTTGCTCGACTATTCGATCCGCACCAGCGGCAATGCCATGGTGCCGCTGTCGACCGTGGCCCGGCTCGAGCGCAAGACGATCCCCGAGTCGCTCAATCACTTCCAGCAGATCAATGCGGCAACCATCTCCGGCGTGGCGATGCCGGGCATCGCGATGGGCGACGCGCTCGCCACCTTGAAGGAGATCGCGAAGTCGCTGCCATCGGGTTACTCGATCGACTATGGCGGCGCGTCGCGACAGCTCGAGCAGGAATCCGGCGGCTTCGTCACCACCTTCGTGTTCGCGCTGATCATCATCTTCCTGGCGCTCGCCGCCTTGTTCAACAGCTTCGTCGATCCGATCATCATCCTGGTGTCGGTGCCGATGTCGCTGGCGGGCGCGCTGATCTTCATCAGCCTCGGCATCGGCGGCGCCAGCATCAACATCTACACCCAGGTCGGCTTGGTCACCCTGATGGGCCTCGTCAGCAAGCACGGCATCCTGATGGTGGAGGTCGCCAACGAGCTGCGCGAGCGGGGCAAGGATCGCACCGAGGCGATCATCGAGGCGGCCACAGTCCGGCTGCGGCCGATCCTGATGACGACGGCGGCGATGGTGCTCGGCGTGATCCCGCTGATCACGGCGAGCGGTGCCGGCGCGGTGTCGCGCTTCAACATGGGCCTGGTGATCGCCACCGGGCTCGCCATCGGCACCCTGTTCACGCTGTTCGTGGTCCCCGTCGCCTATGCGCTGATCGCTCATCGCGGCACGACGACCGAACCGGCGGCAACGGCTCATACGGCGGAAGCGACAACGTAAGACGCGCGGTAAAAATACTTTTTAACTCACGCACTTAAATCAAAGGCCGAGGCAACCGAAGCGATCGATGTTGACAAACGTAAGACGATAACGATATATCGTTTATACGAAACGGAGATCATATCGTATGAGACATCATCATTGGAAATTCGGGCGTCGTGGCTGGGACGATGATCGCGAGGAGCGCGGCTGGGGCCATCGCGGCGGGCATGGCTTCGGCGAGGCCTGCGAGGACGTCCGCCTCGGCGGCCGCGGTCCCGGCTTCGGCCCGCGAGGACCCGGCCTGTTCGAGCGCGGCCGCCGTGGCGGGCGCGAGGAGTTCGGGCGTGGCGGCGGCGGTCGCTTCTTCGGCCCCGGCGACCTGCGCAGCCTGCTGCTGTGGCTGATCGGCGAGAAGCCGCGCCATGGCTATGAGCTGATCAAGGCGGTCGAGCAGCTGGTCGGCGGCTCCTACTCGCCGAGCCCCGGCTCGGTCTATCCGATCCTCAATCTGCTTGAGGACATGGGCCAGATCGAAGCGGCATCGGCTGAGGGCGGCAAGAAGCTGTTCGCGATCACCGACGCCGGCCGCCAGGCGCTGAAGGACGACGAGGCGGCGATCGAAGGCCTGCTGAGCCGGCTGCGCATCATGGCCCGCACCATGGGCGGCATGCGCCCGCCGGAGCAGGTGCTGCAGACGGTACAGACCCTGAAGATGGCGCTCAAGATGCACCGCCCCGGCTGGAGCGACGAGGAGGCCAAGCGCGTCAGCGGCATCCTGACCCGCGCCATCGCCGAGATCCAGGGCGACGACGACAACGCGGCGAGCTGACATCAACATCCGCCACGGGCGGAGGCGTAGCGGCCGGCATCGAGACCGTGCTCGCCGCCGCACAGACGCTGACAGTCACGTTCCTCGATAGCATCCGCGGTATGGGTCCCGGCGTTCGACGGGACGAAACCGGTGATGTGGCGCGGTCGTGCCAAACACACTGCTGTCGTCCCGGCCTTGAGCCGGGACCCATACCGCATGATGGTCGTTGGCGGAATAGCTCTCGGTCATCACCTTCCGCACCAAAAATCCCCCTGGAGCCGCTACACCGGCTCCAGCACCATCAATCCCGTCGCCGTGTTGGAGATCGGGATGTGATAGTTGGAATGCTCCTTGCGGACCTTCTCCGGCAGGGTGCCGCGCGCGACCATCCAGTTCAGCAATTCGACACCCTGGGTGCCCGACAGCTCGACCAGCTCGGTGGTCGAATACTTCGTCGCCCAGGCGGGATCGTCGACCATGCTGGCCATGAACTTCTCGTCGAAATCCTTGTTGATGAAGCCGGCGCGCTCGCCGTCGAGCTGATGCGACAGGCCGCCGGTGCCCATGACGACGACGCGTTCGTCCTTCGGCCAGGATTCGATGGCCCGCGCCAGCGCCTGGCCGAGCCTGTAGCAGCGCGCGGCCGACGGCAGCGGCGCCTGCACCGTGTTGACGACCACGGGCACCACCCGCACCGGCCATTTCTGATCGGGCCAGCACAGCGCCATCGGCAGCGTGAAGGCGTGATCGACCACCATCTCCTGGCAGGTGGTGAGGTCGAAATCCTCCTTCACCAGATGCTCGATCAAATGCCAGGACAATTCGCTGTCACCCTTGAACGGCGCGGTCTGCGGAATGCCCCAGCCTTCGTCGGCATTGCTATAGCTGTCGGCCGCGCCGACGGCGAAGGTCGGCATCTTGTCGAGGAAGAAGTTGAGGCCGTGGTCGTTATAGACGAGCACGACCACATCGGGTTGGGCCTTGGCGAGCCATTCGCGCACATGCGGGAAACCGTCGAAGAATGGCTTCCAATACGGGTCCTGCTGCAACCCCTTGGCAATCGCGCCGCCGATGGCCGGAACGTGGGACGTGGTGATGCAACCTACGATCTTCGCCATGATCAACCCCTTGCCGCCAGAAGCTTGGCCTTGAACTGCTCTTTCGTCAGCCCGGTCTGCTGCGCGCCGATGTCCTGCATGTCCAGACCGAAGATGCCGGCGAACTTGGCGAGGTAATAGGCATTGCCGCCGGCTTCGATCAGCTCGAGCACATTGCGATTCTTGATCGCCGCGCGCTGCTGCGCGTTGAGGCCATATTTGGCACAATAGCCGTCCTCGTCGGCGACGAACGCCTTGCGGTTGGCGGCATCGTTGAACGAGTAGCACATCTTGTTGAGCGCATAGCCTTTGCGGGCCTGCTCGCCGTCGAAGATGGTGGTGCCGGGCACGGGCTGCCGGGCTGACGTGGTGGACATCTGAGCCTCCCCTGGTCGTGTTTCGAACGGCCGCGCTTGATCTGGATCAAACGCGGCGCCGTTCGTGCCCGCCAGTATCGCTGACAGACACCGTCAATAAAGGCCGCGCGACCGATCCGATCCATGAGCCAATTCGATCATTTGGACCTCGACGGCCACCTGCTGCAGCTCCTGCTCGCCGTCATCGAGGAGGGCTCGGTCACCCGCGCTGCGCAGCGGCTCGGCGTCACGCAGTCGGCCGTCAGCCATCTGCTCGACAAGCTGCGCGCGATCACCGGCGATCCGCTGTTCGTGAAGTCCGGCCGCGGCATCGTGCCGACCGCGCATGCGCAGCTCTTGGCGCTGCGCGCCCGCGCGCTGCTCGACGACCTCCGGAGCTTCTCGCACACCGCTGCATTCGAGCCGGCGAAAATCTCCGCGCAAGTGACGATCGCGGCCAATGATCTGCAGCGCGACCTGCTGCTGCCGTCCCTGCTCCGCTACGCCCGCGCGCAGGCGCCGGGCCTCAGCCTGCGCGTCATCCCCTCCGGCGCACCGACGCCGGAGATGCTACGGGAAGAGCACTGTCAGCTCATCATCACGCCGCGCCCGCCCGAGGGCAGCGACATCCTGCAGAAGCGGCTGTTCGAGGACAGCTATCGCGTGTTCTACGATGCGGGCCAACGCGAGCCGCCGCAGAGCCTTGAGGACTATCTCGCCAGCGACCACGTCACGGTACTGTACGAGCCGAGGCGCCGCCTCGACATCGACGAGATCATGGCCGAGCGCGGCATCGTCAGGCGGTTCGCGGCGCAGGTGCCGGGCTTCGGCGGCATCGGCCCGTTCCTGCGCGGCAGCCGCATGATCGCGACGCTGCCGAGCCTCCTGCGCGCCTACATGCTGCGCGGCCTGGCGGTGGCGCCGGTGCCGGTCCCCTGCCCGGCGATGCCGATGTACATGGTCTGGCACCTGCGCCACCAGGACGACCCGCTGCACCGCTGGCTGCGCCAGCAGCTCGAGATCGTGGTCGCGCCGAGCTTGGCCGCGGCCGCCGAGCACATGCCGGTGATGGCGTGACTCATCCCGAGGGGTGAGCGGCCCTCACGCCGGCGCGTGGCACACCGCCTCGATGTTGTTGCCGTCGGCGTCGCGCACGAACGCGCCGTAATAGTTCGCGTGATAATGCGGCCGCAGTCCAGGCGCGCCGTTGTCCCGTCCGCCTGCCGCGATCGCCGCCTGATAGAACGCATCGACCGTGGCGCGATCCTTGGCGTGGAATGCGACATGCGTCGAGGTCGCGGCCGTCCCGCCGGTGCCGATCCAGAAATCCGGACGACCGTCGCCGAAGCCGTCGTGATCACCGTGGCCGCCGGTCTGCTCGTTGGTGATCTCCATCATCAGGACGTAACCCAACGGCGCCAGGGCCGCCGCATAGAAAGCCTTGGCGCGGACAAAGTCGGAGACAGGGAAACCGACGTGATCGAGCATGACGATCCTTTCCATGGTGATCGGCGAATGCTAGCGCCGTGGGCCTACGGGCGCAACATCATGCACGCGGCGCGCGATCACATCGCGAGGATGCGCCGCGCCGTCTGTTGCCCGCTGGCCAGCGCCGCCTCGACCGTTCCCATGTCGCGCCCGCGATACAGCGCCTCGCCGGAGATCAAGACACGACCGCCATCCCAGCGCGAAAGCGTATCCTGCGCCTCGCGGGATCCTAGCGTCGCATAGGAATAGGCCCCGCGCGCGAACGGATCCTTCGCCCAATCCGTGACATGCGACGCGAGGAGCTGCTGCCTCAGCGAGTCCACCGGCTGCGAGAAAATGCTCGCAAGCGCCGAGAGACCCGACTCTATCAAGGCGACATCGTCGAGCGCGACGAAAGCGCTGGCCGGCGGCCCGGCGAGCCAGCCGGTCAGCACCGCATCATCGTTCGGATGCTGCGTCCACCACACCGGCACGTCGGCATCGGACAGCACGAACAGCATGTCGGAGAGGTCCTCGGTCCGAGCCTCTCGCCACCACCGGCGCTCGAAGCGCAGCAGCAGCTTGATGACGTTGCCGAAGCCGATGGCTTCGGCTGCGGCCAATTGCGAGCGCATCGCCGGCGGCAGCGCGATGGTCCGCAGCAGCGGCAGCGGCACGGTCAGGAGGACGATATCGCCGCGCTGCGCGCGGCCGTCGGCGCAGCGCACGACGACGCCATCATCGGAGCTCTCCACCGCGCGGACCACCGCCTCGAGCTTCATCGCCACGCCATGCGCCCGGCACTCCGCCACCAGATGATCGAGCAGCGCCGCGTAGCCGCCGACGATGCGTGCCTGAGCACCGCGGTCGCCGCCCATCCACTCGTCGCGCAGCGCGAACACGCTGGCACGACCAGGATCGGCGGCATCATAGCCCTGCACCATCCCGAGCACCGACTTGCGCAGGGCGGCAAACTCCGCACCGCCGAAATGACGCTCGAGCAGCGCCGTGACGGTCATATCCTGATCGAGCTGCCGCGCCACGCGGTGCAGTTGGCGCATCTGCCGATCGGCAGGATCCTCGCGCGAGAACGCGCCGTCCATCACGTACCAGCGCGCGCCATCGACCGGCGTCGAGGTGAGCCCCGCCTCGGCCATCAGCGCGTGGGTGACCGGCGCCTCGCCATGGATGAATTCCGCGCCGGCATCCGCGCGATATCCAAACCTGCTCGCGGGCAGCGGATGGATGCGCCCCCCGCAGCGGTCGCGCGCTTCCAGCAGCGTCACTTGCTTGCCGGCGCGGGCCAGCTCACGCGCCGCCATCAGGCCCGCGGCACCGCCCCCGACGACGATGACGTGCATTCGCCGCTCAGCCATGACTTGCCTGGGCCGGCAAGGGCGAGCCGTTGGTGATCTTGTAGCGCAGCCACAGCGCGCCGCCCTCCAGCGCCGTGCTGCTTTCGAGCGTCATCGCCGTGATCGGCGCGCGCTCGCCGGACTCGGCTTCGGTCGAATCGAACACGCTGGGTGCCCCCTTGGCGCCGTCCACGGCCGGACATAGAACGAGGTTGAACTCGTCGACCAGACCCGCGCGCAGAAACGCGCCGTTGGCGCCGCCGCCGCCCTCGAGCAGCAGGCGCTTCACGCCGAGCTCCTGCGCGACGATCTCCAGCACGCGTGAGAGATCGAGTTTCGACTGGCCGGCGAAGACGTAGGAGACACCCTCGCCGCGCAGGCCCGCGAGATGTGCATCCGACACGGCCTCGGTCAGCACGACGACGATCGGATCGCCGCCGATGTCGGCGCGGCCCCAGCAGATCTTGCCATGGGGATCGAGCACGATGCCGTAGGCCTTGGCGCCGCGTCGCGCGATCCAATGGGTGCGCGGGATTCGCTCCGTGGTCTCGGCCGGATAGGCCGAGCCCTTGGCGAACTCCTGGCCGGTGACGCGGCCGATCAGCCAGGCATCGCCCCCGAGCTGGTCATGCACCTGCTCGAACAGATCGCCCGATCCCTTCGGACGCCAGCGGCTCGGCAATGTCCGGCCGTCGACGCTCGACGCCATCAGGCAGATGACTTCCGGTTTCATGCATCCTCCTTGTCGCCGCTGAACGGGGTCACCGAATATCGCCTCGGCGGCGTTGTCAACGAAACGGCGTGCGTTTCGTTCGATCGCGGCCGCAACGCTCGCCTGCGCCGTCGCTGTAACCGCACGAGTTCCTGCGCTAGTTTCGGGATTGAAACGGAGCCGATCATGGACGCTGCGCCGCGCAGACGAGACGCCATCGGTTTGCGCAGGGCACGGCGCGGTGCCCTGCATGCTGGCCGACAGCATCGCCAACCAGGGCGGCCACGCCGCGCCGTGGCGCTCCGTGTGGATTCGCCGCCTTCCTGGCCTCGCTGGGCGGGGCAGTCGCGCTCGACCTCAAGCGGCTGTTCTTCCTGCTCATCATCATCCCCGTGATCGTGCTGTTCCTCATCGTGTTCGGCGTGATCGGCGGCTGTGTCGTTCGTAGGACGTGCTCGCCGCTGGCCGAAGGCTTGGGTCTCGGCCTGATCCTGGCGTGGTCGCTTGGGGTGTCGTTTCCGATGTTCCCGCCGGGCTAGCGCGCGTTTCCGACGTGTGCGAACGAACGTGCTGTACTACGATCATGAACGCGGACATGAAGCACGCGCTTCGGGCGCGCCGTCGCCCCTTTCCGACCCGACATGCGTCGCCTACGATCCGATGGAGCCAGCATGGCAAAACACCGCATCTACACGACGAGCTTCGCGAGCGTGTACCGATTGTACGTCGCGAAGGCCGAGAAGAAGGGACGCACCAAGGCAGAGGTCGATCAGGTGATCTGCTGGCTGACGGGCTATGGCCAAAACGAGCTTGAGTCCCGGTTGGAACGTCAGACGGACTTCGAGACCTTCTTCGCGCAGGCGCCTGCGATGAATCCCGCGCGGACCTTGATCAAGGGCATGATCTGCGGCGTCCGCGTGGAGGATGTCGAGGAACCGACGATGCGGGAGATCCGCTACCTGGACAAGCTGGTCGATGAGCTGGCGCGGGGAAAGGCAATGGACAAGATCCTGCGCAAGGCATGATCGCAACCCGCGACGCGATCTTCCTCAGTCCTGCTCCTGCCCTGGCGCCTGCCGCAGCATGAAATGGCCGAAGGCGGTGGCGATCGGCTTCGTCGCATCGTCCTGCCAGGCGCGGGCCTCGAAGGCGACGACGCGGCGGCCCTGCTTGACGATCGACGCTGATGCGATGGTGTCGAGCGCACGGCCCGACCTCAGATAGTTGATGGTGAGGCCGACCGGCTTCGGCGGCGCCGTGGCGCCGAGCTCGCGCATCACGGTGACGATCGCCGCGGTTTCGAGAAACGCGCCGGTCATGCCGCCATGGATCGCAGGCAGCACGGGATTGCCGATGATCCGGTGCGAGAACGGCATCACGAGCGTGTCGTTCTCGGCGAAGCGGATGCCGAGGCAGCGCGCGAACGGACTGGTGGGAAACGGCCCCGTCGGATCGTCCGGTGCGTCGAGCGGCGGTGGCACGCCGTCGAAGGCCGCCCGGTCGGTCAGCATGTTGGTGCGGTTGGCGCCAATCATGAAGCAGGCGGTCGCGGTGGCGACCGGTGCGGTCTCCTCCTCCTGATAGGCGGTGGCGCGCACGAACGCGATCGAGCGGGTGACGCGGAAGCATACCGCATGGGCCTTGATGTCGAGACCGGGGGTCGCCGGCTTCTGATAGTCGATGCGCAGATCGAGCGTGGCGATCGCCCGGCTGCCGTCGAGCGCGAGTTGCACCGCCATGCCACAGCTCTCGTCGAGCATCGCGGTGACGACGCCGCCATGGATGACGCCGGTCTCGCTGTCGCCGACGAACACCGGACGATAGGGCAAGGTCGACCAGGCCTCGCCGGGCGCGAACCGGTCCATCCTGAGCCCGCTGATATGGCCATAGACCGAGCGGCGCTGCCTGATGGCCTCGGCGAGTTCGTCGAATGCCGGCGGTGTGGCGATGGGCGGAATGTTGGACATGCGCGATTTAGATCACGATCCCGAGGACGCACGAAGCCTTTTCCGACTGATCCGGATTGTGTGCCGGCGATCCAGGCCGGATCATCGCCGTCCCTGCATCCGCACGATTGAGCGCCGCCGATCGTGCTCACGACTCAAGGCTGCGAGCCTGCATTCCCGCAAAACTACGTGGATGAAATGTTCTGCCGGCGCGGCGCGCTTAGAACATTGGCAACCTTAATATGATCATAATTGCCGCCATCAAATCCCGGAGACCTGTCGATGCGCAGACCCACCAAGACGCCGGACGCCCCGCCGAGCAGCGGCACGGCCTCTCTACGAATTGTCCTGAGCCTGGCGCTCGCAGCCAGCGCCGGTGCGATGTGGTGGAGCAGTGGCGGCGCCAACAGCTTCTCCTTCGGGACCGGAGCGCCTTCGCTCGAGACCCGCGTCGCCACGCTGACCTCGGAGCTGGCGCAGCTCAAGGCCGAGACCGCCCAGCTGCGCGACCGCCAGAGCGACACCTCCGGCGAGCTTCTGCAATTGCGCGCCAGCCTCACCACGGCCGAAACGGGCCTGGCCGCCTTGCGCACCACCGCCGACGAGAACGAGGCGCGCCGCCGCGATACGGCCGACAAGATCGAGTCCGATCTCGCGCTGCTGAAGCGCCAGACGGTCCGCCTCCGCGGCGCCCAGGAAGATGCGGCGACCGAGCTGAGCGGGCTGCGCACCGCGGCCGCGAACAGCGACGTCACCATCGAGCAGCTCCGGACCTCCACCGGCGAGATGCGTCAGCAGTTGGCACGCATCGAGACCGCCCGCGAGGCGACCAGCTCGATCTCCCGCAGGCCTCACCGTGTCAGGCGCGTGGCGCGCGCGACCGAAGCGCAACATGAGCCGCAGCCTTTCCTGATGCACTGGCCCGGCGTCATCCCCGCAGGTCGCAACTGATTTGAAGTGCCATCCGGCCTGACCCGCGAACCCAGTCAGGCATCAGGCCGGCTGGTCACCACCAGCCCGGCTGCACCGGCCGGTAATAGGTCGGAGGCGGACCGCGACGGCGCGGCGCCGCGACGGGCTGGCCATCCCAGCTGCGCTGGAAAAAGCTGCCGAAGCCATCGTCATATTCGTCGCCGCTGGCAACGTCGACATTGGTCGTCGGCCGGCGCGTGATGAAGCCGCCCTGCGGCTGGTTGCTCAGCACCGCGACGAACTCGGTCCGATAATTGGTCTCGCTCGACAGCGGCTCGTCCGAGACGATGATCGAGGAGCGCGGCACGGCCGTCGGCGCGATCCGAGCGAGCACGTCCTTCGGGATGGTGATGCGGTCGAGCGCGTCCTTGGCGGTGTCGCCGTCGTCGATGGTCACCGCCGTCCAGCGCAGCCCCGCGCCGTTCTGCGCCACTGCGGTGAACACATGCGTTCCGATCGGCCGGTCGGGATCGCGGATGGTCACCGGCGCCTCGATCGAGGTGTCGAACACCTCGCCGCCGCCGTCGGGGGCCGGCTTGTGCGTGTTGCGCCTGACATAGAGCATCTGCGTGGAACGGCTGATATAGACCGAGACCGGCTCGGTCGCGAGCCTGGCGTCCGTCGCAGCCTTGCTCGTATCGGCCTTCCTGGCCGCAGCCGCCTTGGCGGCATCCTTGGTCGAGGTCGCCGCAGCGAGCTTCGCGGTCGCGTCCGACTTGGCGGCCTCGAGCTGCGCCGCCGCGTCGGTCGCCTTGGCGGCGGCCTTCTGATTCGCATCCTCGGCCAGCGTCCTCGCCTGATCGGTCTTGGCGGCGGCCAGCTTCCTGCCGGCGAATTTGAGCTCGGCCTCGGCGCGCGCCTTGGCCTGCTCCAGCTTGCGCAAGGACGCCTTCAGAGCCTTGGCCTCGCGCTCGGCCGCGGCAGCCGCCGCCTTGGCCTCGTCGGCGAGCCTGGCGGCGTCCTCGGCTTCGCGGCCGAGCGTCGCGGCGCGCGAGGGCACCGCGGCGAGCGCCTCTGCGGTCGGCACGAACAAGGCGGGATGGGAGAACTCGACCGGCGCCGGGTCACCGGGCGCGATGATCACCCGCATGCCGATCCAGGTCCGGTCGAACAGCTTCTCGGCAAAGCCATAGGGCATGCGGACGCAGCCATGCGAGGCGGCATAACCGGGCAGCGGCCCGCCATGCAGCGCCACCCCGTTCCAGGTGATGCGCTGCATGTTCGGCATCCAGGCGTCGTCATAGAGCGTCGAGCGGTGGTCCTTGTCCTTTTCCAGCACGGCGAACACGCCGGCCGGCGTCTCGCGGCCGGAGACACCGGTCGACACCGGCGCCCGCCAGATCCAGCCGTCGGCGTCGTAGAACGTCACCTTCTGGGCCTTGATCGATACGATCGCCATGATCGGATCGCCATGCGCGCGCGGCGCCGTCGCTTCGGTCGCCGGCGCGGGGCGCGCCTGCCGCGCGTTGGCCGCGGAGCTGGGCATCGCCAGCGCCGCCAAGGCCGCAAGGGTCATCAAGACCGGTCCGCGACGCCGCATCGCTGCAAGGTTCTGAGCCGCCGTGGATCGTGTCACCATGCCTTGTCCCGATTCGTCATTGCTGTTCCGCCCGCGCCGGCGCGATCGGCGCAGGACGATCTATACGCTCGATCAAGTCTTGGGGTGAAGTGAGGCGAAGAAGCGTCCCCGAGTCACGAGGCCCTCGCCGCAATTGCGTCAGGCTCAGGCAACAGATTAGACTCAAAGCACGCCCGTCTGCCTCTCATCGCTGGAACCCAACGACCCTCATCCAATCACCCGCCGGTTGCCCATCGCTTAACGCCGAGAAGGCCGACGGGGTCCGTCGCAGAGGTCCCCTAGCAATTCGCCGACCACAAGGCGCTCGCGTTCCTGAAGCCCGATGCACGAGCGCCGAGCGTCACGGGAGATCGACCTCAAACCTGCTTCTCGAAGAACAGATCCGGATACGGATCGTCGTTGAAGCGGTCGATCTCGGTCCAGCCGGTGCGGCGATAGAGCTGGACGGCCTCGGTCAGCGCGCTGTTGCTGTCGAGACGGAGCGTCGTGATCGACAGCTTTCGCGCGGCGTCCTCGGCCGCATCCATCAGCCGCCGGCCGAGGCCAAGCCCGCGCGCCGCGGGCGCGACCCACAGCCGCTTGATCTCGGCGACATCGCCGCCGCTGCCCTTCAGCCCGACGCAGCCGAGCGGCAGGCCGTCGGACAGCGCCACGAAGAAAGCCCCGCGCGGGGGCGTCATGTCGGCGGCGTCGGGATCGCGCGACAGCGCGACGTCGTAGCCGCGTTCGAAGCGGCGTGACAGCTCGGCGTAGTACTCGCCGAGGCAGTAGCGCGACTGCTCGCCGCGCGGATCAACCTCGTCGATGGCGATGCGGCTGCGTCCCAGCGCGGCCGCAACCAGGTCCATCGCCGCCAAAAGCGCCTCGGGCTGGGCGTGACGCGCCAGCATCGACTCGGCCTGGGCGTTGGAGAGCGTCTCATAGGCCTCGAATTCGCGCCGCCCGGCGGCTGTGAGCCTGGCGATGCGGCGGCGCGCGTCGTCGGGATGCGGCCTGGTCGTCACCAGCCCCTCCTCCTCCAGGCTGCGCAGCAGCCTGCTCATCAGCCCGGAATCGAGCGCGAGATAGTCGCGCAGATCGGCGACGTCGCTGCGGCCATGGCCGATCGCATTGAGCACGCGGGCCGCCCCGAGCGGCCGCCCGCGCCCGAGAAACGAGGTGTCGAGCGCGCCAACCTCCGAGGTGACGGCGCGGTTGAAGCGGCGGACGCGAGAGATGGGGTCGAGCATAATGTCTGACTTTAGTCAGATATATCCCCCTGTCAATCGTCCGGGCCCGTGTTGCCTCTCCCCAACTGTCATCATCCGCCACCGGGTCTCGCCTTCGGCGAGCCCAATGACAGGCTCCGGCGGATGATCCAGCACGCCGCGGCGGCTCGATTGCCCACGACCGTCTCTGGAATACTGGATCGTCCGCCGTCGCGGACGATGACGGAGAGACGATCGGCAGCATCTTGTTGGCTAAGACAGAGGCACACATACGAGGCGGCTCAAGCGCCGGCACCAACGCGCACTAAGCATCCCAAACAAAAAGGGCGGCCCAGCCGCCGGCCGAAGCCGGATGCCGGACCGCCAGGTTTTCCCCGGGAGGAACTCAGTTCAGAAGCTTGGCGACGTTGTCCTTGGTGACGAGATCGAGGCCGGTGTAGATCACGTCCGGCACCTTCTCGCCCTTCTTGATCGCGAGCAGCGTGTCCATCGCCTTCTCGCCCATCTCGAACGGGCGCTGGCCGGTCAGCGCGTTGGAATAGCCGTCACGCAGCAATTCGAGCTGCATCTTGAGCGTGTCGGCGACGACCAGCGTCAGCTTGCCGGCGTCGATGTCCTTGCGGTTCTTGTTGACGAAGGCCTTGTAGCCCTCGGGCGCGAACATCGGCCAGCCGCCGATCGGCACGATGGCGCCGAGATCCGGCGTCGCGGTGCGCAGATCGGCCATCTGCTGCACGGCGAGCGCGGGATCGTCGTTGCAGAAGGTCGGCGAGCCCGCCACCTCCGTCCACTTCGAGCCCTTCAGCGCCTCACGCACGCCATCGACGCGCTCGGCGAGGTTCTTGGCGCCGGGGCCGCCGGAGACGACGGCATATTTGCCGCCGTCGGGTCGGAGCTGCAGCAGCTGCTTGCCGAGCGCCAGCCCGAAATCCTTGTTGTTGGTGCCGATATAGGCGATGCGCTTGGAGCCCGGCGCATCGGCATCGAAGGTGATCACCGGAATGCCGGCGGCGGTCGCCGCCTCGATCGACTTCGTCATCGCGGCGACGTCGGCCACCGAGATCGCCAGGCCGTCGACCTTCTGCGTGACGAAGTCCTGGATGATCTGCGCCTGCGTGGCCGGCTCGTGCTCGACCGGACCCTTGTAGATGCACTCGACGTTGCCGAGCTCCTTGGCGCGCTTCAGGCAGCCGTCGCGCGCGACGTCGAAGAACGGATTGTTCATCGCCTTCGGCACGATGGCGAAGCGGTATTTGGTCTCGGCCTGCGCCGGGGCCAGCATGATCGCGAGCGATGCGACCGCATAGAGCAGCTTCTTCATGGGTTTCCCTCCTCCATGTCTATCCCTGATGATTGTCTGCTCCGGGTGAGGATAGACGCGCTTGTCATCCCGGCCAGTATTCGTCACAGCAGGCGTGCGCGGATACGATCCACCAGCACGGCGGCGATGATGATCACGCCGACCAGAGTCTGCTGCCAGTAGGAGTTGACCTGCGCCAGCACCAGCCCGTTCCTGATCACCTCGAGCAGCACGCAGCCGACGATGGCGCCGAGCGGGCCGCCAAGACCGCCGGCGAGGTTGGCGCCGCCGATCACGGCCGCCGCGATCACGTTGAGCTCATAGGACGTCGCCATGTTGGCGGGCGCGGAGCCGAGCCAGCCGGAGATGATGATGCCCTGCAGGCCGGCGGCGAGCGCGCCGATCACATAGACCTCGATCTTCACGCGGGGCACCGAGACGCCGGTCAGCTCCGCCGCCTTCTCGTTGCCACCGATCGCGAACACGTGGCGGCCGAACGCGGTGTGGTGCAGCACCAGCGCCATCACCAGCGCCAACGCAATCAGATAGATGAAGGGCGCCGGCACGCCGTAGACATCGCCCTGCGTCAACGCATAGAAATAATCGGCGTCGGGGCCGCCGGGGAAGCTGCCCTTGCCGTTCGAGATCACATAGCTGAGACCGCGCACGATCGACAGCATGCCGAGCGTGGTCACGAACGGCGACAGCCCGAGCAAGGCGATGCAGACGCCGTTGATCAGGCCGACGACGAGCGAGACCGCAAGGCCTGCCAGCACCGAGACGATCAGGATCAGGCCGGGCACGTTGGCGACCACGGTCTTGCCGTCCGCGGCGAGATGCACGAACAGCGATGACAGCGGCATCCCCGGTGTCGACAGCGTCGTCATCACCATCGAGGTGATCATCGCCGCGAAGCACATCATCGAACCGACCGACAGGTCGATGCCGCCGGTGATGATGACGAAGGTGATGCCGAGCGTCGCAATGGCGATGAAGGAGAAGTTCTTGGCGACGTTCTGCAGATTGCCCTCGGTCAGGAAATAGGGACTGGCGAAGCTCATCACGATGATGAGGGCGATGAGCGCCAGCGTGACATAAGCGGTCTGCGAGGCGAACACGCCACGGTGCCACCATCTGATGGCGCCGACATTGGTGAAGGTGACTTCGGTGCCGGCGGAGCGGGTCTCGGATGGAACGGACATCACGCCGCCTCCTTGGCGCCGGTGATCAGCGCAGTCACTTCCTCGGGGCTGGTCTCGCCGACCGGCTTGTCGGCCTTCTTCTCGCCGCGACGCATCACCACGACGCGATCGCACACCGCGAAGATGTCGGGCATACGGTGCGAGATCAGGATGACGGCGATGCCCTGCTCCTTCAGCCGATGGATCAGGCTCAGCACCTGCTCGACCTGGCGCACCGAGATCGCCGCGGTCGGCTCGTCCATCATCACGAGCTTGGCATTGGACAGCCGCGTGCGCGCGATCGCCACCGCCTGGCGCTGGCCGCCCGACATGTCCTTGACCAGATCATGCGGGCGTGTCTCCGAGCGCAGCTCGCGGAACAGCTCGAGCGCGCGCGCCTCCATGCCCTTGTGGTCGAGCAGCACCAGCGGGCCGAAATTGCGCTTCAGCTCGCGACCGAGAAACACGTTGGCGGCGGCGGTGAGATTGTTGGCGAGCGCCAGGTCCTGGTAGACGACCTCGATGCCGACGCTGCGCGAATCCATCGGACGATGGAAATGCACATCGCGGCCGCCGAAACGGATGGTGCCCTGGCTCGGCGGAAAATTGCCGGCGATGATGCGCACCAGGGTGGACTTGCCGGCGCCGTTGTCGCCCATCAGGCCGACGACCTCGCCGGCGCCGATCGAAAGATCGACGCCCTGCAACGCGCGGATCGCGCCGAACTGCTTGCCGAGGCCCTTCAGCTCCAAGACTGGCTCCAAGACTGGCTGCGCGGCGGTGCTCATCACGGCTCGCTCAGCCTCATTCGTCATCGTGCGCAGGCTGCTGTCATCAGACATAGCGATTTACCACGCTTTCGAGATATTCCTGCCGGCCGGAGCGCGGCTGCGGATCGAGGCCGGTGTTGACGGCGCGGTCGGCGAGCTCGGCGAGCGAGCGGCGGCCGGCGAGGATCGCCTGCCCCTCCTCGCCGTCCCAGCCGGCGTAGCGCTGCGCGAGCGGCGCCGTCAGGGCACCGTCCTCGAGCATCTGATCGGCGGCGATCAGCGCACGCGCGCAGGCGTCCATCGAGCCGACATGGGCGTGCAGCAGATCATCCGGATCGATCGACTGCCGGCGGATCTTGGCATCGAAGTTCAGCCCGCCCGTGGTGAAGCCGCCGCCCTTGAGCATGTCGTGGAACACCAGCGCCAGCTCCGGCACGTTCATCGCGAACTGGTCGGTGTCCCAGCCCAGCAGATCGTCGCCGCGGTTGATGTCAAGCGAGCCGAACACGCCGAGCGCCTGCGCCAGCGCGATCTCGTGCTGGAACGAGTGGCCGGCGAGGATGGCGTGGTTCTGCTCGATGTTGAGCTTGACGTCGTCGAGCAGATCGTAGCGCCGCAGGAAGCCGTAGCAGGTGGCGACGTCAAAGTCGTACTGATGCTTGGTCGGCTCCTTCGGCTTCGGCTCGATCAGCAGCGGCCCCTTGAAGCCGATCTTGTGCTTGTGCTCGACCACCAGCGAGACGAACCGGCCGAGCTGGTCGAGCTCGCGCTTCATGTCGGTGTTGAGCAGCGTCTCGTAGCCCTCGCGGCCGCCCCACAGCACGTAGTTGGCGCCGCCGAGACGATGCGTCACCTCGAGTGCGGCACGCACCTGTCCCGCCGCGTAGGTGAACACGTCCGGGTCCGGATTGGTCGCGGCGCCCGCCATGTAGCGGCGATGTGAGAACAGGTTGGCGGTGCCCCACAGCAGCCGCACCTTGGCAGACGCCATCTTCTGCTCGAACAGGTCGGCGATGGCGTTGAGATTGGCGACCAACTCCTTCAGCGTCGCGCCTTCCGGCGCGGCGTCGACGTCGTGGAAGGTGAAGAACGGCACGTCGAGCAGCCGGAACAATTCGAACGCGACGTCGGCCTTGGCACGCGCCATCGCCATCGCATCATCGCCATGCTGCCACGGCCGCAGGAAGGTCTCGCCGCCGAACGGATCGCCGCCCGGCCAACAGAACGAATGCCAGTAGCAGACCGCGAAGCGCAGATGATCCTCCATCCGCTTGCCCCGGATGACGCGATCCTTGTCGTACCAGCGGAACGACAGCGGGCTGCGCGACTCGGGCCCGCCATAGGTGACGGTTGCGCCGGTCTGGAAGAAGGGAGCCTGAACGTTCACGAGGGTTTACTCCTTGAGAGCGGGATAGAGCTTGCGCCATTGCGCGTAGGCGGCGTCGTATGCCGCGCGCTGCGTGGCGCGGGGTTCGAAACTCTGCAGCCGCTGCGGCTTGCGGCAGACATCGGCCGGTGCTGCGCCGGTCGCGGCGAGATGGCCGAGCCGCGCGGCGCCGATGGCGGCACCGACCTCGCCCTCCTCGACCCGGTGCACGGTGACGCCGAGCACGTCGGCCATGATCTGTGCCCACAACAAGGAGCGCGAGCCGCCGCCGACCAGATCGAGCTCTTTGATCGGCTGCGCGCTACGCGCGAGCGCGGCGAACATGTCGCGTGAGGCAAACGCCACGCCCTCAAGCACCGCCTGCACGAGATCACCGCGGCCGGCGGCGCTGCGCAGGCCGACGAAGGCGCCGGCGGCATGGGCATCGTTGTGCGGGGTGCGCTCGCCGTCGAGATAAGGCAGGAACTGCACCGGGCTCGGACGTTCGACGCGCGTGCCGAGCGGCGCCAGCAGCGCGGCTTCCGGCGTCTCGAGAATGCGCGCCAGCCACGCCAGCGAGGCCGCGGCCGACAGCATCACGCCCATCTGATGCCACAGCCCGCCGAGCGCATGGCAGAACGCATGCACGGCCGCTTCCGGCGCCGGCGCGAAGCGGTCGGTCACCCGGAACAGCACGCCTGATGTACCGAGCGACAGGAAGGCATCGCCAGGCCGGATGGCGCCGAGTCCGATTGCGCTCGCCGCGTTGTCGCCGGCGCCCCCTGCGATCACGACATCGGCGCCCATGCCCCAGCGCCGCGCCAGCTCGGGCGACAACACGGCGCTCCGCTCATTGCCCTCGACCAGGCGCGGCATGTGATCGAGACCGAGCCCGGTCGCCGCCAGCAATTCCTCCGACCAGCGCCGCGCGCCGACGTCGAGCCACAGGGTGCCGGCCGCATCCGACATGTCCTCGACCATCTCGCCGGACAGCCGATAGCGCACATAGGCCTTCGGCAGCAGCACCGTCGCGACCTCTGCAAAGATCTTCGGCTCGTGCTTCGCCACCCAGACGAGCTTCGGCGCGGTGAAGCCGGGCATCGCGAGATTGCCGGCGATCGTGTGCAATTCGGGACAGCGGCGTTCGAGCTCGGCGCATTCGGCTTGCGAGCGGCCGTCATTCCACAGGATCGCGGGACGCAGCGGCCGGCCGTCGCGACCAAGCAAGGTCGCGCCGTGCATCTGGCCGGACAAGCCGATGCCGCGCACCGCTGACGTCTCACGCGGACGCTCACGCGCGAGATCATCGACCGCGCCGATGACGGCCTCGACCCAATGATCCGGATTCTGCTCGGACCACAGCGGCTGCGGATGCGACAGCGCCAGCGGACGCGAGGCGCTCGCGATCAGCGCGCCCGTCTCGTCCTCCAGCACGGCCTTCACGCCGGATGTGCCGACATCCAGTCCGAGAAACACGACTCCACTCCTCCCACACGGACCGCCAGGCGCCTCGGCGATCTGCGTCGCCTCGAAACCAGCGCCTCGGTCGTTTCTCATTCCGTGTTCAGGCCGACCGCGTCACCGCGGCCATCCGCTCACGGCAGATTGTCCCGCATCACGATGTCGATGCGGATCGTCTCCTGTTCGCTCAGGATCGGCTCGCCGCGCGCCAGCGCCAGGAGCACGCGCACCGCGGAGCGCGCCTCGTGTCCCGGGTTCTGCGAAATCGCCGCATCCATCACGCCGTTCAACAGCAGCTTGCGCGTCAGCGCCGTCACGTCATGGCCGACGAACACGATGTCATCGGCCCGCCCCGACTCGGTCAGCGCCTTGGCGACGCCGGCCGTGCCAGCGCCGACATTGTAGAGCCCGACGATGTCGCGATACTCGGTCAGCAGCTCGCGCATGAGGTGCTCCGAGCGATCGTCCACATCATGCCCCTCAGCAACCGGCAAAACCTCAAGTTGCCGAAACTCCGCCGCGAGAACCTGGCCGAAGCCGAAGATGCGCTCGGCATGATCGCGCAGGCCTTGCGAGCCGGCCATGATCGCGACCCGCCCCGCCCTGCCGCCGGCGAAGCGTCCGACCAGCGCACCCGCGGTGCGGCCAGCGGCGATGTTGTCGATGCCGACATAATGATGCCGCCGCGACGACGGCACGTCGGAGACCAGAGTCACGACCTTGGCGCCGGACTCGACGAGATCATTGATCGCGGCGCGTACGCTCGGATGGTCGAGCGCCACCACCGCCGCACCGTCTACGCGACCGACCAGATCTTCGAGCTTGCCGGCCAGCACAGCCGGATCGAACACGTCCGTCGTGACGACATCGACCGAGAGCCGGCGCGCGGCCATCCAGCTCGCCAACTCGCCGAGATGCGCCTGAATCTGCTGCATGAAGGGATTGGCACCGGACGGCATCACGAAGGCAAAGCGCCGCGAGCGGGCACGGGCGAGTTCGGAGGCCGCCGCATGCGGCTGGAACGCACTGCGCGCCATCGCATCCTTGACGCGTCGCACCGTGTCCGGGCGCACGCCCGGCCGGTTGTGCAGCACGCGGTCGACGGTGGCGAGGCTCACGCCCGCCTGCCGCGCAATATCCCGCAATGTCAGCGGCGCGTTCATGCTCCTCCCCTTTGGGTTGAGGACCATAGCGCGGTTTTTGAGGTGCGCAACTCATTTTTCAGGGCGCGCGGGGAGGCCGACAGACTTTAGCAGTTGGCGCTAATCCAACAGCGCGCCCCGATCATCTGTCCCCCGATCTCGAGCTGAGCGAAGTTGCACCAGCGAAACACGGCGTCATCCTCCAAGCGGCCGCGGAGCGGTGACGGGGCTGACGGTCGCGTGTTCGATCAACATGCTGCATCCTGCTCATGGGGCTCGCGGGCAGCCGACGTTCCTGCGCGGCATTGAACGCGATCTGCCCGGCCCCCTTCGAAAATTTTCCGCTTTTCAGAAAATTTCTCTTTCGTCTTATCGGAAAATGTGCTTATCTCCGGCCATCCCGCCTCAACGAGAGGGGCGTTGCGCGCGATCGTCACGACACGCGAGGCGGGGATGCGGTGGCCGCGAGAGTTCGAGAGCAGGCTCGCGAGAGCATGCGGACGAGCGATCTCTTGCGGACGCGAAGTCGCAGCGTCCTGACACCCCGATGCTGGTGTTTCGTTCGCGACGGCGCTCGAGGCGCCGCGCGGATCATGGTGGCCAGAAAGCCCGGCGCACCAGGGAGACTGCGTATAAGCGTGAGACTGCCGCGCAGGGAATGCCGGAGTGTTCGGCTGCACCTGTGGTACCTGCCGCCTGCATTTTCTTACGCAGGCGGGCCATGGGTGAGGCCTTCACCCGGCATTCCCTGCGCCCTCTCGATTATGGGAGGGGCGAGTTGATCGCAGACCTCGGGCATCATGTGCCGCGAGACCGCGTTGCCACGTCCTGCCTGCGCTGTTTGAGACGTGAATCCGATCTATCCCAACCGTCGTCCCGGGCAAGCCGTGAGGCGCGAAGCGCGTCACGGCGCCGACCCGGGACCCATACTCCGCGGCAGTCATGATGGGCACAAAGCCAATCGCCAGCCTGCCTCAAACCGCTCCCTGGGGGTATGGGTCCCGGCGTTCGCCGGGACGACAGCGAGGCGACTGATGCGTGGTGCCATCAAGCAGCGCAGGCGAAACGCGTCGCGTTGACCTCGCTAGAAAGGCAGTCCGACATAGTTCTCCGCCAGCGACCGCTGCGCGGCCTCCGACGAGAACAGATAAGCGAGCTCGGTGTCCTGCAGTCTGTCGTCGTAGGACAGCCGGTCGGGGAAGCGATGCAAGAGCGTCGTCATCCACCAGGAGAAGCGCTGCGCCTTCCAGATCCGCGCCAGCGCCCGTTGCGAATAGCCGTCGATGCCGCGGTCGTCGCCCTTTTTGTAGTGATCGAGCAGCGCATGATAGAGATAGTAGATGTCGGACGCAGCCGAGTTCAGCCCGCGCGCGCCGGTCGGCGGCACGATGTGGGCGGCGTCGCCGGCGAGGAACAGCCGGCCGTAGCGCATCGGCTCGGCGACGAAGCTGCGCAGCGGCGCGATGCTCTTCTCGATCGACGGTCCGGTGATCAGCTTGGCCGCGATCTCGGCCGGCAGCCGGCGCTTCAGCTCCTCCCAGAACGCATCGTCGCTCCAGTCCTCGACCTTGTCGGTCAGCGGCACCTGGACATAGTAGCGGCTCAGCACCTGCGAGCGCAGCGAGCACAGCGCAAAGCCCCGCTCGTGCTTGGCATAGATCAATTCCGGCGACACAGGCTTGGTGCGCGACAGCACGCCGAGCCAGCCGAACGGATACACCCGCTCGTATTCCGTCAGCTTGTCGTGCGGGATCGATTTGCGGCTGACGCCGTGGAAGCCGTCGGCGCCGATGATGTAGTCGCAGTCGATGCGGACGACCTCCTCGTCCTGACGGTAGGTGACGTAAGGCTTGTCGGAGGCGATGTCGTGCGGCGTCACGTCGGTCGCGTTGTGCACGACCTTGCCGCCGAGCTTGTCGCGGGCCTCGTAGAGATCGCGCGTCAGCTCGGTCTGGCCGTAGACCATCACCGAGTTGCCGCCGGAATATTTGTGCAGGTCGACGCGGTCGAGCTTGCCGTCATGGGCGATGTAGAAGCCGTGATGAATCTCGCCCTCGCGGTCCATGCGCTCGCCGCACTGCGCCTCGCGCATCAGCTCGGCAAAGCCGTGCTCGAGCACGCCAGCGCGGATGCGCGACAGCACGTAGTCGCGGCTGGATTTCTCCAGGATGATCGTATCGATGCCCTGCAGGTGCAGGAGCTGCGACAGCATCAGGCCCGACGGGCCTCCGCCGATGATGCAGACTTGGACTTTCATGGGCGTGTTCTCCCGGATTCGCAGACGCAGGCTTGTTGGGTATGCTTTTCAATCGCTGATTTTAGCAAGGAATGTGCTGGGATCACTTGGATGGACGCGGCATTCTCTTGCACTTTTCCGACACCATGCCGCGATGCAAAACGAATGCGAAGGTGGTATCGGGCGGCGCCGATCACCCTTACGGCGGCGCCGCGCCGTCCCCCACCCCCATCGCACGGCGATAGTCGCGCGGGCTCGTCCCGGTGTGCCGCTTGAAGAAGCGGCAGAAATAGGCCGGGTCCTTGAAACCGAGCTCGAACGCCAGCTTCGACACCGGCGCTGCAATATAGGTGAGCCGCCGGCACGCCTCGCGCGCCAGCCGCGCATGCACGATGTCGAGCGCGGACTGGCCGGTCTCAGCCCGCGTCAACCGATTGAGCCGCTCCGGCGTCATGCCGAGCTCGTCGGCGTAGCGCGCCACCGACCAGTGATCGCGGTGATGCGCCTCGACCAGCACGATGAAGCGGGTGAACAGCGCCGCATGCCCGCTGCCGCGCCGCGCGCCTTGCGACTGCCGCGCGCTCTGCTGCGCCAGCCGCCACACGATCGAGCGACCGAGCCAATGCGGCACCGGTGAGGCCGCGGAATCGGCCGCGGCGAACTCGTCGGCGAGGTCGACGAACAGCGCGGCGATGCGCCGCGTCGCGACCGCCTGCGCATCGAGATGCAGGATCTGCGCGGTTGCGAACAGGTCGCGCAGCGCCTCGCCGGTCGCCGGCACATCGCCCTCCACCACCGCCCGCGGATTGAACGTCAGCACATAGCCGTCGGTGTCGCGCGAGAAGCGGAAGGCATGGACCACGCCGGGCGGAATGATCACGGCGACCGGGCCGGTACAGCGCTCGCGGCTTTCGTCCAAGGCGATCTCGGCTGGACCGGCAGCGACCCAGAGGATCTGGTGCAGGCCCTGGTGCGTATGCGCCTCGATCTCCCAGCGATAGAGCTTGCTGCGCACCTGGATCGGCTCGACATGCAGCATGTCCGGCTGCGCGGCCGACGCTTCGCCGTAGAGCGCGAACGCGGGGATCGACGGCTTGGTGCGAAAGCGGGGCATGAGCGAGAGCTAACCCTGAATGTCGGAAAAGTACAAGTCTTGGCCGGCTTTCGTGTCTCACGCCGCGGCCACGGCTCGGCTAGATCAGTGAAAAGAACAACAACGACCACACTCAATGGAGAGGAGGCCCAACATGTTCGCGTTCGACCCGTATTCGCCTGCGGTCGATGCCGACCCGTTCCCGTTCTACAAGACGCTGCGGGACGAGCACCCATGCTTCTGGAGCCCGCAGGCCCAGGTGTGGATTCTGTCGCGCTATGCCGATGTGGCGGCGGCCGGAACGAACTGGCAGACCTATTCGTCGGCCAAGGGCAACCTGATGACCGAGCTGCCGAACCGTGCCGGCGCGACGCTCGGCACCACCGACCCGCCGCGCCACGACCGGCTGCGCGGCCTCGTCCAGCATGCCTTCATGAAGCGCAATCTGGAGAGCCTGTCAGGCCCGATCCGCGACATCGCGCGCGACTGCGCCGAGGCACTGCGCGGCCAGGACCGGTTCGACTTCATCGAGGCGTTCTCCTCGAAATTCACCGTGCGCGTGCTGTTCGCCGCGCTCGGCCTGCCGCTCGGCGACGAGCAGACTGTGCGCGACAAGGCTGTGCTGATGGTGCAGAGCGATCCGGTGAGCCGCGCCAAGGGACCGCAGCACATCGCAGCCTACAACTGGATGCAGGACTATGCGGCCGGCATCATCGCGGAGCGCCGCGCGCGGCCGCAGAACGACTTGATCTCGCATTTCAGCATGGCCGAGATCGACGGCGACAAGCTCGACGAGCGCGAGGTGCTGCTGACGACGACAACGCTGATCATGGCCGGCATCGAGTCGCTCGGCGGTTTCATGACGATGCTGGCTTACAATCTCGCCGATCACGCCGAGGCGCGCCGGGCCGTCGTCGCCAATCCCGACCTGATGGCGGACGCCGTGGAAGAGTCGCTGCGCTTCAACACCTCGGCGCAGCGCTTCCGCCGCTGCCTGCAGAAGGACGTCACCTTGCACGGCCAGACCATGCGCGAGGGCGATTTCGTCTGCCTCGCCTACGGCTCCGCCAACCGCGACGAGCGGCAGTTTCCCAATCCGGATGTCTACGACATCGCGCGGAAACCGCGCGGCCATCTCGGTTTCGGCGGCGGCGTGCACGCCTGTCTGGGATCGGCGATCGCGCGCATGGCGATCAGGATCGCGTTCGACGAGCTGCACAAGGTCGTGCCGGACTATCGCCGCACCCAGGAGCAATTGCCCTGGATGCCGTCCTCGACCTTCCGCAGCCCGATGTATCTCGAGCTGACGGTGCATTAGTCCGTCGCAAGGACGGGATGGCAGGCTCGAGCTCGCGCCTCGCTGACGGTACGCCCCCTCGCCCCGCTTGCGCCGGGCGAGGGGCACCAACGGGTCGACAAGAGCTTACACCAGCGCGCCGAGATCCGCCGCGCTGAAGCCCTTCAGGCCCGCCTTGTCACCGGACTTGATCTTCGCGACCCATTCGGCATCGCTGATCAGCGCGCGGCCGACCGCAATGAGGTCGAACTCCTCCTTGGCCATGCGCTCCAGCAGCGCGTCGAGATCGGCCGTCGTCGACGGCTTGCCGGCAAACGCCGAGAAGAATTCATCGGACAGGCCGACCGAGCCGACGCTGATGGTCGCAGCCCCCGTGATCTTCTTGGCCCAGCCGGCAAAGTTCAGGCCCTTCTCGCCGTCCACGTCCGGGAATTCCGGCTCCCAGAAACGGCGCTGCGAGCAGTGCAGGATGTCGACGCCGGCCGCGACCAGCGGCTGCAGCCAGTCGGCCATCAGCGCCGGCGTCTCTGCGAGGCGCGCCGCATAGTCCTGCTGCTTCCACTGGCTGACGCGCAGGATGATCGGGAAATCGGGACCCACCGCCTTGCGGATCGCGGCGACGACCTCGCCAGCGAAGCGCGAGCGCTCCTTGATGGTGGCGCCACCATAGCGGTCCTCGCGCTTGTTGGTGCCGGACCAGAAGAACTCATCGATCAGATAGCCGTGCGCACCGTGGATCTCGACGGTGTCGAAGCCGACCCGCTTGGCATCGGCCGCGGCTTGCGCGAATGCGGCGACGGCGTCGGCAATGTCGTTCTCGCTCATCGCGTTGCCGCGCGGCTTGCCCGGCGCAACCAGCCCGGACGGGCTCTCGACCGGCGCATCGGGCTCCCAGCGGCTCATGCCCTTGGTCGAGCCGGTGTGCCAGATCTGTGGCGCGATGCGGCCGCCGGCGGCGTGCACGGCCGTGGCGACGCTCTGCCAGCCGGCCAGCGCGGCATCGCCGTGGAAGAAGGGAATATTGGGCTCGTTGCGCGAGGCCGGGCGGTTGACGACCGTGCCCTCGGTGAGGATCAGCCCCACGCCACCTTCGGCGCGGCGGCGGTAATAAGCGGCGTTGGCCTCGCCGGGAATGCCGTTCGGCGCCGCATTGCGGGTCATCGGCGCCATGACGATGCGGTTCTTCAGCTCCAGCGTCTTCAGGCGGAAGGGACGAAACAGCACGCTGGTATCGAGATCGGACATTCAGGGGGCTCCATTGCGTTCGGAACCGCTCCAGTATACTTCGTAAACCTGAAGTCAATCAGGCACCCAAAGTCGCTCAGGTATATCCGAGGAAACCGCTGTCGTGACCGCCACGTCGACATCAGAGACCGCCCCGCTCCGCTGCAAGCCGCAGCACTTCTCGTCGGAATGCCCGAGCCGGGTGCTGATCGACCAGATCGCCGACAAATGGTCGATGATGGTGCTGGCGGTGCTCGACTCCGGACCGCTGCGCTTCAACGCGATCAAAAAGCAGCTCGAGGGCGTCACCCAGAAGGCGCTGACGCAATGCCTGCGCCGGCTGGAGCGCAACGGCCTCGTCGCCCGCGAGGTGATCGCGGACTCGCCGGTCGCGGTCCAATACGAGATCACGCCGCTCGGCCGTACCCTGCAGCCACCGTTCCGCGCGCTCTACGCCTGGACCATCGCCAAGATGCCGGAGGTCGAGCAGGCGCGTCAGGCGTTCGACGGGCGCCGGGGCCGCTGATCCCAGGCGGCCACGGGCCGCTATTGAAATGCGACTTCGGCGAAGCTGCGCAGCTTGCGCGAATGCAGCCGCTCCGACTCCTGGTGTTTCAGGAGCTCCAGCGCCTTCAGCCCGATCTGGAGATGCTGGCCGACGCGCTGCCGATAGAAGTCGCCCGCCATGCCGGCGAGCTTGATCTCGCCATGCAGCGGCTTGTCGGACACGCAGAGCAACGTGCCGTAAGGCACGCGGAAGCGATAGCCATTGGCCGCGATCGTTGCCGACTCCATGTCGAGCGCGATGGCGCGCGATTGCGACAGCCGCCGGATCACCGCCGGACCGCTGATCTCCCAGTTGCGATTGTCGACGCTGGCGACGGTGCCGGTGCGCATCAGCCGCTTCAGCTCGAAACCGGAAAAGCCGGTGACCGCCTCGACGGCCTCTTCCAGTGCGACCTGCACCTCCGCAAGCGCCGGGATAGGCACCCAGGGTGGCAGCTCCTGGTCCAGCACATGATCCTCTCGGACATAGCCGTGCGCCAGCACATAGTCGCCGAGCCGCTGCGTGTTGCGAAGACCCGCACAATGGCCGACCATCAGCCACGCATGCGGCCGCAGCACCGCGATGTGGTCGGTGACGTTGCGTGCGTTCGAGGGCCCGGTGCCGATGTTGATCAGGGTAATGCCCTGGTGCCCGGGCTCGACCAGGTGAAAGGCCGGCATCTGCGGCGTGCGCGACGGCGCCGCGCCTGTGGTGCCGCCGCCGAGCCGCGCATTGCGCGTGATGACGTTGCCCGGCTCGACGAACGTCTCGGCGGCGCCCTGCCCCGCCGCGAGCTGCTGACGGCCCCAATCCGCGAAGGCATCGACGTAAAACTGGTAGTTCGTGAAGATCACGAAGTTCTGGAAGTGGTCGGGATCGGTCCCGGTGTAGTGATAGAGACGGCGCAGCGAGTAGTCGACGCGCGCGGCGCGAAACAGCGACAGCGGCTCCGGCATGCCCGGCGTCAGCTCGAGCGTGCCGTCGGCGATGGCGTCGTCCATGGTCGACAGATCCGGCACGTCGAACACGTCGCGCAAGGAGCGCGTCACCAGCGGGCTCTCGTGATGCGGCAGCGCCGTCTCGATGTTGATGTCGCGCCGATAGGCGAAATGGACCGGGATCGGCTCAGCCGACTCGCCGATCTCGACCGGTACGCCGTGGTTTTCGATCAGCAGGCGGATCTGCTGGGTCAGGTACGAGCGGAACAGGTCCGGCCGCGTGACGCTGGTCTCGTGCACGCCAGGACCCGCAACGAAGCCGTAGGCGAGACGCGAATCGAGCCGGGCGTGACTTGCGGTGGTCAGCCGCACGAAGGGATAGGTGGCGCGGATCCGTGTCGCCGGCACGACGCCGTTGGCATAGGCCTCGAAATGGCCGCGCAGGAAAGCGGTATTGCGCTCGTAGATCTCCTCGAGCCGGGCCACCGCGGCGGCCGCGTCGGTGAAGGTTTCTGTTGCCACGGGTGGCGGAGATTGGACAGTCAATGGCGATCCTTTGGGTCCGGCGGACGGTCGTCGAGGCAGACTTGCGCAATCATAGAAATCACCCCTGGCTTTGCCCAGGGGGCGGGTCACGCGATGACGCCTATGAACTGGACATTGAGCCATGATGCGCTGCATTGCGACAAGGATTTGTGGCCGAATGTTTCAATTGCCTGTGCGCGTCATTGCTCATAAGACGGTTTCACATTGGCCGGGACAGGCCGATATCTGAAAAGGGAGGTCATCGCGCAGCATGTCGCAAGCGAATGGATTCGGATTGGCCGGCGTCATCGGCATGCCCGTTACTCACTCCCGCTCCCCCACGATCCACAATTTCTGGCTCAACGCGCACGGCCTGCGCGGCGCCTATGTGCCGCTCGCGGTTCAGCCGGAGCGGCTGAAGGATGCGCTCGCAGGACTGGTGGCACTCGGCTTTCGCGGCTGCAACGTCACCATGCCGCACAAGCAGACGGCGATGCCGCTGCTCGATCGGGTGAACGAAACCGCACGCCGCATCGGCGCCGTCAACACCATTGTCGTCGAATCCGACGGCACGCTGAGCGGCTTCAACAATGACGGCAACGGCTTTGTCCAGAGCCTGCGCGACGCCAGGCCGGACTGGCGCGCCGACGAAGGTCCTATTCTCTTGCTCGGCGCCGGCGGCGCTGCGCGCGCGGTGGTGGTGGCGCTGCTGGAGAACGGCGCCCGCGACATCCGCATCAGCAACCGCACCGCCGAGAAGGCGCAGGCCATTGCGGCCGAGTTCGGGTCGGCGATCAGCACGGTGGCGTGGGACGACCGCTCGGCGGCGGTGGCCGACGTCGCGCTGCTGATCAACAGCACCGATCGCGGCATGATCGGTAAGCCGGCGCTGGAGATCGATCTGGGGCGGCTCTCAGCCAAGACGCTCGTGGCAGACCTGATCTACACGCCGCTGGAGACGCCCTTCCTCGCGGACGCGCGCGGGCGCGGCTGCACGACGGTGAACGGGCTCGGCCTGCTGCTCAACCAGGCCCGCCTCGCCTTCCAGGCCTGGTTCGGGGTGCTGCCCGACGTCACGCCCGAACTGATCAAGGCAATTCAGGCGACGTTCTGAACGTCGGTCAGAGAGGGCTCGACCATGGCACTTCCGGCAGGCCCCAGGATCGATTGCCACATCCACGCCATCGATCCCGCGCGCTTCCCCTACGCGCCGGATACGCCCTATCGTCCGACCGGCCAGGAAATTGCGCCCGCCGCGCATCTCATTCGCGTGCTCGACGTCTTCGACGTCCGGCACGCGCTGATCGTCGCGACCAATTCCGGCTATGGCTCGGATAGCCGCATCCTGCTCGATACGCTCGGACTCGGAAACGGGCGGTTCAAGGGCGTCGCTGTCGTCGAGAAGGACGTCGAGATCAAGGAGCTGCAGCGGCTCAAGGCTGCCGGCGTCGTCGGCATCGCCTTCAACGTGCCGTTTCACGGCACCGCCTATTACCGCGATGCCGCAGCGCTGCTGGAGAAGCTGGCCGACCTCGACCTGTTCCTGCAGGTCCAGGTCGAGCAGGATCAACTGCTCGACTTGCTGCCGCTCATTGAAAGGTCAAAAGTCCGTCTCGTGTTCGATCACTGCGGCCGGCCTGCCGTCGAACACGGGCTGAAGCGCGCCGCCTTCCAGGCGCTGCTCGCACTCGGCCGCGAGCGTGATGCCTATGTGAAGCTATCCGGCTACTACAAGTTCGCGCGGCAGCCCTATCCCTACGCCGATACGTGGCCGTTCATCGCCGCGCTCGTCGATGCCTTCACGCTCGATCGTTGCGTCTGGGGCTCGGACTGGCCTTTCCTGCGTGCGCCTGAACGGCTCGACTACGGGCCGCTGCTGGCCGGCATCACCGCAATCTTTCCAGATCCCAACGACCAGCATCGGCTGCTATGGCGAACGCCATCGCGGCTGCTGGGCTTTGCAGAGATACCGATGAGTTCGTCACCATAAGCAAAAAACAAAGGGGGAGGATATCGTGAGACATCTGGGACGACTGAGCGGCGTTGCGCTGGCCGCTTCGCTGTGGGGCTTCCATGCGCATGCCGAGAACACCGTCTACATTCCCAACATCGTCGAGCTGTCCGGCCCGGGAGCGGTGTCGGGCACGAACTGGCGCGATGGCGTCGCGCTTGCGGTCGACGAAATCAATGCCGCTGGCGGCATTCTCGGCCGCAGGATCGCGACCGAGCATCTCGACACCCAGAGCAATCCGGGCGTCTCCCGCGCCCAGGTCCAGAAGGTGCTCGACCGCGAGCCTTACGTCGTGCTCGGTCCGATCTACTCCGGCTCGGTCAAGGTCAACATGGCGCTGACGCAGCAGGCCGAGGTGCCACAGATCGTCGGCGCCGAGGCGGCCGACATCACCACGCAGGGCAACCCCTGGATCTTCCGCACCGCCTTCGGCCAACAGTTCAGCATGCCGAAGATCGCCAATTATCTGCACGACCAGTTGAAGGTGAAATCGGTCGCGGTGGTCTGGGTGAATAACGATTTCGGCAAAGGCGGCCGCGACAGCTTTGTCAAGGAGATGAAGACCCGCGGCATCGACGTCGTGTCCGACATTTCGACCGAGCAGGGCCAGGTCGATTTCGGCTCGGACGTGATCAAGCTGAAGAACGTCAAGGCCGACGCGATCTTCGTCTACACCAACGAGGAAGAAAGCGCGCGTTTCCTGATCGAGGCCAAACGTCAGGGATTGTCGGTGCCGCTGTTCGGAGAGACGACGCTGCTCAGTCAGAAGGTCGTGGAGCTCGCAGGCCCCGCCGCCAACGGCGTGCGCGGCCATGTCGGCCTGAGCGCGGATGCGCCGGTCCCAGCCATCCAGGCCTTTGCGAAGAAGTTCAACGAGCGCTACCGCTATTGGCCCGACCATAACGGCATCAAGGGCTACACCGCGGTCTACCTCATCAAATATGTGACCGAGATGATCGGCAAGTTCGACGGCCACGCCTTCGGCGCCACCATGAAGGGGCTGACGCTCACGCCCGACAAGGCGCCCGGCATGCTGATGGAAGCAAGCTGGGACCAGAACGGCGACATCGACCGGGAGAGCTTCCTGGCCGAGATCGTCGACGGCAAGCAGAAGATCGTGGCGACGCTGCCGAAGCTGAAGCCGTCCAAGACGCCATAAGCGGCCGCGGGGCCGCGCCTGGGAAGTACCCTCCCCGCGCGTATACGCGCGAGGAGGGATAGTCTCAGCCCTTGGCGAGCTGCTCGTCGAGATCGTGCAGCACCTGGTAGCAGGGCAGCACCTGGGCCACCGAGGCGTTGGGCTCGCGGCCCTCGCGAATGGCGGCGAAGAACTCGCGGTCCTGCAGCTCGATGCCGTTCATGGAGACGTCGACCTTGGAGACGTCGATCTTCTCTTCCTTGCCGTTCACCAGATCGTCGTAGCGGGCGATATAGGTGCCGGTGTCGCCGATGTAGCGGAAGAAGGTGCCGAGCGGGCCGTCATTGTTGAACGACAGCGACAAGGTGCAGATCGCGCCATTGGCGGCCTTGAGCTGGATCGACATGTCCATGGCGATGCCGAGGCTGGGATGGATCGGTCCCTGCACCGCATTGGCCTTCACGATCGGCGAGCCCGCCTGATAGGCGAACAGGTCGACGGTGTGGGCAGCGTGGTGCCACAGCAGGTGATCGGTCCAGCTGCGCGGCTGGCCCAGCGCATTCATGTTGGTGCGACGGAAGAAGTAGGTCTGCACGTCCATCTGCTGGATGTGGAATTCGCCGGCCTTGATCTTCTTGTGCACGAATTGATGGCTGGGGTTGAAGCGGCGGGTGTGGCCGCACATCGCGACCAGCCCAGTCTCCTTCTGCAGCTCGACGACCTGCTGCGCATCCTTGAGCGAGTCGGCGAGCGGGATCTCGACCTGAACATGCTTGCCGGCCTTGAGGCAGTCGATCGCCTGCGCCGCATGCATCTGGGTCGGCGTGCAGAGAATGACGGCGTCAACCTCCGGCAGCTTCAGGCTGTCGGCGAGTTCGGTCGAGACGTGCTTGATGCCGTATTTGTCGGCGACTTCCTTGGTCTGGTCGAAGCGGCGCCCGACCAGCGACACCACCTCGACACCGTCGATGTTCTTGATGCCGTCGAGATGCTTGATGCCGAAGGCGCCGGCGCCGGCGAGCGCGACCTTGATGGTCTTAGAACCGTCTTTGGCCATATCAGTTGTTCTCCAGGATCAGATGGCCGACGGCGGTGTTGCTGGCCGGCACATGGTAGAAGCGGTGACGCACGGTCGGCGCGTTGCCCTTCTTGGCTTCGTTGACGTCGCTCATGGCGCCGCGCGCGATCAGCCACATCACGAGCTCGATACCCTCGCTGCCGGCCTCGCGCACGTATTCGATGTGCGGCACCTTCGACAGCCCTTCCGGATCGTTGATCAGTCGGTCCAGAAAGGCGTTGTCCCACTCGCGGTTGATCAAGCCGGCGCGCGGCCCTTGCAACTGGTGGCTCATGCCGCCGGTGCCCCAGATCTGCACGTTGAGCGGCTCGTCATAGCTCTCGATCGCCTTGCGGATCGCCTTGCCCAGCATGAAGCAGCGGCGGCCCGACGGCACCGGATATTGCACGACGTTGACCGCGAACGGGATCACCGGGCACGGCCAGGCATCCACCTGGCCGAAGATCAGGCTCAGCGGCACGGTGAGGCCGTGGTCGACGTCCATCTTGTTGACGATCGTGAGGTCGAAATCGTCCTGGATCACCGACTGCGCGATGTGCGCAGCGAGCCGGGGATGGCCGATCACCTTCGGCACGGGACGCGGACCCCAGCCCTCGTCGGCCGGCTGATATTCGGCCGCAGTGCCGATCGCGAAGGTCGGGATCATCTCCAGGCTGAAGGCGGTGGCGTGGTCGTTGAAGACCAGGAACACGACGTCGGGCTTCTGCTCCTTCTCCCACTGCTTGGCGAAGTCGTAGCCGGCGAACACCGGCTTCCAATAATCCTCGCCGGTCTTGCCGAGGTCGAGGGCTGCGCCGATCGCCGGGACGTGCGAGGTGAAGACGCTTGCGGAGATATGGGCCATTTACTTCTTCTCCCCGGTGTAGCGGTTGCCCTCGACCGAGCGGCCGCCCTTGATCATCATGTCGCGATATTGATCTTCGGTCATGCCGGTCATGCTGCCGGCCATCTGCTGAAAGCTCTTGCCGTCGGTCGCGCCGATCTTGGCGAGGAAGTAGATGTTGCCGCCGAGCGAAATGCAGCGGTTGAGGTCGCGGTCGAGCACGGCCTGCTTCTGCTCCTCGGTCATCGGCCATTCGTCGAGATAGGCGCGCTCATTGGCCTTGAAGCGGGCGCGGTTCTCCGCCTTCATCAGCGACATGCAGAACTGGTTGAGGTGATAACCCATCCGCGACATGTCCGCGTCGAAGATGGTCGTGCCGGGAACGTCGGTATAGGGTTTGTCGAGCGACATCGCTTCTCTCCTTCAGGATTCGTCCGGCCAGTAAAGCCGCATCGGATTGTCGACCAGGAGCTTGTGCTGCAGCTCCGGCGTGACAGCGATATGCGGAATGAAATCGACCAGGAGGCCGTCGTCGGGCATGTGGTCCTTCAGGTTCGGATGCGGCCAGTCGGTGCCCCACAGCACGCGATCCGGGAAGGTCTCGACGATGCGCCTGGCGAACGGCACCACGTCGCGATAAGCGTTCTGCTCGCCGTTCAGCGCCGGCGGTCCCTTGACCGAGAGACGCTCCGGGCAGCTCACCTTGGACCAGACGTTGCCGTGCTCGCGCATGAACTTCACGAACAGCTCGAACTCGGGACCATCGACCGGCTTGGTCACATCGGGACGACCCATGTGGTCGACGACGACGGTGGTCGGCAGCGAGGTGAAGAAGTCCCACAGCTCCGGCAGGTCGACGGCTTCGAAGTAGATCACGACGTGCCAGCCGAGCTTGTTGATGCGGTTGGCGATCTCGATGAGCTCATCCTTGGGCGTGAAGTCGACCAGGCGCTTGACGAAGTTGAAGCGGACGCCGCGCACGCCGGCGTCGTGCATCGCCTGCAGCTCGGCGTCGCTGACGCTGCGCTTCACCGTGGCGACGCCGCGGGCCTTGCCGTTGGAATGCACGAGCGCATCGACCATGGCGCGGTTGTCGGCGCCGTGGCAGGTCGCCTGCACCACGACGTTGCGCGCGAAGCCGAGATGGTCGCGCAGCGCATAGAGCTGCTGCTTGGAGGCGTCGCAGGGCGTATATTTGCGCTCGGGCGCATAGGGGAATTCGGCCCCGGGGCCGAACACGTGGCAATGCGCATCGACGCTGCCGGCCGGCACCTTGAAGCGCGGCTTCGACGGACCGTCGTACCAGTCGAGCCATCCCGGGGTCTTCTGGAACTCCATGAGGTTCCCTACTCCTTGGACTTGATCTTGTTGAGAATGCGATCGGCCTCGGTCCGCCAGTCCGGGCTGCGCGCGAAGTCCTTGGCTCCGCGGGTGCCGAACAGGCCGCCATCGGCGAGATCGGCGACCCAGGCCTGGCGCTCGGCCGTGCCTTCCGCTGACCACGGCGTCAGGCCGATGTCGCGCACGGTCTCGGCGACCTCCCTTACCTCCTCGGCGCGGCGGCGGCCATGCTCGATCACGCGCTGAAAGAAATAGGCGCCCTGCTTCTCCCAGTCGATGCCGGGGAACGTCTCCTGCAGCGAAGCCAGCACCGCATCCTCGACGCCATAGGCGCGCGCGGTGGTGAAGCTCTCGATCACCATCGCCTCGAGACCCTTGATCATGATGCTGCGGCACATCTTGGTCGCCGAGGCCACGCCGAGCTTGTCGCTGGCGAACTTCGCGGCGAAGCCGAGATCGTTGAGCAGCGGCGCCAGTTCGCGCGCGCCGGAGCCGCCGAGCAGCAGCGGCACCTTGATGCGATAGGGCGGCACCGACGTCATGACCGCGCCTTCGACATAGCGTCCACCGGCGCCGTCGATCAGCGCGGCGGCGCGCTGCTTGGCGCCGGGCGAGGCCGAGTTGAAGTCGAGGAACCAGGCGCCTGGCTTGATCGTGGCAGCACAGGCCTGCGCCACCGCCACGTCTTGGCTCGCGGTGACCGCGGAGACGATGAAGTCGGCCTGCGCTGCCAATTCGGCATGCGAGGCTGCGAGCGTCACGCCGATTTCAGCGGCGTGGCTGCGCATCGCGTCGCCCCTAGCGTCAGCCAACTTCACGTCGAAGGCGCAGACGCGCACGCCGTCCTTGCGCAGATCCTCGGCGAGGATCTTGCCGACCTCGCCGTAGCCGATCAGCCCGACATGCCATCGGTTAGAAGGACTTGGGTTGGACGCTGCGGTCATTGCTGCTCAATCGATATATTTGAGCCCGGCCTTCGCCAAGGGCTCGCGCATCTTGTACATGTCGAGTCCGAGCACGCCGGACGCCAGCTTCTCGCGCTTGTCGGCCTCGTTGGCCTCGCGCGCGGCGGCGGCGTCCGCGGCCTGATGCGCGACCGCGGCCGGCACGACGACGATGCCGTCGACGTCGGCGACGATCACGTCGCCCGGATTGACCGCCGCACCGGCGCAGACGATCGGGATGTTGACCGAGCCCAGCGTGGCTTTCACCGTTCCCCGTGCGGAAATTGCGCGCGAGAACACCGGAAACTGCATCTCGGTGAGATCAGCGACGTCGCGCACGCCGCCGTCGATCACGAGGCCCTGGGCACCGCGGGCGCGGAAGCTGGTGGCCAGGAGATCGCCGAAGAAGCCGTCGGTGTTCTCGACCGTGCAGGCCGCGACGACGACGTCGCCGGGCTGGATCTGCTCGGCCGCGACATGCAGCATCCAGTTGTCGCCCGGCTGCAGCAGCACGGTCACGGCGGTGCCGCACATCTTCGCCGTCGGATAGATCGGACGCATATAGCACTGCATCAGCCCGACCCGGCCCATCGCCTCGTGGATGGTGGCGACGCCGAATTTCGACAGCTTCTCCACCGCGGCCTTGTCGGCGCGGGTGATCTTCGTCTTGACGATGCCGAGATTGTTCATGGGGGTGCTCATCGCTCGTCTGCCCTTAAATCACTTGCCCTTGGCCTTCAGCGCGGCGTCGAGACGCGGGAATACGCGCCGCGCATTGCCTTCGTAGATCTGGTGGCGCTGCTCGGGCGTCAGCTTGGCGGCCTCGATGTAGCGCTTGGTGTCGTCGTAATAGAAGCCGGTCTCGGGATCGATGCCGCGGACGGCGCCGATCATCTCGGACGCGAACAGGATGTTGTCGATCGGAATCACGCCGGTCAGCAGGTCGATGCCCGGCTGGTGATAGACGCAGGTGTCGAAGAAGATGTTGTTGAGGAGGTGATCCTTCAACAGCGGCTTCTTCAGCTCCTGGGCGAGGCCGCGGAACCGGCCCCAGTGATAGGGCACCGCGCCGCCGCCATGCGGGATCAGGAACTTCAGGGTCGGGAAATCCTTGAACAGGTCCGAGGTCAGGCACTGCATGAACGCCGTGGTGTCGGCGTTGAGATAATGCGCGCCGGTGGTGTGGAAGCAGGCGTTGCAGCTGGTCGAGACGTGGATCATCGCGGGGATGTCGAGCTCGACCATCTTCTCGTAGATCGGATACCAGTGCCGGTCCGACAGCGGCGGCGAGGTCCAGTGGCCGCCGGACGGGTCCGGGTTCAAATTGATGCCGACGAAGCCGTACTCCTTGATGCATTTCTCCAGCTCGGGAATGCAGGTCTTGGGGTCGACGCCGGGTGACTGCGGCAGCATCGCGACGCCAATGAAATTGTCCGGGAACAGCTTGCTGACGCGATAGCACAGCTCGTTGCAGATCGCGGCCCAGGTCGAGGACACCTGGAAGTCGCCGATGTGGTGGGCCATGAAGCTCGCGCGCGGCGAGAACACGGTGAGATCGCTGCCGCGCTCCTTCATCTTCTTGAGCTGGTTGCTCTCGATGCTCTCGCGCAGCTCGTCATCGCTGATCGAAAGCTCGGAGGCCTTCGGCATCACCGAGGGATCCTTGATGCCCGCGATTTGCCGGTTGCGCCACTCTTCGAGCGCCTTCGGGGCCGTCGTGTAATGGCCGTGCACGTCGATGATCACGTCAGTCTCTCCCTCAAGCTTCTCTGTCTTCCGGGGCGCCGCTCAATGCGCAATCACAGGGCTGCCGACATCCTTGCCGCTGGCGCGGCCTCCCGGTCCCACGGCCTGCTTTACCACAAGGGCGAGCGCCGCGATCAAGCCGGGAACTGCGATCACGGTGAAAATCTCGCTGAAGGTCAGATGGCGGGCCGTGAGCTCGGCGACCAGGAAGGAGCCGGCAATACCGCCGAAGCGGCCGATGCCCATCATCCAGGCCACGCCGGTGGCCCGGCCCTGGGTCGGGTAGAAGGAGGCGGCCAGCGCCGGCAGCGACGACTGGGCCGTGTTCATGACCACGCCGGCGACGAACACGATCACCACCAGCAAGCCGATGTTACCGACCGCCTGGCCGATCAGGAAGATCGTCACCGCGGTCAGGGCGTAACCGACCGCAACGATGCGGTTGGCGTTGAAGCGGTCCATCAGCAGGCCGAAGAACACCGCGCCGACGCCGCCGAGCGGGAACAGCGCCGAGATCAGGGTCGCTGTCTGCGGGTTGAGCCCGACATCCTTGAACAGGACCGGCATCCAGTTGATCAGCGAGTAGAAGATCACGAGCCCCATGAAATAGGTGACCCACAGCATCAGCGAGCCGACGCGCAGCACCGGCGACAGCACCATGCCGATGCCGGTGGCGTTGACGCGCCGGGTGGTCTCGGCATGCTCCGGCTCGAGCATCACGAACTGGCCGACATCGACGGCCGCGGCAGAGATCCTGCGCATCACCTTGCGCACGCGCTCGACGCTCGCGCCGCGCGACAGCAAATAATGCACGGATTCCGGCAGGATCACGATCAGCAGCACGGTCAGCACCAGCGGCGTCACGCCGCCGAGCACCAGCACGCTGCGCCAGCCCCATTGCGGGATCATCCAGGCGGCCAGAAAGCCGCCGCAGGCCGCGCCCAGCGGGAAGCCGCAGAACATCAAATTGGTCATGGTGGCGCGCAGCCGGCCCGGGCAATACTCGCTGAGCAGGGTCACGGCATTCGGCATGGCGGCGCCGAGGCCGATGCCGGTGACACAACGGAGCACGGTGAGTTCGGTCAGGTTGGTCGCGAACGCCGAGGCCAGGCAGGCGACGCCGAAGATCAGCACCGAGCCGACCAGCACCAGCTTGCGGCCGAGACGGTCAGCCACGGGACCGGCGAACAGCGCGCCGGCGGCAAGCCCGAACAGCGCCGCGCTCAGCACCGGGCCGAGCGCCGACTTCTCGATGCCCCACTCCTTGAGCAGCGACGGCGCGATGAAGCCGATCGCAGCGGTGTCGAAGCCGTCGAGCAGCACGATGACGAAGCCGAGCGCGAAGATCAGCCATTGGAAGGCGGAGAACTTGTGATCGTCGAGAAAGGCCTGGACGTCGACGCGGCCGGTCGTTTGCATCGTTTCTGCTTTCCTTAGGGGCTGTTCTTGCTCGTTCGCCGAGGTCCGCAAGGAGCGCGCGTCCGTGCGCGATCAGCCCTGCGCCTGCGGCGGCTTGACGAGATATGTGACCGGGCGCGACAGGGCGCGCCAGCGCCGGGCTGCGTCTATCAGCTATTCCAAAACGGCATAAGATATCAGGTGAGCCATGCTGATTTTAGAATGGGTCTCAACGGGTCTGGGCTGCGGATTGCGCATCACGTAGACGCCCCGGGCTCCACCCTCCCCTGGAGGGGGAGGGTGGCAACCGCCGAGCCGAAACGGATTGCTGCAGTCAACGCGGCAGCTTTCTGATCAGGGCCGTCGCCAGCTTCATCGTGTGCTGGGCCAGCGGGGTCGGCCGCTTGTGCGCTGATGTCACCAGGCACAGCACGCTGGTCGGCGCCGGCTCGGTCAGCGGACGGATCGCGAGCTCGCTCGCGCGCCCGGACGCGGCGACGCCGCTCGGGGTCAGCACGGCGTGGCCGTAGCCGGCGCAGACGAGGTCGATGATCGAGGGCACGCTCGACACTTCCCAGGCGATGTCGAGCTTGATGCCGGCGAGCGCGGCTTGCGTCTCCAGCAGACGCCGCATCGCATGCACCCGCTCCGGCATGATCAGCTGATAGCGTGACAGCTCCGCCATCGGCAGCGGCGCGGTGACCCGGCGCTTGCCCTTGGGCGCGTGGCTGACCAGCGCCAAGGGCTCCTGCAGCACCGGCGTAATTTCGATGCCGGCCTGGGCCTCGGGATTATAGACCATGCCGACATCGATGCGGCCGCTGGTCACCCACTCGACGACATGCGTCGACAACCCTTCGACCACCGCGAGCCGCGCCGCCGGATATTCCTTGCGGAAGCGGTCGATCAGCGGCAGCGTCAATTGCCGCGCGATGCTCGGCGGCAGGCCGATGGTGACGCGGCCGACCGGCGCGTCGCGGCTGGCGCCGAGATCCTCGCGCGCATGCGCCACCAATTGCAGCACGCCGACGCTATGGTCGAGCAGCCGCTTGCCGGCCTCGGTTAGCGCCACCCCACGGCCGTTGCGCGCGAACAGCTGCTGCTTCAATTCGGATTCCAGCGCCCGCACCTGCCGCGACAGCGCCGGCTGCGCCACGTCGAGCACGCTTGCCGCCTTGCTGAACGAGCCGAGCTCGGCGACCTGCACGAAATATTCGAGCTGCTTGAGGTTCATGGCTGGAGGCCTCGAACATCATGCCTCAGTATGCCCAGCCGGCTGCCCCACCCTCCGCTGTCGTCCCTGCGAAAGCAGGGACCCATAACCACCGGGGCCCTCTGTCGAGAAAGAAAGATGACGCAGAGCCGTTTCCAACAATCGGCCGTCCGCGGTATGGGTCCCGGCGTTCGCCGGGACGACGGCGGAGGATGCCGCGGCAGCCTGGCCAACCGTCCTAAGCTTCGCCCCATCAGCCGCCTCATCTCAGTTCAGCACGTTCACCGAAAAATTCAGCGCGGACGCAAACGCGACCCAGCAGGCATAGGGCACGAACAGCAGCGCCGCGATCCGGTCGTCGCGCCATTGCATCACGATGAAGGTCACGATCAGCACGAACATGCTGACGATGATCGCGAACGCCACCCACATCAGATGCGCGGTGAAGAACACCGGCGACCACGCGAAGTTCAGGACCAAATGGCCCCACCACACCTGCATCACCGCACCGCTGCCGACGCGCTCATACGTCCGCCAGCCGGCGATCGCGACCAGGATGTAGAGCACGGTCCAGGCGATCGGAAACAGCCAGTTCGGCGGATTGAACGGCGGCTTGTTGAGCGAGCCGTACCAGGCGCCGGGCATGTTGGAGGCGCCGATGATCCAGCCGCCTCCGACCACGAGGACCAGGAGGACGAAGAGATGCAGGATGGATCGGTTCATATTCCGCTCGGCGTGATTTTCGGGGTCCGTCGATCCGGGACAGGCAGCCATGCTGCCCTGCCGACGCGCCCGCACTGGACAAGGATGGGCCGGGCGCGTAGCCAGGACATAACACAAAGCCAGCAAATGTCAGGGGTTTCGCCTGACGGGCATCGCAGGGACCGGACCGCCGATCACGTCAGCCCCAGGTCCGACTGCCCAAGGAAACGGAGTTCGATCAGTGGCTGATTCCCCGGCCCCCTCTTCAGCCATCGCCTCGATCGCCGCCGTCGAAGCCGGCCTCGCCGCGCAGGGCTATATCGCCAGCCGCCAGATCGCCACCGCCGTCTACCTGTCGCAGGCGATCGACAAGCCGATCCTGGTCGAGGGCCCGGCCGGCGTCGGCAAGACCGAGCTCGCCAAGGCCATCGCCGCCTGGCGCGGCCTGAAGATGATCCGGCTGCAATGCTATGAGGGGCTCGACGAGGCCAAGGCGCTGTATGAGTGGAAATACGCCAAGCAGCTGCTCTACACCCAGATCCTGAAGGACAAGCTCGGCGAGGTGCTCGGCGGCGCGCAGACGCTGCACGCGGCGCTCGCCCAGCTGCATGATTTCGGCGACGTGTTCTTCTCCAAGGAATTCGTCGAACCCCGGCCGCTGTTGCAGGCCCTGCTCGAGCCTGATGGCTGCGTGCTCCTGATCGACGAGATCGACAAGTCCGACGCCGAGTTCGAGTCGCTGCTGCTGGAGATCCTGTCGGACTTCCAGGTCACGATCCCCGAGCTCGGCAGCATCGCCGCCGCCAAGCCGCCGACCGTGATCCTGACCTCCAACTCCGAGCGCAATCTCGGCGACGCCCTGAAGCGGCGCTGCCTGCATCTGCACATCGGCTTCCCGGAGCAGAAGCTGGAGGAGCGCATCGTCGAGAGCCGCATCCCCGGCATCTCGCAAACCCTGCGGCGGCAGCTCGTGGCTTTCATCCATGACATCCGCACGCTCGACCTGAAGAAGCAGCCGTCGGTCAGCGAGACCATCGACTGGGCCCGCGTGCTGGTGCTGCTGCAGGCGGCCGAGCTCGGCCATGAGGTGGTCAAGGACACGCTCAACGTGCTCTTGAAATACGAGTCCGACATCGAGGTGGCGCTGCCGCAGGTGACGACCTTCGTCGCCAAGGCGCAGCGCCAGAACATCTTCGGATAGGGCCCATGCAGGAGAACCTGCATCGCTTCTTTCGCGCCGCTCGCGGCGCCGGCGTGCATGTCTCGCCGGCCGAGAGCATCGACGCGATGCGGGCAGTGGCGCGCGTGGGCCTGTCCGATCGCACGGTGCTGCGCGACAGCCTGCTGCTGACCTTGGCCAAGAGCGAGGACGAGAAGAAGGCGCTCGGCGCCTGCTTCGACCTGTTCTTCGCCCATGTCGATCCGGCACAGGCAGAGACGAACGAGGGATCAGAGGAGGCGGCGCAGACCGAAGCCCAGCCAGCGCCGACGTTGGGGCAGCAGACCGGCAAAGCGAATACCGAGCTCGGCCCCCTTGCCCAGATGCTGCTCGCGCAGAGCACGGCCGAGATCTCGGCTGCGATCGCCAACGCCTCCAGCGCCGTCGGCCTTTCCGAGATCCGCTACTTCACCCAGCGCGGCCTGTTCTCCAGCCGCATGCTGGAGACGATGGGCATCCAGCGACTGCGCGACGATCTGGACGCACTGACCGAAAGCAATCCCGCGCTGGCCGAACGGCTGCAGGCCGGGCTCGATGGCCTGCGCGACACCGTGCGTGATGCCGTTGCGCAGGCGCTCGCACTGTACGGCCGCGAGGAAACCGAGAATTTGCGCCACGAGATCCTGCGCAACGCGCAGCTATCGCGCATTGAGCCGCGCCAGGTCGCGGCGATGCGGGCGCTGATCCGGCAGATCGCCCGCCGCCTGCGCGAGCGCTACAGCAAGCCGCGCAAGCGCCAGCGCCGCGGCCATCTCGACGTCCGCCGCACCCTCCGGCGTAACGCCGCCTGGGGCAGTGTGCCCTTCCTCACCGCGTGGAAGCGGCGGCATCGCGACCGCCCGAAGATCGTGGCGCTGTGCGACGTCTCCGGCTCGGTCGCGCGCGTCTCCGACTTCTTCCTGCTGCTGATCCACAGCCTGCATGACGTCGTCAGCGACGTCCGCTCGTTCGCGTTCTCCGGCCACCTGATCGAGGTCAGTGGCATCCTCGAGCAGAAATCCGCCGAGGAGGCGATGGCCGAGATCATGTACAAGGTCGGCTTCGGCTCGTCGGACTACGGCAGCTCGCTGGTCGATTTCGAGAAGCAGTTCATGGCCTCGGTCACGCCGCAGACCACCGTGATCGTGCTCGGCGACGCCCGCAGCAACAAGCTCGACCCACGCGCCGACATCCTGAAAGCCATCTCGGAGCGCGCCAAGCGCGTGGTCTGGCTCAACCCCGAAGGGCGCGTGACCTGGGGCTGGGGCGATTCCGAGATGCCGCGCTACCAGACCTTCTGCAACGTGGTCCGCCCCTGCGCGACCGCGCAGCAGCTGGAGCGCGCCGTCAGCGATATCGTGTCGGCGTATCAGTAGCCCCCGCTCTCACCCCCTCATTGCGAGCGCAGCGAAGCTGCGCGCCTCCCAATGACAACATGATGGAGCAGCGCGTCGGGGCCTTGGATATCTCTCCCATTCGGGCCCAAGGACAATCCCGCGGTATGGGTCCCGGCGTTCGCCGGGACGACAGCGGTGGTTGTCGCTCGACTGGGGCAGTCCTACACAGCTGTGCGCTCCACTCACAACTGTCGTCCCGGCGAACGCCGGGACCCATAACCACCGGCCGGAACGTGAGGCACAACTGGTTCTGACACCTGATGACACCGGTCCCGAGTCCACGGGGCGCGCCGACTAAAATCTATCAGCACAAGATGGTCAGCACGGCTGCTATCACACAGCATCGACAAACAGGCAATCGCGCAGGCACGCCTTTGCCCACGCTATTCAGCCGATCGCTGATCTACCGTCCCCCGGCCGCCCGCTTCAGCAACGCCGCGCGCTGCTGATCCGTAAAACTCACACCCGACTTCTTCTCCACCACTTTCACCGCCCATGATCGCATCGGATCATCATCCACCCGCGCCGGCTCGCGCAGGATAGCGACGCCGATCTCCAGCATCTTGGCGTCGGCCTGATGCTCGATGCCGCCGCCGCTACTGGCCAGGGCCAATGCTCCGGCCGCAGCGCCGACGGCGGCCGCCAGCGCTGTCGTTACGAAGAGTTTCCAGTCCAAATTCGCCCCCTGCTCTCACCCGCCACTGCGCCGCCACGCTCGAACAGGTTTTTGTCTACGCCAAGGCGATGTCTGGCCCTTCGTTCGGCAGCAAGCTCATCAAGCGACCATATTTGTTCGGTCCGTGACGACGCACGGCGCGACAACTGTGATCCCGTGTGTGACTGCCCGTCGCGTTACCATGTCGCAGCGCTCAGGCCTTGTGCCGTCGGGCAAATCAGACCGATGGTTGCGGCCATCCTGCTTCGCGAAGAGGGGCGTACGCGTCGTCACGATACGTGAGGCAGGCTGCGATGGACGCGGCTTGCATCATGCGCATCTCGCGCAGACGAGTGATGTAGCGGCGTACGGTGAAGTCGTGATGTCCTGATACCCCGATGCTGGTATCACGTGCGTGACAATGCCCAGCGCATTGCGCGCGCCATGGTGGCCAACAAGCCCGGTGCACCAGGGAGACCACGTATAAGCCGTCAGACCATCGCGCAGGGAAGGCCGGAATGTTCGGCCCACCTGTGGTTCCTGCCCCGTGCACTTTTTTCGCACGGGGGCCGCGGGTGTGGTGGACACCCGGCCTTCCCTGCGCCCTCGATTTCAGGAGGGCGAACGAGACCAGCACAGCTCGGACGCATCTGCGCCGCGAGAGGGCAATGTCGCACGCCGAGGTGTGGTCGAAACCGCGTCGCGGATTTTGCTTCAATTATCCCCGAGCCGAGACCGGTGGGAGGAACGCATGCGCACGGCGGAGCCCGGCTTCACAGCATTTTACGGAGATCTCCATGGTCTCGCGCCTCCCGCTCGAACGTCGCCCTCAGCGCGGCACCACCGCGGTCGCCTCGATCTCGACGCGCGCGGCCTTCTCGACCAACCGCACCACCTGCACCAGCGCCATCGCCGGATAGTGGCTGCCGAAGATCTCGCGATAGATCCTGCCGAGATCCTTCAGGTTGGCGAGATACTCGTCCATGTCGACGACGTACCAGGTCAGCCGCACCAGATGCTCCGGCCCGGCGTTGCCCTCGGCCAGGATGGCGGCGATGTTCTGCAGCGCCTGCCGGACCTGCGCCACGAAGCCCTCGGCCAGCGTCTCGTTCGCGTCCCAGCCGATGACGCCGCCGGTCACGACGATCCGTCCGTCCGCGCTGATGCCGTTGGCGTAGCCCTTCGGCATCGGCCAGCCGCTCGGCTGCAGGACGCGCAGGCCTTCGCCCTCCTCCTGCTTCACCACGGCGAGCGTGGGCGCTTTGGTCGTGCTCACGAACGTCTCTCCCTGTCTCTGCTACGCGCCCGTGCCCGACGATGGCGCAGCGGCGGCCTGTGCGATCGCGCGCAGGGCGAACCGCTTCAGCTTGCCGGTCTCGGTCTTGGGCAGCTGCGTCACGAACTCGATCACGCGCGGATATTTGTACGGCGCGATCTCGCGTTTGACATGCTCCTGCAGCTCGGCCACGAGCGCCGGGGTGCCTTCCGCACCCGGCGCCAGCACGACATAGGCCTTCACGACCATGCCGCGGGCCTCGTCGGGCGCACCGACCACGCCGCATTCGGCGACCGCGGGATGCGTCAGCAGCGCGGCCTCGACGTCGGTGCCGGCGATGTTGTAGCCGGACGACACGATCATATCGTCCGACCGCGACTGGTACCAGAAGTAGCCGTCCTCATCCATGACATAGGTGTCGCCGGTGACGTTCCAGCCGTTCTGGACGTATTTGCGCTGACGCTCGTCGGCGAGATAGCGGCAGCCGGTGGGACCGCGCACCGCGAGCCGCCCCATGGTCCCCGGCGGCACGTCGCGGCCTTCATCGTCGATGATCTTGGCCTCGTAGCCCGGCACCGGTTTGCCGGTGGCGCCGGGCCGGATCTCGTCCTCGACGGCGCTGATGAAGATGTGCAGCATCTCGGTCGAGCCGATGCCATCCATCAACTTCAGCCCGGTCGCCTTGAGCCAGGCATCGAAGGTCGGCTTGGGCAGCGTCTCGCCAGCGGAAACGCATTTGCGCAACGAGGAGATGTCACGGCCTTCGAGCTTGCCGAGCATGGCGCGATACGCCGTCGGGGCGGTGAAGCAGACGGTCGCCTTGTAGCGCTCGATGGCCGACAACAGATCGTCCGGCGTCGTCTTCTCCAGCACGACATAGGAGGCGCCGATATGCATCGGAAACAGCACGCCACCGAAGCCGAAGGTGAAGGCGAGCGGCGCCGTGCCGATGAAGCGGTCGCCCTGATTGGCGCGCAGCACGTTGCGGGCGTAGCCATCGCAGACCGCCAGCATGTCGCGGTGGAAATGCATCGTGCCCTTCGGGTCCCCGGTGGTACCCGAGGTGAACGCGATCAGGCAGAGATCGTCGGAGGCCGTATCGACCGCGGTGAAGTCCGGGCTGGCATCCGCGATCAGCGCTTCCAGCGCGTCGGGCCGGCCGTTGCCCCAGTACAGGACCTGCTTCAGCGCCGGCGCGACCGCGCGCGTCTTTTCCATCTCGTCGGCGAGCTTGCCGTCGCACAGCGCCAGCGCGATCTGCGCCTTCTGGATCGGATAGGACAGCTCTTTGGCGCGCAGCAGCGGCATGGTGGCGACCACGATGCCGCCGGCCTTGATGACGGCCAGATAGGTGGCAACCATCATCGGATTGTTCGCGGAGCGGAGCAGCACGCGGCCGCCGGGCACCAGGCCGAGCTTGCTGACGAGCACGTTGGCGATCTTGTTCACCAGGGCCTGCAGCTCGGAATAGGTGTAGCTGACCTCGGTGCTGATGATGCAGGGCGCATCGCCCCGCCCTTCCTCGACCCAGCGGTCGACGAAATGCGTCACACAGTTCAGCCGTGGCGGATAGTGGAATTCGGGCCGGCTGAACACGAAGTCGGGCCACAGCTCGCGCGGCGGCAGATTGTCCTGAGCGAAGGTGTCGACATGGGCGCTATGCGCCTTTGCGCTGTCCGGAAGTTGAGCTTTGGCGGCGGTGGCCATCACAGGCTCCTGTCTGAAAGGAAAGACGCCCGGTACGTTTCAGTCCTAAACATTTTAGACTTAAAACATCTGGACGCAAGAGCCGAAGATTGTGCACTGCCAGCAAATTGTTTGAGCGTTTGCCGCGCGCAGCAGCGCCGCCTGCGACGTCCTGTCAGGCTCGCGTCAATCCTGCCGGCGCTGCACGGCTTTCTGCGCCGATCCCTTGGTCTTGGCGAGCAGCCGCATCAGCTCACGCACGTCCTTCTCCGTGAGATCGCCGAAGATGTCCGCGATCCAGGTCTCGTGCTCGGCCGCCATCTTGCGGAATTCGGCGCGGCCGAGCTTGGTCAGGCGGATCACCTGAACCCGACGATCGGTCTCCGAAGTGCGGCGATCGAGATGGCCGGATTCGACCAGGCGCTCGACCAGCCCGGTCACGTTTCCATTCGAAACCATCATGCGCTTGGAGACATCGGACAGGGTCATGCCATCAGGCGCCTTGTCGAGCTGCGCCATCAGGTCGAAACGCGGCAGGGTCACGTCGAAGCGCTCGCGCAGCCGGCTGCGGATCTCGCCCTCGATCAGGGTCGTGCAGGTGAGCAGGCGCAGCCACAGCCGCAGCTCCTCGGCATGGTCCTCGGGCAGCTCGACGGCCTTGGTCTCGGAATCAAGCGTCATGACGGAATCACTTGGGCACGTTCAGCCTCGTCCAGCGAGGCTCGCGAGTTTGACCTTCAGGACCTTCCGGGAGCAAGGAAAAACGTACCGTCCCCTGTGGCAGAGGAGGAAGGACGGTAATTCCTTTAACCTTCAAGCAATTGGCGCGCTGCTTGCATGCAGCCGAAACCGCCGTTCACCGCAGGCAGCTCGCTTGCGGGTAAGGGCGTCATCGGACTAGGCTTGAGACCAAGCTGCGGTCTGACGCATCATCTGGTCAGGTGCAAAAAACATAAACCTGAATTTCCGCATCCGGGGGAGTTGTCATGAAAGTGAGTTCGAAGCTGGTCAGTCTCGGCGCTGGACTTGGCGTCGTCGCGTGCCTGCTGGCGCAGCCGACGCTGGCCGCCGACAAGATCAAGATCGGCGTCATCGTCACCCTTTCGGGGCCGGCCGCCGCGCTCGGCGGGCAGGTCCGCGACGGCTTCAATCTCGCGATCAAGGACCTCGGCGGCAAGATGGGCGGCAAGGACGTCGAGGTGGTCGTCGCCGACGACGAGCTGAAGCCGGACGCCGCGATCACCAAGGCCAAGGGCCTGCTCGAGCGCGACAAGGTCGACTTCGTCGTCGGCCCGATCTTCTCCAACATGCTGCAGGCGATCCACCGCCCGATCACGGAGAACAAGACCTTCCTGATCAGCCCGAATGCCGGTCCGTCGAGCTACGCTGGCAAGGAGTGCAGCCCGTATTTCTATGTGACGTCGTACCAGAACGACCAGGTGCACGCGGTTCTCGGCAAGGTCGCACAGGACCGCGGCTACAAGAAGATGTATCTGCTGGTGCCGAACTATCAGGCCGGGCGCGATAGCGTCGCCGGCTTCAAGCTCGACTACAAGGGCGAGATCGTCGAAGAGTCCTACGTTCCGCTCAACACGCTCGACTTCCAGCCCGAGCTGTCCAAGATCTCCTCGCAAAAGCCGGACGCCGTGTTCACCTTCATGCCGGGCGGCATGGGCGTGAACCTCGTCAAGCAATTCAAGCAGGCGGGCCTTGCCGACAGCGTCCCGGTGCTCTCCGCCTTCACCGTCGACGAGTCCACGCTCCCTGCGCAGCAGGATGCCGCGGTCGGAATGTTCGGCGGCGCCAACTGGGCACCGAATTTCGACAATCCGCAGAGCAAGAAGTTCGTCGCCGGTTACGAGGCCGCCTACAACAGCGTGCCCGGCACCTACGCCATGCAGGCCTATGACGCCGCGCTGCTGATCGACAGCGCCGTGAAGGCGGTCGGCGGCGACCTCAGCAACAAGGATGCCGTGGCCGCGGCGCTGAAGAAGGCCGATTTCGCCTCGCTGCGCGGCAACTTCAAATTCAACACCAACGGCTACCCGATCCAGGACTTCTATCTAACCAAGGTCGCCAAGCGTCCGGACGGCAAGTTCCAGACCGAGATCGTGCAGAAGGTGTTCGAGAACTACGCCGACCGCTACGCCAAGGACTGTGCGGCCAAGTAAAAACACGGAGCGAAACCAACATGAGCCATCCGGAAATCGCCGGCATCACCCGGGCCAATGAGGGCATCCAGGGCATCTCCTGGAACATCCTCGGCCAGATCTATGTGCCGAAGAACCGCACCGAGCACAGCTTCTCCTGGCATGCGACGTTCCCGGTCGGCACCTTCGTGCCGCCGCACATCCATCCCGACCAGGACGAATATCTCTACATCCTCGAAGGCCGGCTCGACTTCTTCCTCGACGGCGCCGAGGAATACGCCACCGCCGGCGACACGGTGCGGCTGCCGATGGGCAAGCCGCACGGCATCTTCAACAAGTCGCAGCAGACGGCCAAGACGCTGTTCTGGGTGTCGCCAACGCGGCGGCTCTACGAGCTGTTCTGGGCGATCCACAACATGCGCGAGCAGAACCCCGACGACGTGGTCAAGCTCGCCGCCGAGCACAACATCCACTTCCTGCCCCCGCCTCCGGGGGCGTGAGGATCTGATGCTACGAGGCTTGCCGCGTGACCATCCGCGCGGCAAAGCCGGCCCGGCTGGCATAGCCGCGCACGATGCCCTCGCGGGCCTCGTAGTTCAGGATGGTGTTGATATCGGTGAAGCCCTGCGGCGCAAGCTGCTCGACGGCATCGATGACGCCCTCGGGGCCGCCGCGGCGGTTCGAGGCAACGATCTCGGCGGTCATCGGCAGCCGCTTCTGCTCATAGGCCATCAGCGCCTGGCGCGGATGCTCGGAGCGGGCCAAGGCATCGGCGAGCGCGCGGGCATCGAGAATGGCCTGCGAGGCGCCGTTGGAGCCGACCGGGTACATCGGATGCGCGGCATCGCCTAACAAGGTGACGCGGCCGCTCGACCAGGTCGGCAGCGGATCGCGGTCGCAGCAGGGGTACTCCCAGAACTCCGGCGTCGCCCGCACCATGGCGGCGAAGTCGACCTGGGGAATGGAGAAGCCGTTGACATGCGGCATCAGCTCGTCCGTCTTGCCGAGCCGCGACCAGTCCTCACGCCGCGGCGGCGCGGTGTTGGCATCGCCGATGCGCACCAGCACGGCCCAGTTGGTGAGGCGGGTGGCGGGGCTCGAGCCCTCGGCGATCGGATAGATCACCGCCTTGGCGTTCAGGCCGCCGGCGATGATCATCGACCGCCCGGTCAAAAACACCGGCCAGTCGGTGGCGCCGCGCCACAGCATCAGGCCGTTCCAGCACGGCGCGCCCTCGTTGGGGAACAGCGTCTGCCGGACCTTAGAATGGATGCCGTCGGCGCCGATCAGCACGTCGCCACGGACGGTGTGGACATGAGACCCGGTGCGATCGAAGAAATAGGCGGTGACCCCACCCTCGTCCTGGGTGAAGGCGCCGAGCCGGCAGCCGGTGTGGACCTTCTCCGGCCCGAGCCGCTCCACCACGGCCTGGTGGATCACGCTCTGCAGCCGGCCGCGGTGGATCGAGAATTGCGGCACGTCATGGCCGGCGTCGAGCCCGCGGGTCTCGTGCCAGACCTCCTGGCCGCGCCGAGTCAAGTAGAACAGCTCATAGGTCCGGATGGCGACTTCGTCGAGCCGGTCCAGCAGCCCGAGCTGGGCGAGCTCGCGGATCGCATGCGGCAGGGTGTTGATGCCGACGCCGAGCTCGCGGATCGCATCCGCCTGCTCGAACAGCTCGCAATCGATGCCGCGCGCCCGCAGCATCAGCGCCGTGGTCAATCCACCGATACCGCCACCAACGATGATCGCCTTCATCGCGCCCTACTCCACTCGCACCAGACGTATCGAGCCCCAGCGTGGCATGGAGGCTCACTCCGCCGCAAGCGGCTTCGACGCCTCGGCCTTCAGCTCCGCCCGCGTTTTCGGCTTAGCCTTAATCTTCAGCTCCTCGAAATCCTGCCGATCCCGCACGCTGTTGCGGACGATCTGCTCTTTGCCCGGCAGATATTGCGGCGGACAGAACATGTCGGCGCCATACCAGGCCGCGGCCCTCGTGGTGAAGGCGGGATCGACCAGATGCGGACGGCCGAGCGCGACGAGATCGGCGCGGCCGGCGGCGAGGATGGTGTTGACCTGATCGGCCGAGGTGATGTTGCCGACGCACATGGTGGCGACATGGGCCTCGTTGCGGACCTGATCGGAGAATGGCGTCTGGAACATGCGGCCGTAGATCGGCTTGGCCTCGCGCACCGTCTGACCGGTCGAGACGTCGACGAGATCGACGCCCGCTTCGCCGAAGGCGCGGGCGATCAGCACCGCGTCGTCACCAGCGACGCCGCCCTCGGCCCAGTCGGTGGCCGAGATGCGCACCGACATCGGCTTGTGCGCCGGCCACGCCGCGCGCATCGCGGCAAACACTTCCAGCGGGAAGCGCAGCCGGTTCTCCAGCGCGCCGCCATACGCGTCGGTCCGCTTGTTGGTCAACGGCGAGATGAAGCTCGCCAGCAGATAGCCGTGGGCGCAGTGCAGCTCGAGCATGTCGAAGCCGCAGCGCTCGCCACGCTCGGCCGCGGCGACGAAATCGGCCTTGATCGCGTCCATCGCCGCGCGGTCGAGCTCGCGTGGCACCTGGCTGTCAGGGAAGTACGGCAGCGGCGACGCCGACACGATGTCCCAGCCGCCCTGCTCCAATGGCCGGTCCATGCCGTCCCACATCAGCTTGGTCGCGCCCTTGCGTCCGGCATGGCCAAGTTGCAGCGCGAACTTGGCTTGCGAGTTGGCGTGAACGAAATCGACGATGCGCTTCCAGGCGGCCTCCTGCGCGTCGTTCCACAGACCGGCGCAGCCGGGCGTGATGCGGGCCTCGCGGCTGACGCAGGTCATCTCGGTGAACAGCAGACCGGCGCCGCCGATCGCGCGCGAGCCATAGTGCACGAGATGGAAATCGCCGGGCACACCCTCCGCCGCCGAGTACATGCACATCGGCGACAGCACCGCGCGATTTGCGATCGTCATCTCGCGCAGCTTGAGCGGCTGGAACATCGGCGCGACCGGATTCTCGACGTCGACGTCGAAGCCCTTCGCGCGAACCTGCCGCGCGAACGCCTTGTCGACCTCGGCCACGAAATCCGGCGCGCGCAAGGTGAGATTGTCGTAGGTGATCGCCTTCGAGCGCGTCATCACGCCGAACGCGAACTGCACCGGATCGAAATCCCAGAAGCGGTCGACGTGCTCGAACCAGACCAGCGACACGTCGGCGGCATGCTGCGTCTTCTCGACCTCCTCGCGGCGGCCATGCTCATAAAGATCCAGTGCGGCCGGAATACTGGGCGCGCGCTGCATGGCGTCAGCCAACGCGATCGCGTCTTCCATCGCGAGCTTGGTGCCCGAGCCGATCGAGAAATGCGCGGTCGACTTGGCGTCGCCGAGCAGCACCATGTTGTCCTTGACCCAGCGCTTGTTGCGGATCATCGGGAAGTTGCGCCACATCGAGCGGTTGATCAGCAGCGGATGATCACCGAGGAACCAGCCGAAGATCTCCTTCATGCGGTCGGCGGATTGCCGCTCATCGAGCCCGGTCAGGCCGGCCCGCTCGAAGGTCTCTGGATCGGTCTCGAAGATCCAGGTCGAATGGCCCGTCTCGTACTGATAGGCGTGCGCGATGAACGGGCCCCACTCCGTCTCCTGGAAGATGAAGGTGAAGGCGTCGAGCGGCTTGGTCGATCCCATCCACGCGAACTTGTTGGCGCGCAGATCGACCTCGGGCTGGAAGTGATCGACGTATTTCTGGCGGAAGCGGCTGTTGATGCCGTCAGACAGGATCAGGAGATCCGCATCAGCGAATTGCGACTCGTCCTCGAGGTCGACCTCGAACTGCAGGGTCACGCCCAGCTCGCGCGCTCGCTCCTGCAGGATTCGCAGCAGCGTGCGGCGCGAGCAGCCGCAGAAACCATTGCCGCCGACCCGGTGGACCGTGCCGCGGAAATGCACGGCAATATCATCCCAGTAGGCGAATTCCTGGGTGATCCGCTGGTAGCTCGGCAGGTCATGCTTCTCGAAATTGTCGAGCGTGGCATCGGAGAACACCACGCCGAATCCGAACGTGTCGTCGGCGCGGTTGCGCTCGTAGACCGCGATGTCGGCGCTGGGCCGCTGCTTCTTGAGCAATATCGCCGCATAGAGACCGGCAGGTCCGCCGCCGATGATCGCGATCTTCATGAGCGCCTCCACTGGAGAGCCGAGCCAATGAAAATTATTTTAACCCTAAAATATCTCCTGGCAAGCCCCTTCGGTTCCCTCCGCTTGTCAATTGCCCTGGAAGACCGGCTTCGACTTGGCCGCGAAGGCCTCGAAGGCGCGGTTGAAATCCTCCGTCGTCATGCACAAGGCCTGGGCAACTGCCTCGGCTTCGATCGCCTCCTCGACCGACATCGCCCATTCCATCGCCAGCATGCGCTTGGTCATCGTGTTGGCGAAAGTCGGGCCGTTCGCGATCTCGGTTGCCAACACCACGGCCTGCGCCAGCACGTCGGCGGGGGCGACGATGCGGCTGAAGAAGCCCCAGCGCTCGCCCTCGTCGGCACTCATGAAGCGGCCGGTGTAGAGCAGTTCGGACGCGCGGGACTGACCGATGATGCGCGGCAGGATCGCGCAGGCCCCCATGTCGCAACCGGCAAGGCCGACCTTGTTGAACAGGAACGCGACCTTGGCACCGGTTGCAGCCAGCCTGATATCGGAGGCCATCGCAACGATCGCGCCAGCGCCTGCACAGATTCCTTCGACCGCCGCGACGATCGGCTGCGGACAGGCCCGCATCGCCTTGACGAGATCGCCGGTCATCCGGGTGAAGGCGGTCAGACCCTTGGTGTCCATCTTCACCAGCGGACCGATGATCTCGAACACGTCGCCGCCGGACGAGAAATTGCCGCCTGCACCGGCCACGACGATCGCCTTGACGTCATCGTCGAACGCGCAGGCCCGGAAGAAGTCGGTCAGTTCGCGATAACTCTCGAAGGTCAGCGGGTTCTTGCGCTCGGGCCGGTTCAACGTCACGGTCGCGACGCGATCCTTGACCGCGAGCAGGAAATGGCTGGGCTTGTAGTCCGCCAACGGCACGGTGACGGGATTGGCGTGTCTCGACATGTCAGCTTCCTTCCTTCAAATCTTATCGTTGGGCGTTACGGTCTACACCTCGCCGCCGGCCACAGCGATCGCCTGTCCCGTGATCGCACCGGCACCGCTGCCGCATAGCCACAGCACGGTATCAGCAACTTCCTGCGGCATGATGAGCCGCCCCTGCGGATTATGCTTGGCAAGCTCGGCGATCGCCTGCTCCCGGCTGCGGCCGGTCTTCTTCATGATGTTGTCCACGCTGTCGGCGACGAGATCCGTATCGGTGAAGCCTGGGCAGACTGCGTTGACTGTCACGCGCGTCGCAGCCAGCTCCAGCGCGAGCGAGCGCGTCAGGCCGACGACGGCATGCTTCGCTGCGGTGTAGGCGCTGACGTAAGGATAGCCCTTGAGCCCTGCCGTGGACGCGACCGCAACGACGCGGCCATAGGACTTTGCCCTCATCGCCGGCAGCACTGCCTGCACGGCATGCACGACACCCATGAAATTGATGTCGATCATACGACGGAACAGCGCGGCATCCGATTTCAGGAACGGGGCGGACTCGGCACTTCCGGCATTGGCAATCAGGATGTCGATCGGCTGGCGCGCAACAGCGGCGGCAACGGCCGCGTTCATCGCGGCCTGATCGGCAACATCGGCAATGGCGGCGTAATCGGCGCAGCCGGCTGCGATCGCCTCATCGAGCGTTGCGCCGTTGCGCCCGACGATCGTCACGGTTGCGCCGGCAAGCTTCAGGGCTTGCGCGATCTCGCGGCCGATGCCGCGTCCGCCGCCCGTCACCATCGCATGCGCAGCTGCAGGCAATCCCGACACGCGCGCCTCCTCATCTCTTGCAATACGATCGCGGCCTCGAAGTTATTTTAAACTTCAAATTTTTGCAACAACACGCCCGAAGCGCCTTGACACCCCGGTTGCCGCGACTAGCGTTCAAGGGCCTGGAGCGAGCAGCGTAGCGGTATCAGGCATATCTCGGAGGTCTGCGTGCCTGCGTCGCAAATCACCACCACGAAGGACGGCCGCTTCGGCTACGAGGCATCGGGGGCGCCCGAGCGGCAGACCGTGGTGTTCCTGCACGGCATCGGCGGCGCGGCACGCGCCTGGCGCGGTCAGCTCGACTATTTCGGCGAGCGCCGCCATGCGGTGGCCTGGGACATGCCAGGCTATGGCCAATCCGCCCGGCTCGAGACGGCCAGCATCACCACGCTCGCCGCTGCGCTTCAAGATTTCCTGAGCCAGATCGGCGCCAAGCAGCCGATCCTCGTTGGTCATTCCATCGGCGGGATGATCGTACAGGAATGGTTGACGACGCATCCGCATGCCGCGTCGGCCGTGGTGTTGGCTCAGACCAGCCCGGCCTTCGGCAAGGCCGACGGCGACTGGCAGAAGTCGTTCATCGAGGCACGTCTCGGACCGCTCGATCGGGGCGCGACGATGGCGTCGCTGGCGCCGGACCTGGTCAAGGAGTTGGTCGGCGACGATCCCGATCCGCATGGCCTTGAAATTGCAACCTCCTGCATGGCCGGCGTACCCGAGGCAAGCTATCGCGCCAGCATGCTGGCCCTACTCGGTTTCGACCGGCGACAAGCCTTGAAGGACATCAAGGTGCCGACGCTGGTGCTCTCGGGCTCGAAGGATCGCAACGCGCCGGCGCCGATGATGGAGAAGATGGCGAGCTTCATTCCCTCGTCGGACTACGTCGAACTTCAGGGCGCCGGCCATCTCGTCAATCTCGAACGGCCCGGCGAGTTCAACGCCGCACTCGATACGTTCCTGACGACACATGCAACACCAGCGACAGCGGAGAGATGATGACGATCCCGGTCCAGAAGACGGCGATGGCCTCCGGCGAAGCCCTCGATGCGCCGATGTTCGATCCGGCCGCATATCGGCTCACGGCCGAGCAGGCCGACATCATCACACGGGCCCGGGAACTCGGGCAGAGCGTGCTGGCGGGCCGCGCCGCGACCTGGGATCGCGAGGCGAGCTTTCCGACTGAGAACTACAAGGACCTGCATCGCGCGGGCCTGCTCGGCATCTCCGTTCCCAAGGCTCTCGGCGGCCTCGGTGCGGGCTACCAGACCTACGCACTCACCGCCGCCGAGATCGGTCGCTATTGCGGCGCCACGGCGCTGACCTGGAACATGCACGTTTGCTCGACCTTATGGTCCGGACCGCTCGCCGACGATCTCGACATGGACGAGGACGTCCGCGCCGAGCACGAGCGGCGGCGCGCGATCCACTACAAGCGCATCGTCGACGACGGCGCGATCTATTCGCAGCCCTTCTCGGAGGGTGGCGCGGCGGCAGCGGGCGGCGTCGCGTTCGGTACTGAGGCCAAGCCGGTCAAGGGCGGCTGGCTGGTCAACGGCAAGAAGATCTTCGCCTCGCTCGCCGGACACGCGGACTATTATGGTGTGCTATGCACCGAGGTCAGCGAGGGCGAGAAGGCGTCCCGCCGCAACACGCTCTATCTCGCGGTGCCGGCGAAAACGGAGGGCGTCTCTGTCGTCGGCGACTGGGATCCGCTGGGCATGCGCGGCACGGTGTCACGCACGCTGCTTTTCAAGGATGTCTTCGTCGAGGAGGACGCCGCCTTGATGCCGCGCGGCGTCTATTTCCAGGCGGCGATGCGCTGGCCGCACATGTTCATGACGTTGTCGCCGACCTATATGGGGCTTGCGCAGGCTGCGTATGACTTCACCGTCAGATATCTGCGCGGCGAGGTGCCGGGCATGCCGCCGGTCAAGCGGCGGATGTACCCGACCAAGCAGATCGCGGTCGCGCAGATGCAGATCAAGCTGGAGCAGATCAAGGGAATCTGGTTCCAGGCCGTCACCGAGGCGCGAGCCAATCCGAGCAAGGAGCAGGTGCTGCGCGCCTATGCGGCGCAGTACTCGGTGATGGAGGGCGCCAATGATCTGGCGGCGCTCGCCATCCGCACATGCGGCGGACAATCGATGCTGAAGACGCTGCCGCTGGAGCGCATCTATCGCGACAGCCGCTGCGGCTCCCTGATGCTGCCCTGGACCGCGGAATTGTGCCTCGACCGCATCGGCCGCGAGGCACTGTACGAGCCCGGCGAGACGGACGACTGAGCGTGGACCTCTGCAGCCTGATCGAGCGCAACGCGGCGTTCACGCCGGACAAGCCGGCGATCCACTTCGAAGGCAGGCCGCTGAGCTATGCCGATTTCAGCGAGCGCATAGCGCGGACAGCGCGGGCGCTGAAATCCGAGTTCAGCGTCGGACGCGGCGACCGCGTCGCGATTTTGAGCCTCAACCGGCCGGACTATCTGGTCTTGCTCTATGCCTGTGCGCGACTCGGCGCGATCCTGGTGCCGCTGAACTGGCGGCTGGCGGTGGCCGAGCAGGTCTTCATTCTCTCGGATGCTGCCGCCAAGGTGCTGGTGCTGGAGCAGGCCTTTGCGTCGGTGCTGCCGGCGCTCGCCGAGAGCCATCCGGAGACCGTGCCGGTCGGCATCGACTTTGCGCCGTCGAGCGGATTGCAGATCGACGATCTGCTGGGCCGCGGTCACGGCGATGATCGCAACCCGCACATCGACCTCTCCTGCCCGCTGCTGATCGTCTACACCTCGGGCACCACGGGCCGGCCGAAGGGCGCGGTGCTGCGCCAGGAGGCGTTGCTGTGGAATGGGGTGATGAGCCAGCACATGCATGGCCTCACCTCCGACGATCACGTGCTGACGGTGCTGCCGCTGTTCCACGTCGGCGGCCTCAACATCCAGACTACGCCGGCGCTGCATCACGGCGCCACCGTTACGCTGCACGCCCGCTTCACGCCGGATTCGACACTGGCGGCGATCGTCAACGAACGGCCGACGTTGACCGTGCTGGTGCCGGCAACCATCCAGGCCGTCACCGAGCATCCCGATTGGAATGCGACGGACCTGTCCTCGCTCAGGGCTGTTGCGACCGGATCGAGCATCGTGCCGCCGGCGCTGATCGAACGCATCACCGCACGCGGCGTGCCGGTGCTGCAGGTCTATGGCTCGACCGAGACCTGCCCGATCGCGATCTACACACGGCTCGGCGGCGACCTCTCGCGCGCAGGCTCGACCGGCCTGCCCGGGCTGTGCTGCGAAGCCAAGATCATCGACAAGGACGGCGACGAGCTTTCGGCGGGCAAAGCGGGCGAGATCGCCGTGCGCGGGCCCAATCTGTTCTTCGAATATTGGGGCAACGCCAAAGCCACGCAGCAGGCGATCCATGACGGCTGGTACCGCACCGGCGACATCGCCCAGCGCGATGCCGAGGGGTACTTCTTCGTGCTCGAGCGCAAGAACAACATGATCATCTCCGGCGGCGAAAACGTCTACCCAGCCGAGATCGAGCGCGTGCTCGGCGAGCATCCCGACGTCGTCGAATGCGGCGTGATCGGCCGGCCCGATCCGCGCTGGGACGAAGTGCCCGTCGCCTTCGTGGTCAAGCGCCAGGGTTGTGCGCTCGACGCGGAGACCTTGCGGGCGCATCTGCAGTCGCAGCTCGCGCGCTTCAAGGTGCCGCGCGACATCGTGTTCGTCGACGACCTGCCGCGCACTGCGCTCGGCAAGGTGCAGCACCATCTGCTGCGCCAGATCGATGGCCCCAAATGATCGGCATGGAGACGCGCTCTTGAAAATTGCAGTGCTCGGCGGCGGCAATGGCTCCTTTGCGGCGGCAGGCGATTTCGCGCTCGGAGGTCACGAGGTCCGTCTGTGGCGCCGCGATGCGGACGCTGTCGCGCAGCATCAAATGGCGGGCTCGTCGATCATCGTCAAGGACGTCAATGGCCGGCATGAGGCCAGGCTGGCGCTGGTCACGACGGATATCGGCGAGGCCGTCTATGGCGCCGAGCTGATCCTCTGCCCGGCACCGGCCTTCGCGCAGGCAGCCATCGCGCACCAACTTGCGCCGCATCTCGTCGACGGTCAGGTCGTATTCCTGCCGCCGGCGACCTTCGGCACGATGATCTTCGCGGCGGCCGCGCGTGATGCCGGCAATGAAGCCAACGTCAGCTACGCCGAGACCGGCACGCTGCCCTGGCTGACGCGCAAGCACGGCCCGTTCGAGGTCGCGATCACCATCCGGGCCAAGCGGCTCCCGGTCGGCGTGTTTCCTTCGAAGACGGCCGAGCATGCACTAGCTGTGATCGGCCGCGCCTTCCCCGGCGTGATCGAGCCCTGTGGTGACGCGCTGTCGGGCGCGCTGATGAATGCCGGCTGCATCATCCATCCGCCGCTGATCGTGATGAATGCAGGTCCGATCGAGCATTTCGAGCGCTGGGACATCCACAAGGAGGGCACGCAACCTTCGATCCGCCGCGTCACCGATGCGCTCGATGCGGAGCGGATTGCGGTGCGCGAAGCGCTCGGCTACGGCGCGCCGCATTTTCCGCTGGCGCATCACTACGCCAAGGAGGGCGAGATCTGGATGTACGGCCGCGGCTCGCACGACCGGCTCACCGATTCCGGCGATTGGCGCGAGCAGCTCGTGCTGACGCAGCACCGCTACATGCGCGAGGATCTCAGGCTCGGCCTGTCGTTCCTGATCTCGGCCGCCGAGCTGAGCGGCACGCCGACGCCGCTCGCCCGCGCCTTCCTGGCCATCGGCGGTGCGATCTGCGGCGAGGATTTCGTGGCAACGGGGCGCACGCTCGCCCGCCTCGGCCTTGGTGGTCTCGACCGGACCGCGCTGCAGGCGCTGCTGCGTGATGGATTTGCTCAATGAGCGCGCGCGGTCATATCGCCTGCCTCGGCGCCGGCCGCATGGGCCGCGGCATCGCCGTGGCCTTCGCCTATGCCGGCCATCCCGTGACGATGATCGACGTCAAACCGCGCACGCCGGAGGAGTTCGCCGGGCTCGAGCGCGACGCGCTCGGCGAGGTCGGCGCGACGTTCGCGACCTTGGCGCGGCTCGGGATGCTGCAAGCCGCCGATGCCGAAAAGCTGATGGGCAATATCGCCGTCGCGCCGGCCAGCGCGAGCAGCGATGTGCTGGCGCGGACGACGCTGGTGTTCGAAGGCGTGCCGGAGATCGTGGACCTCAAGCGCGAGGTGCTCGGGGCAGCGTCGCGCGCGGTCGCGCCCGACGTGATCATCGCCTCGACGACCTCGACGATCCTGGTCAACGATCTCTCCGGTGCGGTGGAGCGCCCTGAGCGCTTCCTGAATGCGCACTGGCTCAACCCGGCCTATCTGATCCCGCTGGTCGAGATCTCGCCGGGCCAGGCGACGGATCCCGATGTCACGGCGCGGCTGAAGGCGCTGCTCGAAGGCATCGGCAAGGTGCCGGTGGTCTGCGCGGCCACGCCGGGCTTCATCGTGCCGCGCATCCAGGCGCTCGCCATGAATGAGGCGGCGCGCATGGTCGGCGAAGGGGTCGCCAGCGCCGAGGAGATCGACAAGGCGATCCGCTACGGCTTCGGCTTCCGCTACGCCGTGCTCGGCCTGCTCGAATTCATCGACTGGGGCGGCGGCGACATCCTCTACTACGCCAGCCGCTACCTCGAAGGCGCGCTCCACAGCGACCGCTATCGCGCGCCCGAGGTGATCGAGCGCAACATGGCGGAGGGCCGCATCGGCCTGCGCACCGGCGCCGGATTCCTCGATTATTCCGGTATGGATGTCGCAGCCTATCGCGAGCAGCGGCTCGGCGCGCTGGTCGACATGCTGCGGCATTTCAAGCTCGCCCGGCCGCCTGTGGTGGATTGAGGCAACGCGTATCGCCGGGCCGTAGGGTGGGCAAAGGCGCGCAGGCGACACTGCGCGCCTCATGCTGCGCTCCATCGCGCGCCGTGCCCACCATGTCGCTCCGCATGCCTGGATGCACGGTGGGCACGCAACCGCCCTGCGGGCGGCTGCTTTGCCCACCCTACAGCGGCGTCGCTGCCGGCCCTTTGCGGGTATCAACTGCAACTGCATCAACAAACTCCGCCGTCGTCCCGGCGAGCGCCGGGACCCATAACCCCAGGGAGGAGTTTGGGACGCGCGTCGACCATCTCGCAAAACAATGACTGCCGCGGAGTATGGATCCCGGGTCGGTGCCGCGATGCGCTTTGCGCGTCACGGCTTGCCCAGGACGACAATGGTGGGGGGATCGGATACACGGGTCAAACAGCGGGCGGCATGACGTCTCGTTCTCGCGGCGCATTTGCGCCCGAGCGTTGCGATCAGTTCGTCCCTCTTCAAATGCAGAGGGCGCAGGGAAGGCCAGGCGTCGGCTGACGCCTGCGGCCCGCCTGCGAAAAAGAATGCAGGCGGCAGGTACCACAGGTGCAGCCGGAAACACCCGGCCTTCCCTGCGCGACGGTCTTCACGCTTATACGCAGTCTCCCTGGTGCGCCGGGCTTGTTGGCCACCATGGCAACAATGCGCTTTAGGCGCATTGCGCTGGACACCAGCTTCGGGGTGTCAGGACGCTGCGACTTCACGTCCGCAATCGATCGTTCGTCCGCGCTCTCATGAGAGGACGCTGCGATCTCTCGCGGCCATCGCTCCCCGCCTCGCGTGTCGTGACGATCGCGCGCAACGCCCCTCCGCAGTGAGGCGGGATGGCGAGAGAGAACCATGAATTCCGAAAAATAGCAAGTAAATTATTTTTTTCGGAATACGCCCCGGGCATCTTCCGTTGCTCATCGCGGACGCTTCGCCATTTAGGGCGATCTACCCACCACGGTGACGGTGCGCTCCCCTCCCCGCAAGGGAGAGGGGAGTACACTGCCCGCTGGGCGCGTGCTCGCGAGCCACAACGAGAACTATCCGAACACGTCCTGCAGCACGCCCTCCTTGATCACGGCCACACCGTCCAGCTCGATCGTGGTGCCCATCATCGGCAGGTCGAAATGGCCAGCCGTGTAGCGGCCGGCGAATTCGTTGGCGCCGGTGGAGAACAGGAAATTGCCGGGGACGGCGCGCAACTCGGTGCCGTTGGTGTCGCGCTGGTCGTACATGGTCAGCGCCTCGTAGCGCGCGCCGGGGTTCATGCCCCAGCCGACATGCGACACCGCATAGGCCTCGCGGTCGCCCCAGGAGGCGAGATAGGAATGCATCATCGCGGCATCGGCACCCTCGCCGTCCAGCCCGGTGACGTAGTCGTCGCAGAGGGTCATCGTCACCGGTGACGTGAGATAGCGCTTGAAGGTGAGGTTGATGTCGCCGGGCGCCATCACGATGGTGCCGTTGACCGATTTGCTCCTGGGGAAGCTGACGACGATGCCGCCCGGCCAATGCGCCAGCGTGCCGGGACGGTCGGTCCAGCCCCAGACGCCGACGGTCGAGGCGCCCTCCATGATCACGTCGAGATCGGTGCCGGCCTTCGAGGTCACGCGCATCCGCTTGGTGCCGCGCAGCATCTTGGCGGCGGCGCGCACGCGCTTCTCGAGCGCAGAGTCAGGCACCATGCGCTCGAGCGCCTCGGGATGTTCGTTGGAGATCACCAGGATGCGCGCGCCGGCCTTCAGGATCTCCGGCGTCTCCACCGCATGCATCAGGCCTTCGATGGTGCAGTCGACGACGAAGCCGGCCTGCTGCAGCGCTGAGACCACCGGCCCGAGCTTGCCGATCGCCTCCGACGCACCGGTCGAGCGCACCGGCACCGGATGGCGGTTGCGCGGGGTCGGCACCACGACATGGAACGGACGCGCCCCCATCCGCAACAGCGCCAACTCCGCGAGGTGGACGTTGAGGGCGCGCGACTGCGTTTCCGACAGGATCGCGGCGGTGTCACCCGCCTTGACGGCACAGCGCTCGAAGATCTCGCAGAATGCGTCGATCCATTTCGCCTCGATGCGATCCGCCAGCATGGTCGTTCTCCCGATTGTCGTTGTGTTGTTATCAGACTGAGGGAAAGCCGCGCAGCAGATAAGCGCGCAGGCCTTGCAGCAGGGCGTTGAGAATGAGACCCAGCAGCGAGATCGTGATCAGCGGCACGAACATGTCGACAGCCTGGAAGGTGCGCGCGGCGGTCACCAGCACGTGACCGAGCCCGTCGGTCGAGGTGATCATCTCGGCCAGGAACACGACGATGCAAGAGATCACGAGGCCGATGCGGCAGCCGGTCAGGATCGACGGCATCGCCGCCGGCAGCACCACCTTCCACAGCACGTCGCGCGGCGGCGTGCCGGCCGCGAGCGCCGACCAGATCAGCTTCTGCTCGACGGTCGTCGCGCCGTAGTAGGTCGACAGCAGGATCGGAAACAGCGCGTCCGCCGCCACCAGCATGATCTTGGATTCGTGGCCGAAGCCGAGCAGCAGCAGGAACGCCGGATAGAGCGCGACCTTCGGCAGCGGCGCCAGCACGCGCACGATCGGCTTGACGGCGGCGTTGACAGGCGGGCTCACCGCGGCGGCAATTCCAAGGGAAACACCGAGCACCACGGCGATCGCAAAGCCGGCGAACAGCCGGAACAGCGTTGCCACGATGTCCTGCTGGAAGGTGACGCTGGTGAGCTGCTGGCCCATCCGCAAAAACACCTGCCCCGGCGGCGGCAGCAGGGTCGGCGGCGCATAGCCGAACGACACCAGCCCCTGCCACAGCAGCAGGACCAGCACGATCGGCGCGGCGCCAAGGAGGATGTCGTTGGAGGTGCGCGTCATGAGAAGCTCAGCGGCATGTCGAACTGCGGCTCGGACCAGCGCACCAGCCAGCGCCTGACGACCTCGAACGCCGCATCGAGGCAGATGCCCATGGCGCCGATGATGATGATCATCGCGAACACCGTGTCGTACTGGCCCATGTCGAGCGCGTTGAACAGGATGTTGCCGGCGCCGGATTGCCGCGCGATCATCTCGCTCGTCACCATCGTGATCAGCGCCAGCACGATTCCAGTGCGGCAGCCGGTGAGGATCTCCGGAAGCGCCGCGGGCAGGACAATGCGCAGCAGGCGCTCGCCGGCCGAGAGTCCCATCGCCGCGCCCGACCACAGCATCTTCTCCTCGACCGCCTTGGCGCCCTCGAAGCTGTGGTAGATCACCGGAAGGCTGACGCCGAGGAAGATCACCAGCGTCTTGGAGATGTCTCCGACGCCGAGCCACAGCATGATGATCGGCATCAGCGCCGCCTTCGGCACCGGGTAGATCAGCATCAGCAGCGGGTTGAAGAAGGCGGCGGTCGACCGGCTGCGCCCCATCAGCAACCCGAGCGGAATCGAGAACGCAAGCGCCAGCGCGAAGCCGATCGCCATCCGCCGCAGCGAGGCCAGGATGTTGATCAGGGATTCCTTGTCGGTGAGGATCGGCGGGATCGCACGCAGCGATTCCAGCGCGGTCGGAAAGCTGTCGTTCTTCAGTCCGAGCGAGGCGAGCTGCCACGCCAGCAGCAGACCGCAGCAAGCCAGCACCGGCGCGAGCGGCTTCGACAGGCCGTTCATGACGGCAGCTCGTTGTCACCGGAATCGTCGAACATGCGCTCGATGTCGACGATGTATTTCTGGTAGCGCGGGTCCAGCAGAAGCTCCTCGCGGCGTCGAGGGCGCGGCAGGTCGATGTCGATCACCTCGCGGATGCGGCCAGGCGAGCGCGACATCATCACGACCTTGTCGGACAGGAACACGGCTTCCTCGACCGAGTGGGTCACGAACAGCACCGTCTTGCGGTCGCGCTCCCAGATGTCGAGCAGGTCGTTCTGCAGCCGCGTACGCGTATGCGCGTCGAGCGCGCCGAACGGCTCGTCCATCAGCAGCACCTCCGGCCCGTAGGCCAGCGTGCGCGCCAGCGCGACGCGCTGCTTCATGCCGCCGGACAGCTCCTTGGGATAGAACTTCTCGAAGCCGGTGAGTCCGACCATGGCGAGCAAAGTCCGCGCGAGCGCCTCGGCCTTCGCCGGCTTCTTGCCCTGCTGCAGCGGACCATACATGACGTTGCCGAGCACGCTCTTCCAGGGAAACAGCGCGAACTCCTGGAACACCGGGCCGCGATCGGTGCCGGGACCGGTGATCGGCTTGCCCTTCATCTTCGCCGTGCCTTTGGTGGGGCTGACGAAGCCACCGACGATGTAGAGCAAGGTCGACTTGCCGCAGCCGGAGGGCCCGAGGATGGAGACGAAGGCGCCCTCGCCGACCGAAAGCGAAATGTCCGACAGCGCGGTGTGGTCGCGGCGCGACGACGTCTTGAACACCTGCGACACGTGATCGATCTCGATGATCGGCGTGGCCGCGCGGCGGCCGAGCGGAGTGCCCGCGAGCTGGCCGGGTCGGATCGGGGTCACGCCCATGTCGGCTTCTCTTTCCGATGCAGCACGCTTAGAGGCTCCGTGATATCAGGCATGAAGACTGCCGCAGACGATCGTTTTAAACCACATCCGCCGTCATTCCGGGGCAAGGCCGAAAGGCCTTGAACCCGGAATCTCGAGATTGCCTTGCGTCATGCTCAACAAGCTCGAGATTCCGGGTTCAATCATCGAAGCGCAACCGCTTCGCGTCTGCGCCTCGACGATTGCCCCGGAATGACGGGGACCTGGAAAGATTAGCAAGAACTCTGCCAATCGTCCCACGCGCGCCGCTCATTGCTGCTCCTGATCGAACCAGGGCCATTCGGCCGGTCCCTCATGCGTGACGGCGCCGAGCGGCGCCTGCCCGACCAATTTCGCATACTTCGCCAGCGCTCCCGCGCGGTGCCGCGGCGGCCGCTGCGTCCAGTGCTTGCGGCGCGAAGCCAGCTCAACGTCATCAAGCAGCACATCGAGCGTGCGCGCCTTGGCATCGATGCGGATCGGATCGCCGTCTTGCACCATCGCCAGCGGACCGCCGACGAAGGCTTCCGGCGAGACATAGCCGATGCACATGCCGCGGGTGGCGCCGGAGAAGCGGCCGTCGGTGATCAGCGCGACCTTCTCGCCCATGCCCTGGCCATAGATCAGCGCGGTGACGCCGAGCATCTCGCGCATCCCTGGACCGCCGACTGGACCCTCATTGCGGATGATCAGCACCTCGCCCGCCTGATAACTGCGCGCGCGGACCGCGGCGACGCAGGCCTCCTCGTCCTCGAACACCCGCGCACGGCCCTCGAACACCAGGTTCTTGAGGCCGGCAATCTTGATGACGGCGCCGTCGGGCGCGAGGTTGCCCTTGAGGACGGCCACGCCGCCATCCGCCATGATCGGCTTGGCCGGGCTGAACACGATCTCGCCGTCCGGCGGGTTGGCCGAGCCATATTCCTCGGCCAGCGTGCGGCCGGTGACAGTGATGCAGGAGCCGTCGATGTGGCCGCTCTCGATCAGCGCGCGGATCACCACGGCGGCGCCGCCGATGTCGTAGACGTCCTTCGCCGTGTACTTGCCGCCCGGCCTGAGATTGCCGATCAGCGGCGTGCGCGCGAACACCTCACCGACATCGTCGAGGGTGAAGCGGATGCCGGCCTCATTGGCGATCGCCGGCAGATGCAGCGCGGCGTTGGTGGAGCCGCCGGTAGCCGCGACGATGGCCGCCCCGTTCTCCAGCGCCTTCCGGGTCACGATGTCGCGCGGCAGCGGGCCGCCACGCGCGAGCATCTGCATGATCATGCGTCCGGCCTGCCGCGCGACGTGCGCGCGCTCGGCATAGACGCCGGGGATCATCGAGACGTTGGGCATCGACAGGCCCATCGCCTCCGACAGCATGCCCATGGTGTTGGCGGTGAACTGCCCGGCGCAGGCGCCGATCGTCGGCAGGCAGGACCGCTCGATGCCCTCGAGCGTGTCGGCATCGATCTCGCCGGTCATGTAGCTGCCGACCGCTTCATACGAGTCGAGCACCGTGAGCGTCCTGCCCCGGTACTTGCCGGGCAGCGCGCTGCCGCCATAGATGAAGATCGACGGAACGTTGCAGCGGACCATGCCCATCATGACGCCGGGCAGGGTCTTGTCGCAGCCGCCGAAGCCGATCAGCGCGTCATAGGCCAGGCCATGGACCACGGCCTCGATGGAGTCGGCAATCAGCTCGCGCGAGAACAGAGAGAACTTCATCCCCTCATGGTTCATGCTGATGCCGTCGGAGACCGAGACGGTGGCGAATTCCCGCGGCGTGCCGCCGGCTTCGGAGACGCCCGTCTTCGCCGCATCGACCTGGAAATCGTGCGTCATGTTGCAGGGCGTCTGCTCGCCCTTCTGGCTGACGACACCGATCATCGGCTTGGCGATGTCGGCATCGTCCAGCCCCATCGCGCGCATGAAGGCCCGGTGCGGAGCGCGATCGAGCCCTTCCACCGTCACACGCGATCGCAGCTTCCTCATCGACAAGGCTCCGCGTGAAGCCGCCTACTGGATCGGCGCGACGATCGTGGGATGCTTGAACTGGGCGACGTCGAGCTTCGGCAGCATGCCGGTCTCGGCGTAGATGTCGAGCATCTTCTGGATCGCCGGGAAGTTCGGCGCGGCCACCGGATCGCGGCCGAAATCATTGTCCTTCAGCAGATAGGTGTCGATCACGGCGACCGGCGCCTTCATGACCTCCGACACCACCTTCAAGGTCTCGTCGCGATTGGCGAGCGCCTTCTTCATGCCGGCGGTGATGTCGCGGACATAGGCCTTCACCAGCTCCGGGTTCTTGTCGACGAAATCGGCGCGACAGGCCTCGAGGATGTGGACGATGTTCGGCATCGCCTCGGACAGCGAGAACAGCTTGCGGGTGCCGCCCTTGGCCTCGGCGCGCGCGGCAAAGGGTTGATTCATGTTGACGGCGTCGACACGGCCCTGGCGCAGCGCATCTTCCGACACCGCGAAGCCGACTTCGACAAGCTTGATGTCCTTGGCCGGATCGAGCCCGGCCTGCTTCAGCAACATGTTGAACGGCCCTTGCGTGCCGCCGCCGATCACGGAAATGCCGACCGTCTTGCCCTTGAGATCGGCGATGGTCTTGATCGGGGAATCGTCCTTGACCGCCCAGTAGACCGAGAAGCCGCCCGGCTTCTCATAGACGTGCTGGGCGACGATGTAGGCCTTGAGGCCGCCGCCGACGACGCCGTTCGCCAGTGACAGCGGCGCTTGCGTGGCACAGTCGAGCGCGCCGGCGGCGAGCGCCTGCGTCATCGGTGCCGTTCCCTGGAACTGGGTCCATTCGATGTTGTAGGTCTTGCCGAGATCCGGAAATTCGCTCGGCCGCTTCATCATCCAGTATTTGGATTCTTCCGCCGGGATGGTCCAGCCGACGCGGATCGTCTGCTGTGCGAATGTCGGCCCCGCGCTCGTCACCAAAGCCATCGCCGCGAGTGCCGCCAGCATCGATCGTTTCCGCATCACGCCCCTCCGCCATTTCAAAAAGGAACCTCGCGGAGAATGTTTCATGTCTCAAATATCTGTGCAAGCGCGGAAAACGCCCCGCCTTTGCCTGCCCCATGGGCAAGCCCGCTTTGCAGCGCGACAAGGCCGGGTCATCGTGAAACGCCCCGCGGTCCGTGTGCCGCGGCGCGGTCGACAACGCAAGGTCGCATGCTCCAAGCTGGCGAAAGTGGCCGTTCAGCCGACTGGCGTCGCCGCGTCGCACGCGCTAGGGAGAAGCCCCGAATTGACCTTTTGAGGAGTTCTTCGATGTCGATCCAGCGTTTCGAAATTGGCCCGCGCATGAGCCAGGTCGTCGTTCACGGCAATACCGTCTATCTCGCGGGAGTCGTCGCGCAGAAGACGGCCGGTGAAAGCGTCACCAAGCAGACCGAGGAGATTCTCTCGATCATCGACGGCCACCTCGCCAAGGCCGGCACCGACAAGTCGAAGCTGTTGTCCGCGACGATCTACCTCACCGACATCAAGACCTTCGGCGAAATGAACGCCGTGTGGGATGGCTGGGTCTCGGCCGGCAATACCCCGGCGCGCGCCACGGTCGAAGCCAAGCTGGCTGCGCCGCAATACACCGTCGAGATCATGGTGATCGCGGCGAAGTAGGCGCGCTGGGTCGCCGCGCACTAGTCAGTGTCGCGGCGACCAGTATTGCGATTGAGCGGACCACGCCGCTCGCGCATGAGCCCTTCCGGAAGCACCGGCTCGGTGCCGGGCAACGGCTCGGCCCGCACGTCGGCGCCCCACTGCTCCTGCTGGCGGGGCGTCGTTTTGTCCTTGACCTGGTGCGACTGCGGCAGACCGTCCTTGCTGACGGGGTCGTAGGCGCCGGAGCGCAGGTCGCGGGTGTCTCTGCCTGTCATGATCTTTCAACAAGCGGTGTCCAGCATTCGTTCCTGATCGCCGGCATGGAACAGATGCCCTCCTGCCGCCGCAGGACCAGCCACGGTCAGGACTGCGGCCGCAGCGGCGCGCTCTCGCGGATGCCGTCGACCTTCACGGCCAGCCGTTTGATCTTGTCGTAAAGCGTCTGCTTCGGAATGCTCAGCAGCGCCGCAGTCGCCGGCACGTCGCCGAGCTTGCGGCGCAACGCATCCTCGATGATCGAGCGCTCGATGTTCTCCAGCTGCCGTGGCAGCGACAGCTCCGAGGCCGCGGCGCCCGAGCGGTCGAGGACCTTGCGGTCGAGCACACCGAGCACGAAGCGGTCGGCGACGTTGCGCAGCTCGCGCACGTTGCCCGGCCATGAGTAGCCGAGCAGCAGCGACATGGTCTGCTCGTTCACGATCGGCGCGTCGCGCTCGAACCGCTTGGCAGCCTCGAGGGTGAAGTGCTCGAACAGGATCGGGATGTCCTCGCGGCGTTCGCGCAACGGAGGCAGCTCGATGAACGCGACGCCGAGACGATAATACAGATCGGCGCGGAACAGCTTCTGCTCGCTGAGCTCGAACAGATTGGCCTTGCTGGCCGCCACCACGCGGCAATCCACCGCCACAGGCTTGTTGGAGCCGACGCGCTCGACCGAGCGGTCCTGCAACGCCCGCAGCAGCTTCACCTGCACGCTGAGCGGCATGCTCTCGATTTCGTCGAGGAACAGCGTGCCGCCATGGGCATATTCGATCTTGCCGATCCGCTGCTTGGTCGCGCCGGTGAAGGCGCCGGCCTCGTGGCCGAACAATTCGCTCTCGACCAGCGACTCCGGCAGGCCGCCGCAATTCACCGCGACATAGTTGCCGCCGCGCCGGGCGCTGTGAGCGTGCAGGCAGCGGGCGACGACGTCCTTGCCGGTGCCGGTCTCGCCATAGATCGTCACGTCGACATTGGTCGAGGCCAGGGTCGAGACCAGGCGGCGCACCTCCTGGATCTGCGGCGAGCGCCCGAGCAGGCTCGCCTCGATGCCCTGGCGGTCGGCGAGCGCCGAACGCAGCGCGCGGACTTCGAGCGTCAGGCGGCGCTTGTCGAGCGCGCGGCGAACGACGGAGACGAGTTGCTCCGACGAGCACGGCTTCTCGATGAAGTCATAGGCGCCGTTGCGCATCGCTTCCACGGCCATCGAGATATCGCCGTGTCCGGTGACCAGGATGACCGGCAGGTCCGGATCGAGCCGGTGCAGCTCGGACAGCCACTCGGTGCCGCTCTTGCCGCGCAGCCGCACGTCGGAGACCACCACGAACGGCATGTCGGCGCGAACGGTCGTGCCTGCGGCTTCGGCGGAGGCGAACGGCGTGACCGAGAGCCCGGCGAGCTGCAGCGCCTGGACTGCGCCGATGCGGACATCCTCGTCGTCCTCGACATAGATCACGCCGACCGGTTGCTCAGGAGTCATGCGGGAACCTCTTCAATCGGCAAGCGGCAGCAGCACAATGAACTCGGCGCCGGACGGCTCGAGATTCCGCGCCCGCAGCTCGCCGCCGAACGACCGCGCGATGTGATTGGCGATCACGAGCCCAAGTCCGAGACCCTTGCCGGCCGGCTTGGTCGTCACGAAGGGCTCGAACAGGCGCGGCAGGACATCGGCGGCGATCGCTGGGCCGCTGTTGGCGATGGTGATGCGGCACTGGCCCTCCTCACGCACGGCGCGGATGTGGATGGACTTCCGCGCGGCGCCCTCGACGGCATCGAGCGCGTTGGCGATGATGTTGCAGAGCAGTTGCTCGAGCCGGATCTGATCGGCCCTGACATGAAGCTCGGGCGCGAGATCTATGGTGACGTCGACATTGCCGTCCTTCACCCGCGCGCCGAGGATCTTGAGCGTCTCGGACAGCGCCTGCTCGACCGAGACGGCATCGAGCGGCGCGTTCGATTTGTAGGCGAACACGCGCAGCTGGCCGGTCAGGCGCGCCAGCCGGCGGACCAACTCGCCGATGCGGATGAGATTGCCGCGGGCCTCGCCGATCATGCCGCGATCGACGAATTGCACGGCATTGTCGGAGGCGGTCTGCAGCGCCGCCAGCGGCTGGTTGATCTCGTGCACCATGCCGGCCGACATCTGGCCGAGCACGGCGAGCTTGCCGGCATGGACGAGTTCGTCCTGCGCGGCGCGCAATTCGGCGGTGCGCTCCTGCACCCGCATTTCCAGCCTGTCATTGGCGGCCTGCAGCGCGGCCTGGCTCGCCAGCCGCTGCCGGATCTCGCGGCGTCGCTGCGCCAGCAGGCCGAACGCCAGCAGCGCCACGATGCTGGCGAGACCCGAGAGCGTGCCGATGATCAAGGCCGTCCGCCGGATCGGCGCCTCGTCGTCGAGCAGCAGCAGCTGCCATTGTCGCCCGTTGAGCGGACGCTCGTCGACGCTGTAGACCGCGCCGCGCTCGGTCGCGACCTGGCCGCCGCGATCGGTCCTCTCCATGAAGCTCCAGCCGAGCGGCGCGAGGCTGGAGCTGCCATAGGGCTTGGACGTCGCGATCTCCTCGAGCGCGTCGACCGAGAGCGGCGTCAGCGGGCGGAAACGCCATTCCTCGCGCGAGGCGAGAATGGTGACGCCGCGGGCGTCGACCAGCAGCATGTCGGCACCGCGGTTGCGCCATTCGCGCTCGAAGGCATCGAGATTGACCTTGACGACGGCGACGCCGATCGTCCGTCCCTCTTGCTTGACGGCATAGGACAGGTAATAGCCGGCGCGCGCGCTGGTGATACCGATGCCGAAGAACACGCCGCGGCCGGTCGCGAGCGCCTGGCGCATATAGGGGCGGTAGGACAGGTTGCTGCCGACCGGCGTCCCCGGCTGATCGAAGTCGGCGGCGGCGATCGCATCACCGGCGACGGTCAGGACATAGAGGTTGTCGGCGCCGGCCAGCAGATTGATCGACTTCAGATGCAGGCTGACGCTCTGCTGCAGCGCGCGATCGTCCGGCGTGCCGAGCAGCCGGAAGACATCGGGCGAGGTCTCCAGCAGCGAGGGCAGATATTCGAAGCGCGAGAGGTAGCCGTCGAGCTGCGCGGCCTCGACCGCCAGCCGCTGCTGGGCCGCGGCGTGCCGCTGATCGAGCCCGCGGGAAAAGGCAATGGCATAGCCGAGCCATGCCGCGACGCCGACCAGCGCAGCCGCCATCACTCCGCGAGCGACCCAGCCCACGCGCCTGCGGACCACCGCGGTGACGTCGGGATGTCCCTCGAGGCCGATCCGGAATGGAAGGTCCGTCATTCCCTTTTCCAGGCCCATCACTTCCCAGGCCCGTGTACCGGGCCGCGGCTGCCGTATCCGTAATTGTGCTGCAAGTCTAAGGTCTTGCCGGGCAATAGGCGACAACAAAATCGGCCGGGCCGACGCCAAGGCGCCCTCGTCAGTGCAGCTTGACGTGCGGCTCGGTGCGGCGGGTGATCAGGCGCGCCAGCGTGTCCAGCGACACCTTCGCGAGCCCGTGCAGCGCGTATTCGTGCATCTTGTAGAGCGACAGATACATCATCCGCGCGAACAGGCCTTCGAACACCAGATTGCCGCCGACCAGCGCGCCCATCATCGAGCCGACCGTGCTGAACTCGCCGAGCGACACCAGCGAGCCGAAATCGTGATAGCGGTAGTCCGCCAGCGGCTCGCCCCTGACGAAGCGCGGAATCTGCTTGTAGAGATGCGACGCCTGCTGATGCGCCGCCTGCGCCCGCGGCGGCACGTTGCCGCGCTCGCCCCAGGAGCAGGCCGAGCAATCGCCGATCGCGAAGACGCGCTCGTCGCGCGTGGTCTGCAGGGTCTGCCTGACCACGAGCTGGTTGATGCGGTTGGTCTCCAGGCCCGCAATGTCCTTCAGGAAGTCGGGCGCCTTGACGCCCGCGGCCCAGACGATCAACTCGGCCGGGATGACACGGCCGTCGACAAGGCTGACCTTGTCGGCGCCGACCTCGGCGACCTTGGCGCCAACCAGGACCTCGACGCCGAGCTTTGCGAGCAGCTTCTCGGTCTCGCGCGAGACCCGCTCAGGCAATGCCGGCAACACCCGGCCCGCGGCCTCGATCAGCGTGATCCTGATGTCCTTCTCGGCGTCGACCTGGTCGAGACCATAGGCCACCACCTCGCGCGTCGTGCGATGCAGCTCCGCGGCCAATTCGACACCGGTCGCGCCGGCGCCGATAATCGCGACCTTCAGCTGGTGCGGCGCGATCGGCGACGACTGCGAATGGACGCGGATGCAGGCGTTGACCATGCGCTCGTGGAAGCGCCTGGCGTCGCGCTGCGATTCCAGCTTGATGGCGTGGTCGACGACGCCGGGCGTGCCGAAATCGTTGTTCTGGCTGCCGATGGAAATGACGAGCACGTCATAGGGGATGGTCCGCTGCGGCGTGACCTCGCGCCCCTCGGCGTCGAGGTAGGGAGCCACCAGCACCTCGCGCTTGTCGCGGTCGAGGCCGATCATGTCGCCGATGCGGTAGTGAAAGCCGTGCCAATAGGCCTGGGCGAGATAGTCGACCTCGTGCGCGGAGATGTCCATGCTGCCGGCCGCGATCTCGTGCAGCTTCGGCTTCCAGACATGGGTACGGTTGCGCTCGACCAGCGTGACGTCGAGCTTGCCCTTGCGGCCGTATCTGTCTCCGAGCCGGGTCGCGAGCTCCAAGCCGCCGGCGCCACCGCCGACGATCACGATGCGAGGAACACCAGACTGCGCAACGGCCATCATCCAATCTCCCCGAGGGTGACCGCGGCGCGACGGAATGACTGCGATGTCACTCCGGCTGCGTCATCACTTCGGCACCGCCGCCCCAGCCAGCGCGACCATGTTCACGATAGGCCGTATCGTCGCGATGGTCAGACCATGCCGGCCTTGCGGCACCAGGCAGGATGCCTCCACGGTAAACCCCTGCCCGCCGCCACCTTAGCAGATTATCCGAGATGTTGGCGGCATCGCGATTGGGCAGGGCCGCGGCCGGCGCTACCGACGCTGGAATGCGACAGCAGCGCCCACCGCGACCGCAGGCCTATCCCGTGGTGACTGCGACTTCGACATCGGCGGGATCGATATCGCGATCGAGCGCGATGCGCAGCTTGTCGCGATCGAGCTCGCCTTCCCACCACGCCACGATCACGCAGGCGACGCCGTTGCCGCACAGATTGGTCAGTGCGCGGCACTCGCTCATGAACTTGTCGATGCCGAGCACGATCGCCATGCCCGGAACGAGCTCCGGCCGCACAGCCGCAAGCGTTCCGGCCAGGGTGATGAAGCCGGCGCCGGTGATGCCCGAGGCGCCCTTCGAGGTCAGCATCGCGACCAGCAGGATCGTGATCTGCTCGCCGAAGGAGAGGTGAACGTTCATCGCCTGCGCGATGAACAGCGTCGCCAGCGTCATGTAGATGTTAGTGCCGTCGAGATTGAACGAGTAGCCGGTCGGAACCACCAGGCCGACGACCGGCTTGGAACAGCCGAGCCGCTCCAGCTTCTCCATCATCTGCGGCAGCGCGCTCTCGGATGACGAGGTGCCGAGCACGATCAGCAGCTCGTCCTTGATGTATTTGAGGAACTTGAAGATCGAGAATCCGGCGATGCGGGCGATGATGCCGAGCACGATCACGACGAAAGCGAGTGACGTGAGATAGAAGGTCGCGATCAGGCCGGCGAGGTTGCCGAGCGCCTGCGGCCCGTAGCGACCGATGGTGAAGGCCATGGCGCCGAAGGCACCGATCGGAGCGGCCTTCACCACGAGGGCGATGACGCCGAAGATCGCGTGCGCGGCGTCGTCGATGAAGGCGCGCATCGTATGGCCGCGCTCACCGAGCGTCATCAGGGCGATGCCGAACAGGATCGAGAACAGCAGCACCTGCAGGATATCGCCCTGCGCGAACGCTCCGACCACCGTGTCCGGGATGATGTGAAGCACGAAGTCGACCGACTTCATCTCGCTCGCCTGCTTGGCGTAGTTGGCGACGGCGGCGGTGCCGGCGTTGCTCTGGCCCTGGAACCCTGCCCCCGGCTGAATGAAATTGCCGACGATGAGCCCGAGCGCAAGCGCGAAGGTCGAGACGATCTCGAAATAGATCAGCGCCTTGACGGCAACGCGCCCGACCTTCTTCACCTCGGAGACGTGCGCGATGCCCGACACGACGGTGCAGAAGATGACCGGCGCGATCACCATCTTGATCAGCTTGACGAAGCCGTCGCCCAGCGCCTTGATCCATTCGTTCTTGCCGAGCTCGGGCCAGAGCCAGCCGACGATGACACCGAGCACGATCGCGAACAGGACCTGCACATAGAGGACCCGGTAGAACGGCTTCTGCGGTGGTGCCGCGGCCGCTGTGGTGGTTGCAGACATCGTATCTTCTCTCCCTGATCTTACTCGGTCTATCTCTCTGGTCTGCCTATGACCCGCTTCCGCGCCGGCTCCATTGCATGCCGGAGCAACGTCATGCGTCCGGACGCGGGCCGGGCCGGGGGGCGGACCCGCGAAGCTGCGCAGGCGGAATCGCCTGTCGCCGGATCTCAGGTGAGGGATGGGCTGTGGGCTGGCATCCGGACGTCCCTCGCATCTGTTGTTCTGGAGCTGGCGCTCGTTTGGCGGCTCATTAAGCAGCAATCGTGCCAGCGGAGCGGCGCAGCATGGGGCGCCTGCATGTCCTTCAGTTTGCTACGATTTGTGAACCATCACGCGGCGGGCGGTCAAGGCACAGCGCGCGGTTTGTCTGGACTTCCGGAATTTTGCCGTCGCAGGCACCCGAAACATCGGACGTACCGGCGACATTGTCCCACGGGCGATATCCAGCCCTGCCTGTCGGGCGCTCGACCTGGCTGGGGCGGGAGGGATCGAACCTCCGAATGGCGGGATCAAAAGCTACGGGCGTCCGCTGTAAATCAACGCCAATTCTGAATTTGGCGCAGATTCTAGCCCTAGTACCCGGCGGACAGAACCTGGGATGTGGCGGTTCCGGCATCGACTGCGCCACGCTGTCCATCCGCAATGTTGGCCGAGACCAACTGCATTCCCGCCGCCGCGTGCTGGACATTGCGCGAGATATCCTGCGTGACAGCGCCCTGCTGCTCCACGGCCGATGCGATCGTCGACGAAATCTCCTGCAGCTTCTCGATTGTGATGCCGATCTCGCGGATGGCACCGACCGATTGCTGGGGGGCGGACTGGATGCTCGAGAGCTGCTGGCCGATCTCGCCGGTGGGCCGCGTCGTTCGCGACTTTGACATGGCCGGCAGCCGGAAAGAAGGACGCAACGGCGGCTCCCCTTGGTCAAAGCTCGCGGACCCGGCGAGGATGCGCCTTCGTATGCCATGCCCAGGCTGACCTGATGATCGTATGCAGGTCCGATCGCAATGGGCGGAACTGGAGATCGTCGTTGGCAGCTGTGGGGTCCGCCACCAACGTGGACGGGTCACCGGGGCGACGATCCTTCATCGTTGTGGGCGGCGCAGAACCGGTTTCCCGCTCAATGGCGTGCAACACCTCTTTGACCGAATAACCCTTGCCGGTTCCGAGATTGAACGCTCGTCCGACAATTTTCCTTTCGTTTCTCATCAAGGCATGGATCGCCCTCACATGCGCATCTGCCAAATCGCTGACATGAATGTAGTCCCGGACTGCCGATCCATCGGGAGTATCGTAATCATCCCCGTAGACGGCGAACTCATCCAGGTGTCCCTGAATGACCATCAGCGCCCGCGGAATCAGATGAGTTTCGGGGTCCCGAAGTTCGCCGATGAGCCCGCAATCATCTGCCCCGCAAGCATTGAAATAGCGCAACCGAATCGCGTTGAACCCATATGAAGCCTCGAAGTCCCCGATGATCTGCTCGGCCATCCATTTCGATCTGCCGTATGGATTTACGGCATGCCCTGCTTGGGCTTCTCTGATGGGCATCAGAGGTACTTCGCCATAGACTGCGCCGGTGCTCGAAAAAACAATGTTGGAGCATCCGGCCTTGCGCATGGAGTCGAGCAGCGTCAGCGTGCCGACCACGTTGTTACGATAATAAATGTGAGGATGCGATACAGACTCACCCACCAGGCTCGATGCCGCCAAATGAATAACGGCCTGGATCTCAAACTCCCTCAGCGCTGCAACGAGGCTCCGTTCGTCCAGGATGTCCCCCGTAACAAGAGGGCCCCAGTTCACAAACGATCGATGGCCGATTGCAAGGTTGTCGTAGCAGACAGGCTCAAATCCAGCTTCCCTAACTGCCTTGCAACAATGTGACCCGATGTATCCGGCTCCGCCCGTAACAAGAATCCGCCGCCCAGCACCCATGCAAGAACTCGCTTTCTTCAGCCGAAACCTTCCCGCCTCGCAATCTCAACCAGTGCGATCAAATATCGACACGACACCTTTCGATCGATACCATGGGTTATCGTTGTGGTCGACCGCCTTGCTCGAGTCCCGCTCATTCGGGTGACGGCCTCCAACGTGCTGCAGTCGTCGTAGCTATCCATTCAAGGCAGCGATCCGGCCAGTTTGCGACCTCGCCGCCATGAATTCCGAGGCCAAAGCCATGGCCGCCGTGGTCACAGATCATGGCCTCCACAGGCACGGTCGCCGCGCGCAGCGCCTCAAGATAGACGAAGCTATTCTCTGGCTTGGCGACGGTGTCGTCCCGAGCGTGAACGACAAATGTCGGAGAGACGCCTGGCGTGACGGCCCGCTCAAACGAGTAACGTCCGGCCACGGCATCGGATGGAGACTTCCCGAGCAGGGCCTTGCGTGATCCAGCATGGGTAATGGCTCGATCCATTGAGATGACGGGGTAGACCAGGATGGCAAAGGCCGGCGATCCCGCCGACCGCGAGGCCCATGCCACCATATGCCCGCCGGCCGAGAAGCCCATGGCGCCGATCCGATCGGAGCGGATCCCCCACACCGTCGCATGGGCGCGCGTTACCGCCAGCGCTTCGTCGAGATCGGCCATCGGCAACGGCGGGGCGGCGTCCGCCCGATCCGATTGCGGCAGCCGGTATTTCAGGACAAGGCCGGCGATGCCCCGCGCCGCCAGCCAGCGCGCGACGTCATGACCTTCCTTGTCGATGGTGACGCCGGCATAGCCGCCGCCCGGACAGATGACGATCGCCGTTCCGGTCGCGATCCGCCGCTCGGGGAGGAACACCGTCAAGGTCGGCCGGCCGACGACGCGCACCGACCGGTCGGGACGACTGACGCCACGCTCTTCGATCCGATCGGCCATCGCCGATCCGCCGTTCCTGGTGCCCAGCGCCAACTCGATCGGCAGCCGCCCGTCGCCCGTCGTCGTCCACGACGATCCCATCTGCAGGACCCCGCGCAGAACATGCTCGACGCCCTCGATGGCTGGCAGCGCCAACGTCTTGGCTGAAGATGTCTTGGCAGAAGATGTCTTGGCTGACGACGCCGCTGCCTCCAAGCCCACAGCGGCATAGCGGCCGCGAACCAGCCGCAGGAGGCGCGCAATGCCGGATTGGGGACTGTCCGTCACGACGGGAATGCCGAACAGGACGCCCAAAATGGCGCCCCAGTTCGCACCGCGCGACGACGGCACGTAGAGAGCCGCGGGCCGACGGCTACGCAACTGCCAAGCCAGCCGCATCAGGCCGGAGAACCGCGTGAGTCCGGCCGGCCAGAGTTCCGGCGCAAACCAAGTGGGATCGAAACCGTCGCACAAGGTGGCGGCTCGCGCCAGCGATGCCGCGTCGGCATCGTCGAACAGAATTGCCAATCGGAACGGTGTGGGCGCCTTCATCGCCCCGGCCGAAGCGCACGTTGTGCTGTTCATCGCGTCCGCAGACCGTCAGACCACGTCGGCGAAGCCGCGCTTCGTGCGCATGAAGAAAGCATAGCCAGCAACAGCGACAACGACGCCAGCGGCGAACATCGCGCCCAGCCTCCCCCATTCCGGCGCAAGCCCCAGCACGGCGACCTTGCGCGCATCATCGACCAGCGCAGCAATCGGATTGAGATCGAACAACCATCGGAATTCCGAGGGGACACTGCTCAGCGAATAGAAGATCGCGCTGGCAAACATGAGCACTGTCAGCAACAATGGCACCATCGCGTTGAGATCCCTGACAAACACGCCGAGACTGGACAGCAGCCAGCTCAAGCCCAATGCAAAGCAGATCAACGGCGCGACCACGAGCGGAAGCAGCGTCGCCGTGGCCGGAACCGTACCGTGCGCCAGCAGGACGCCACAGAAGAATGGGACGAAGCTGACGATCATCTGCACGAGCGCGGCCGCCACGGCCGACAGCGACAGAATCTCCAGCGGGAAAACCACCTTGGTGACGAAGTTAGGTTTCGAGACGACCAGAGCGGGCGAGCGTCCGACCGCCTCGGCGAAGAAATCGAATAGGATCAGCCCGCAGAACATCGAGAGCACGAAGTCCAGCTTGCCCGCGCCACCGCCGAGTTGCGGCTGCAGGATGAAGCCGAAGACGACCACATAAACAGTCAGCATCCCCAGCGGCCGCAACAGCGACCAGACAACGCCCAGATACGAGCCGCGGTAGCGCGCCAGAATATCCCGCAAGGTAAACTGCCGAAGCAGCGTGCCGTGCGCGACCAGTCTGCGCACGATTTCCCACGGCAACAGCAGTTGCGGCCAGGAAAAATGATCTCGCGATTGCTGCACGGCCGCCATGTTACGTCGCCCCCGCTACGAAACCATAAGTATCAACAAGTTTGACAGTAGCGCCAAACGAGTGCAAGCAAATAGCTGAATTTCGCAAGCCGACAGCGACGATTCCGCACCCTTCTCAGGCACAGCGCTCATGACGACCGAGCATCAGGATCGCTTTCCGGCTTGGGCTCTGGCGCTCTTGACCTTCGTCGGATCAGCGCTGATCGCGTTGCCCTCGTTTCCCGGACGGATGAATGCCGATGCGCTCGACCTGTATGGCCAGGCACTCGGCGACCGCTTTCACGACTGGCACGCTCCTCTCGTGGCCTGGCTGTGGAGAACGATCGGCGCCTCTCCGTCCCTGGTCGCGGGGCATACCACGCTGATCGTCTTTGCGATCGTTTATGCGGTCGTCCTCACCTTACGCGCCAATGGCCTTTCGTCGCCGGCGGCGTTGCTGGCCGCGTTCGGATTCGCGTTGTTCCCACCCGTACTCAACCACCTCGTTGCGGTCTCGAAGGACACCTGGGTGGCCGCGCTATTCGTCGCGACCTTCGCGATGTCCTCGGCGGCCGCGCCAACCAGGCTCGTCCATACGCGCGCAGCCCTGATTGCGCTCGCGCCATCGATACGCCCGGAGACCGTTCTCCTGCTGCCGCTGTTCATTTGGGGCGAGTACGTCCTGGCCGGACGAAAATTGCTCCCCGCCGCCCGCTTCGCCGGGGTCTTGCTCCTCACCGCCGCCGCGCTAGGCCTGTTCGTCGCAAAAGTCGTCAAGCCTGAAGCCCGGCATGCCGAGGGCGGGATCTTTCTGTTCGACCTCGCCGGCATTTCGATCCGGACCGATCAGCTCTTGCTGACTCCCGCGAGCTTTCCCGCCAACGATCTTGCTGTGCTGCAGCGGCACTACTGGAGCGACAGCCTGTCTCCGATCGCATGGGCGAATCCCGAAAGCGAAATGGTGCGGTTCGTCGTCGGCGACGACTTGGCAGAACTGCGTCGCCGCTGGGAGAGCGCCGTTGTGGCCTATCCGCTCGCATATCTCGACACCCGCAGCGTCATCGTGCGCGAGTACCTGCGCGGGCATTGGACGTACCATCCCGGCATCGATTCAAATCCTCGTATTCACCTCTTTTGGCCGAAGGCGAACGGAATGGTGAATGCCTATCTCGATGCCGCGCCTCAATGGCTCTCCAGCCATTGGCTGCCGATGATCGGAGCCGTCGTCCTTCTGGCGGCCATAGTGCGGCTGAAGCTGCATCGGCGTCGACCAGAGTGGATGGTCTATCTGGTCGTGGCTATCGCCTATCAGGTCATGCTGCTTCCCCTCATCGTCGTGCCGGATTATCGGTTCGGATATGCGGGCGTGATCCTGTTCTTCCTGATCCTTGGGTTGACGTCGCGCGATCTCGCGCTGATGGAACGAGCGCGGACTGTGGGCGATGACCATGGGACCAAGGCGGAGGGCGTCGCCGGCGGGTTGGCCGCGCCGGCGTCGACGTCCGCGGGATTACCGGGTCAGAAGCCAATAAACCGCGCGCTGCACCGGTGAGCCCCGACGATTGCGGCCGGCGTGCCAATAATCGTGCCGGAGCACCCATCGGAACGACTGCGGTCGCGCCAGCATCCGCAGGCTGTGCGGATAGGCCAGCAGTCGTCTTGCGTATACGGCACCGAATCCTTCTCCGTGCGGAATATCGCCGACATGACGCGCCTCGGCTTCGGTCGGATACTGCAGGAAGCGCTTCAATTGCGCCGCCGCCGCGTCCTTGGACAAGGCGAGGTCCGGAAACCGGACCTTCAGCGCCAGATAATCGTCAACGAATTGCATCGCCCCTTGTTGCATGCGCACGATACTCTCGACCCTGTAGGGCTCGAGATCGGTGGACGCCCTGACCGGAAAATAGTTGCCGTCGACGTCGCGCTCGATACGAACGATCGTGCCCTCCGTCGCCGAAAACAACAATTCGACGACTTCGACCCCCTCCCAGATCAAGCGCCGGTAGTCGTCCGGTTCGCCTCGCCGGAAAAGATAGGCGTCGTGGGGATATTTCTCGTCGGGCAGAACGATCTCGTGCGCGAACCCATATGTGCCGAGGTAGAGTCCGGTAATCTCCGGGCAATCCCCCCTCTCGCGCAGCATATCGGTGATCGACCGCTGCATCGTACCATGCCACCCGACGTCGATCAGGCCAACGCGGCGGCCCCCCACCAGACCGGAAGCGCTCAAATAGTCCAGCAGAACCTCACGTTCCTCGCGCGCGTTCTCGCAGATCGGTCCTGCAAGCCCGAGGAACAATTGCCGCAGGCGCCCATAGTCCGCTTCCGTCTTGACCTCGTGGTCGGGGCCGCTAAATCCAGCCGCACCGAAAGCTCCCTCATGTTTGCGCCAGTCGACGCCAGCGCGCTCGATGAATTGCGCCGCTGTAAGCACCGATGTCCCGCCCGACAGAAACCGGATGACATCCTCATTGAGGTCCTTGATCGCCGCCACGTTAAGCGCACGCCTCGAACCATAAAGATAGTGAGTCTCTTTGACCGCTCCATCTGTCGCGGCGGCCAGCTTGTCATAGACCTGCTGCATAACGAGCCCTTCACGGGCCAGGAAATACAGGGCGTCCAACTGGCGCGCCTTAGCCTGCTCAATCAACCATTCCGTGAAGCCGACAAACAGCGGACCGGCCGTTACATAGCCGAAATCCTCCCAAAAGCTCTCCTCGCGCGAGACCGGCACGGCGTTCCGCCTTGCATGAGTGATCCGGTTGGCGATCAGCCCCTGCGCGACCGACCTTGCCGCAGATGCAGGCTCCGATGTCTTCCACACCTTCGAGGCGCGATGAGAGCTCATATACGCGTCCATGCAGCGCCGGTAATGCCAGGTCGACATTCCATGCTTCCGTCCCATCTCGATATCCGCGCGGACATTGTCGCCGATGTGGAGCCAGCGCTGACCTTCACCGGGCAGGCGCGCTCGCGCTTCGGCATGGAGCTCGCCGGTTGACTTCGTCTTCTTCGAGACCGACGAAACCAGCAAGGCTTCATGGCCGTCGTAGCCGGCATTCCGCAGCAGATCGGCGATCACGTGCTCCGGAAGGTACGAATCGGAGATGAAGGCGATTCGCTTGCCGCGATCGCGGCACCAGCGATAGGCATCATGAATGAACGGATTGCGCCGGCAGACGTCGAGCTCCGCCTCGATCTCCATTTGAGCAACGGCCTTAGACAACTCCGAATCGATAGCCAGGGACTCGGAAAGAGTGTCGTAGATTTCGTCCAACGTGACTTCCCGGGCACGATGGCTTTGCCAGGCGCGTTCGCGCGCCAACCGCTCCGCATCGCGCCGCGCCGCCGCGAACTGAATTGAATCGGCGCCGAGCCTGCGGCGCACAGCCGGCTCCATCAACAGAAAGAGATCATCGGGCTCCGCCAACGCGCGAAGAATCGACGTATCGAAGACGTCGAATGAAACGACGTCGGCGTCATCAAGTCTGGATTGGAGTTCCGCGTCCATGTCGCTTTGCATGCTCAATCGAATTTTCTTCGGCGAAAGACGCGATGAAGAAAGCCCTTGTCCTGGCGCCGCTTTCGAAGCCACGCCTCCAATAGAAACATCTGCCACGAAATATTGGCCAGGGTGCCGATCCCGGTGCGGCCGCTATTCAGTTCCTGACGAAGCCATTCGTTGCGGAGGAAGACGCTGTAGTTCTCATGCTGGTGGCTCTGATCGACGACCGAATTGCTGTATTCGACCGCGCCTGCCGGCAAACGATGGTGATAATAGGCCAGGCATTCGCACAGCACTCCGATCTCGAAGGATTGCAGGAATCGGACATTAAATTCCCAGTCACCCAGAACCGGAAGATCCTCCCGGAACGGGCCGATCTTCACCAGCGCATCTCTCCTGAACAGGAACGAGATCGGCGGGAACATGTTTTGCGCCAGCATGCGAAACAAATGCACCCCCTTCACCCAGGAATTGAAATCGTGTCGTTGCACGGTCTCGATCCGGTCCTCCCTGATGGACTCGACGACTCTCTCCGTGTGGGTGATCACGCCGGCCAGTTTCGGAAACGTCGCATTCGCCTCCATATAGGCCACAGTCTTACTGAGGAAGTCCGGTCGCCATGCGTCGTCATCGTCGTGAATAACGATATAGCGGCTGGATGTCGCTTCAACGCCTTGATTTGACGCGGCTTCCATGCCGCGCGATGTATTATTGTGGATGACGTGGCAACGACCTGCATAGCGGCCCGTGCGCTGGGCGATCAGTCCGTCGACCGTGGCAGGATCGCCGCCGTCGTTGACCACGACGTGAATCCAATTCTCGAAGCTCTGGCCCAACACGCTGTCCAGGGCGCGCGGCAACAGCAACGGACGGTTCCTGGTCCGCGTGATCACCGCAACAGTGTCATCCATTTGATGATATCCCCAATCCATCCCGTCAATCACCGTCGGAGCGACGAACGATGCCGATCGCGCGCAACCAGCCAGAAGGCTGCCGTCTTTCCAGTTCGCCGACGCGCTGTTTGAATCTCTCGCTTTCCTGCCACCAGCGGTCGGTCTGCTCCCTCTGCCATTGCAAGTCGATGGCGGCGCGGTAGCGCTCGACGAGCCATTCGCCGCGGTAGAGATAGCCGCGGATCTTGTCCGGCACGCCTTCCGCGAGCCCGGCGCGGTACCAGCGTTCGCCCTTGGGAAAGAGGATGCCGAGCCCCCACCGGTTCAGGAATTCGAAGTGCGGATGGCGCTGCTTGATCTCTGCCCAGAAACGGGCGGACTCGTAGCCCGATGACGGCGCGATATCGTGCATCAGGACGATTCCGTCCGGGGCAAGCTTTGGCAACCAGGTGGTGAAATCGCTGCGAACCGCATCATAGGTGTGCAGGCCGTCGATATGCAGCAGATCGATCGAATCGTCGTCGAACGCTTCCGTCGCCTGATCGAAGCGGGCGCGATGCAGCACAAAGCGATCATCGGCGAACGAGCCGGCCATCGTCTTCGCGGCCGTCTCGTACACTTCGCCGCCATAGCGGCCGCAGTGCTCGTCGCCTTCCCACGTATCGATGCCGACGACCCGGCTCGGCAGATCGCGATCTTTGACCGCCTGGCAGAAGGCAAAATAGGAGCAGCCGTAGTGAACGCCGAGTTCGACGATCAGGCGCGGCCGCGAAAAGCCGACCAGATCATAGGCGAAGTCGCGGTGCCCCTGCCAGGGGGATATCGCGAGCTGCGGGTTCAGGACATCCGACTCGTAAGCTGGTTCGCTGACGACCCAGGCTGGTTGCTGCGACAAGTCGGCGGAATGCTCGGGCTCGATCATACGCCACACCGGATTGATGGAGGCGCTGCCGAACCGGGGGCTGGCCAGGCCGTGGAACCGCCAAGCGGCACGATGTCGAGCTTCGTTATCGGGTTGTTGAAGATGCCGTGGATCGCCCGACCAGGACTGATGGCGTTGAGCTTGACGACGTTATGAGCCCAGCATTGGACGACGTGCCGCAGCGGATCCGTCCCCTCGCCAATGCCGACCGTAAGGGTGTAGTCGCCCGGCTGGATTTCCGGCCAGACAAATTCGAGCCGCACGAGGTGTTCGCCGGGATCGAGTGCGACGACGCCGCGAGCGAGGCTACAACTGTTCTCGCCGCAGATTTGATTGCCGTGACGGTCGCTGAGCAGATAGCCGACGATCACGTGCGTCTTCGTTGCGGCGCACCCCAGCAACAGGTCGACGCTGATCCGGTCCCCCGCCTGAACCATACCGGCCGGAGCAAGATCAGGTTTGGTGACGGCGACCCGCCTGATCAGAACGTCCCCCGCCCCGCTCAATTGCGACGATTTGAGATCAATCCATGGCAGCCGCTCGAACCTGTTCGCGTCCATGTCCGCGCCCGGCGCGGAGCGTCTGCCCAGCGCTGCGGAGCCGGCGTCCGCCACGGAACGGTCGCGTCCGTCGGAGACGCGGTGCGACATCCTGATGTAGAAATCGACTGCATCCCTGGAGCTTCCGGCGAAGACGATTTCGCCGCGGTCGAGCACATAGGCGTATTCGGTCACGCTGCGGATCGCCTGGAGGTCGTGCGTGACGAAGACCTTGGTGACATCGGCCATCGCCTCCCTCATGTGGCGGATGCATTTCTGCTGGAAGAAGATGTCGCCGACGCTCAGCGCCTCATCAACCAGCAGCACCTCCGGCTTGAGACAGGCGGAGGTGGCGAACGCCAGACGGACGGTCATGCCGCTGGAATAGGTCTTGGTCGGTTGGTCGATGAAGTCGCCGATGTCCGCAAACGCGGCGATTTCGTCGAATTTCGCGTCGGTTTGCCGCCGGCTCATACCGCGGATGGCCGCATTCAGATAGACATTCTCACGCCCCGAAAAGTCCGGATCGAAGCCGCTGCCAAGCTCGAGCATGGCGGCAATGCTGCCGACGACGGCGATCTCGCCCTGGCTCGGCGTCAGCGTCCCAGCGAGCAGCTGCAAGAGCGTGCTCTTGCCTGAACCATTGCGGCCGATGATGCCGACACTGGCGCCGCGCCGCACCTCGAGCGAGACGTCATGCAGGGCGTAGTAGTTGCGCACGGCGCCATGCGACAATCGCTCGCAGGTGTCTCGCACCGCGGCCGGCAGGAACGGCAGTTGGCCAAGCCGCCCGAGCATCGGCCCATGTAGGCGCGCCGCCGGCGACGACCAGACCGTATAGGCTTTGGAGACGTTCTCGACTTTGATGGCGAGTGATGGCATCTGCGCAGACTGCGGACGAAGGCCATGCCATCAAACATCAACGAGCAGGCCCTGGCAATTGCAACCTTGAAGATGTCCGATATCTATCAATCCGGGGCGAAGAACGGTAGAGAAGAACGACGGAATCGTTGAATACAATTCGTACCGGTATTCTTTCTTGATCTGGGACAACACATTGCCCCGCTGGGCGCCGCTTCTGCCGGCCAAGCTTCGCTTCCGGCACATGCTGGCGGCGCATCACGGCGGACGGACAACGGGCCGGTTCGTACCTGTCCCGGAGGAACCGCCGCCCGACCCGCGCCGCGCGCCACTCCGCATTCACTTCTGGACACCCAATCCGTGGCCCAGCACCGCCATCCATGTCGATCGGGTCGTACCGGAGTTGCGCCGTCAAGTCGCAGCTCTCGGTCTGCCTTGGCAGATCGATGCCGGAGGCCTCCCCACAGCGCCGGTGGATTGGCTGCTCTGCCTCAAGGCGGTCCCGCCGCGTGGCCTGTGCTCACCGCATCGTACCGTCCTGCTGCAGCCCGACGACGCGGATCGGGTCTGGGCGAATCTCGACCGCTTCGCTCATGTCGTCTCGGTTTCCTCTCCGGTATTCGCATCGTTCTTAGGGACTGCCCATTCCCGCACCTGGTTCATCGAGGAGACCGAAACGGTCGATCTCATCGAAAGCGGCGGCGCCGCGCTCGACGCTGCGGCACCCTCGCAACGACCGCCACTCTTGTTGTGGCATGGTACGCGGGAAAGCCTCGATGGTCTCGTCGCCCTGAAGGACGCGCTCGCTTCGCTCGGCCGCGACACCGATGCCGAACTGGTCATCCTCACGAACCTTCCGGAGCGGAGCGAACGGTGGGGTGCTCTGCCAGTCCGCTACGCCGCCTGGTCGCCCAAAGCGCTGTGCGCGCTGGCAGCCCAGGCCCGGCTGGGCATCGTCCCGGCGCGGCCGTCAGTTCCCGATTCCTATCTCAAGTCTGCCGGCCGCATGCGTGGTCTGTTCGCCCGGGGATGTCCGGCCATCGGCGACGCCCGGTCGCCGGATGTTGTCGCCTTCAGCGAGATCTGCGGCATGCCGTCGGCGCAGACCGCGGATCAATGGCGCGACGCGATTCGGCAGATCTGGAACGATGATGTGCGGCTGGATCGCATTGCGCGTCAGGGACATGCCCAGATGCGCGCGCATTACAATACGGCTCGAACCGCGGCCCAGTGGCTTTGGTTCCTCGGCGGTGGGGCCGAAGGGCCCGACCGCCACGGCAGCCCCCATCCCGCTGCCTTGCCCCGAGACCGCACATGACCGCAACCGGCGAGAACAGCCGCTCCTCTTCTGCGGTGGTGCATCGCCGCACGACCTCGTCGCCGCTGACGATCGAGCAGGTCCACACCCGCGCGCAACTACACGATTTCATCGTCCTGCCGCGAGTGATCTACAACGGGATGCCGGGTTTCGTCGCTCCGCTCGACTACGAACGGCGGCAGATGCTTGATCCCCGGCACAACTCATTCTTCACGCATGGGCAGGCAGCCTATTGGATCGCCATGCGGAATGGTCGGCCGCAGGGACGCATCTCGGCCCAGATCGATCACGCTGCCACCGGGCCGGAAGCGGCCGACATCGGACTGTTCGGGTGTCTCGACGCGATCGACGACGGCGACGTCGTCAACGCGCTGTTCGTGGCCGCGGAGGCTTGGCTGCGTCGGCAGCGGCGCAAGGTGGCTCGGGGACCGTTCCTGCTGTCGATCAATGGCGAATCTGGCCTTCTCCTGGAAGGGCAACAGGAGCCGCCGATGACGCTGTTCCCATGGCATCCCGGCTATCTCGATGGTCGCGTTCGCGACGCCGGATACGCGCTCGTCCGAGAGTTGCTCTGCTTCGAGTACAATAGAATGGACGTCGGCACCGAGGGGCGTTTCGAACGATTCTCCTCCATGCGACGTCACGCCGGCATCACCACGCGCGACATTCATCTCGACGCCCTCGACGCCGACATGGAGCTGGCGAGGCAGATCTTCAATGATGGTTGGCAGGACAATTGGGGCTTCACCCCGACCACGCAGTCCGATGTGCGTGCACTGACGGCCCAATTCAAGCCGATGCTGTTTTCGGACGCTGGATTTTTCATCGAGGTCGATGGCGAGCCCGCAGCATTCATGCTGGCGATTCCCAACTTGTTCGATGTCGCCGCCGGGCTCGGGCCTGTCCCGAGCCTCGTCGGCTGGCTCAAGCTGTTGATCCGCATCAAACGCGCGAAGTACCGTTCCTTCAGAATTGTCCTACTCGGCATGGCCTCGAAATACCGCAGCAGCGCTCTCCGCGCAGCGATTGCGGCCGTCATGGTCGAGGAACTCTGGAAGCGCGGATCGACGCTGGGCATCGACCGGGCAATAGCCGGGTGGGTTCTCGACAACAACCCCCTGGCGCAATCCCTGACCCGGATCGGATTGCGACAGTCCCACACCTATGGAGTCTACGAGAAGAGCATTGTAGACTGACTTGAAGTTGCCGTAACTAGGCAGCGCAACTTGGCACGCAATCGGAGGCACGATTGACCCAATCGAATGTGGAAAAGGCCGCTCCTGCCGCCTCCCTGGCCGACCAGATCCTTGAAGTCATTGTCAGCGAAGGGAAGATCGACCCGGCCAAGACGACCCCCGATGCGACGCTGGAGAGTCTCGAGATCCAATCCATCGACGTCGTCATGATCCTGATGGCGATCGAGGAGAAGTTCGGCGTCTATGTGCCGATCGACGGCGGCATCGCTGACGTCAAGGACCTGAGCGGATTCGTGCAACAGATCGAAGCCCGCATTCTGGTGGAGCGCAGCTGACGTGTCGCGCCCTCGCGTCGTCGTCACTGGCATGGGCGCGGCTTGCGCGACCGGCAAGGGCATTGACGCCCTCTGGCGCGCAGCCCGCGACGGACAAAGCGCCGTGGGACCGCTCGAGTTCGAGCGGCCGGGCTCGAACCAGATCAAGCTCGCAGCGCAGATCAAATCCTTCGCCCCGGAGAGCTATGTCGAGGCCAAGGTTCTGCCGTTCTGCGACCGATACGCGCAGCTTGCCATCGTCGCTGCGGACGAAGCCCTGTCCCAGGCAGGCCTTGCGCGCGAGGAGCGCCAGGGGCCGACGACCGCCGTGATTCTCGGAACCGGCGTCGGCGGCATCACCACCATCGACGAGCAGTGCTACAGCGCCTACGCGACGAAGTCCCGTCTCAATCCGCTGGCCATTCCGCGCATCATGAGCAGCGCCGCCACCTCGCACCTGAGCATACGCTACGGCTGCACTGGCCCGACCTTCACCATCACGAGCGCCTGCGCCTCATCGGCCCAGGCGATCGGAGTAGGTACCTCGCTGGTCCGGTCCGGCGCGGTGGAGCGGGCGATCGTTGGCGGCAGCGAATCGTCAATGACCGCGCTGAATATCCGCACCTGGGAATTGCTGCGGGTGCTGACCCCGGATGCCTGTCGGCCCTTCTCCACCGGCCGCAACGGCATGGTGCTCGGCGAGGGCGCCGCCATCATGGTGATCGAAAAACTCGAGACCGCGCGCCGACGCAACGTCGAACCGCTGGCCGAGATCGTCGGCTATGGCACGTCGAGCGATGCTTTCGACATCGTTCGTCCTGACCCCAATGGCGCTCGGTCCGCGATCGAACAGGCCATCGCCGACGCCGGGCTGACGCCCGGCGATATCGACTATGTCAACGCCCATGGCACCGGCACCGTCGCCAACGATATCGCCGAGGCCGAGGCGCTGCAGCGCGTGTTCGGCGACCGGCTGCCCCGCCTCGCAGTGTCGTCCACGAAGCCGATCCACGGCCACGCACTGGGCGCCGGCGGGGCGATCGAGCTGGCGATCACCATCATGGCGATGCGCGACAACATTGCGCCGCCGACCATCAACTGGCTCGGTGCCGATGCGAAATGCGGCATCGACCCGGTCGCCAATGCGGCGCGCGCAATGCCGATCCGCGTCGCGATCTCGAACTCCTTCGCCTTCGGAGGCGTCAACGCATGCCTCGCCGTCGCGCGGGCGGATTGACCCTGAGGGATCTGATGTGAGCGGGCCGGACAGCGCGCAGGATCAGGTCAGCATCGGTCCGATTGCGGTCCGCGCTGACAGGGCGGACGTCGCTGCCTTCGTGTCCGCGCTGGGGCTGCAGCGCCGCTTCGGCCCCGTACCGTTTGCCTTTCCGATCCGCTGGCTCAGCCTTCCCGCAATCCGACCAACCGTGATCGGCAGGCTCGGGCTCACCGATGAAATCGTCGTGCAGCAATCGCAGACCTTCACCTATCATGAAGGCCTCGGCCCCGATCGCGACTACGGCTTCGCAGTCGAAGCCCGTCGCGAGCGGACCCCAACGGACCGGACGCTCTTGCGCGGGACCGTGTGCGATTCCGAAGGGCGGATCGTCGCAACGCTCGACACGCTGTTGCGCACGTTTCGTCCCGACGCAGCACGCGACGCCGCACTCCGCTCGCGCCCGATGCCGGACTCGAGCTTTCCGGTGATCGAGACCGGGCCGATCGACATCGCGCAGACCGAGAGCTACGCGGCGGCATCGCTCGACGACAATCCGCTCCACAGCGATCCCGCGACGGCTCGCGCCGCGGGTCTCGACGGCCTGATAATCCACGGCATGCTGGCGATGGGGCAGATCGAAGGCGCGCTCCGCGACTGGATGCCGGCACTGCGGATCAATCGCATCCATGGCAATTTCCTGTTGCCCGTTCCAGTTGGCAGCCGCCTCCTCTTCTCCGGTCGTGTTGTCAAGCGAATGCCATCGGACGTGCCGAGTAGCGGTCGCGCCGAGCAGTTGATCCTGCGCGTCATCGTCTCGACCGATGCGGGGTACGCAGCATGCGTCGCTGAAATCGCGGCGCGCCACGACGGCTGAGGATCGCACATCATGTCCGCCCCCAGCTCGATCGTCATCACGGGAGCCAGCAGCGGCATCGGCCGCGCGCTCGCGATGAACTATGCCGCGCCGGGGATCCACATGGCGCTGTCCGGTCGGGACGAGGGCCGCCTGGAAGAAACGGCAGCACAATGCCGGGCCAAAGGCGCAGCCGTCACGACCGCATCAATCGATGTCCGGGATCGCGATCGAATGGCGGGATGGATCCGCGCCATCGACGACGCCGCCCCGATCGGGCTCGCGATCGCCGGCGCCGGGGTCACCGCTGGGCTCGGCATCGGCCGGCTGCGGGAAGATCCGGCCGTCGTGCGCAACGTGATCGCAATCAACCTGATCGGCGCCATCAACACCATCGATCCCCTGGCGGAGCGGATGTGCATGCGCGGGCGCGGGACGATCGCCGTCATCGGGTCGATCGGCGCCTTGCGCGGCCTGCCCTCCTGTCCCGCATACAGCGCCAGCAAGGCCGGCCTTCACGCCTATGCCGAGTCGCTTCGTCCCACTCTTGCCGCCCAGGGCGTTACCATCAGCACCATTGCGCCTGGATTCGTCGACACGGCGCTCAACCGCGACACCGTCTGTCCGAAGCCCCTCATCATGAGCGCCGACCGTGCAGCCGCAATCATACGGCGGCGGCTGGAGCGCGGCGATGCGGTCATCGCATTCCCCCGCCTGCTGGCCTTCGGTCTGCATTTGACCCGCCTGTTGCCGCGGCGCTTGACCGACCTTGCGTTCGCCGCAGTCCATGTCGACGTGCCCGAGCGCACCGAACTCTACAACGAGTGACAGGCGACGGCGATGGACGCGCTCTCGATGCTCCCGGTCGCCGCAGCGGCATGGTGGGCGATCTCCTGTGCTCTTCGCATCACGACCATCTCTGCCGCATTGGCGCACCCTCGCTTGCGGCACAGGTTGGCTACGCGACATGATCGACCGCCGGTCTCGATCGTGATCCCAATCCGCCGGCTGGAGTTCGAAGCCGAAGCGGCCTTCACGTCCGCCTTCGCGCAAGTCTATCCGCAAAGCGAGATTCTGGTCGCCGCCGCGGAAGTCCGCTCGCCGATGATCGAGATCGCCCGGCAGGTCGCTGCGCAATTCCCGGCGGTCGGCGCGCGGATCCTGATCGGAAACAAGCGCATCACTCCGAACCCGAAAGTCAGCAATCTCGCGCCGGCCATCGCAGCGGCGCAACACGACCTGATCCTGATCAAGGATTCGAACATTCTCCTGAGCCCCGACCAACTCGCCGATCTGATGACGAACCTGACCGCCGGCGTCGGCCTCGTCTGCGCGATCCCGGTTGCCGTCGCCCCGACCGGATTCGCCGCCGAACTCGAGCGAGCATTCCTCAATGGGCAGGCCGCTCCGCTGACGCTGGCACTGTCCGTCGCCGGCGCAAACGTCGGCTTCGGCAAGGTCATGCTGTTCGACCGCCGAGATCTGACGCGGGCGGGCGGCATCGGATTGATGGCTTCGGCCTTCGGCGACGATCACGCGCTGTCGCAAGGGCTGGCACGCCTCGGCCTGCGAACGGTGTTCGCAGCCAAGGAGATCCGTCAGGCGATCGGTCGGCGGCCGTTCAGCGAAGTCTGGGACCGCCACCAGCGCTGGATGGTCATTCGTCGAATCCAGGCGCCGCTGGCCTTCTGCGGCGAGCCGCTGGTCAGTGGCGCTTTCACAGCCCTGTGCGGCGCCGTGGGCGCTGCAGCCTTCGGAATGCCATGGTGGCTGATGGCGGGCGGGACCCTGCTCGGCTGGGTCTTGCTCGACGTCACCTTCTTCGCGGCCAAAGGCTGGGGCTGGTCCTGGATGTCCCCACTCTCTGGATTGTGCCGGGAAGTCCTGCTTCCCGTGATGTGGCTGAAGGCGCTGCTCGACCGCCGTGTGACCTGGGCCGGACTGCCGTTCGACGTTCCCGCCAAGACCACCTGACTAGACCACCTGACAAGACCGCCTGATCAGAGGCCCGATCGGACCGCCGCCTGACCGATCGCCACCGGCGGTTCATGCCGCCGCGCAAGGCCGGCATCGATTGATCCGATCTGCCGGTTCAGGCTTGCGATCACCTCTTTGGAGAACGGCCCAACATGGAGGTAGAGTAGAAATAGCGAGACCACCTGTTTGAGCGCCCTCGGATTGCGGATTGCGCATTCGGCGATGGTCGCAAGGAATCCGCTCAGGAGGTCCGGCCGCCGCGCGGCCACGAACCAGAGCAGGCGCACGACCGTCGCCGCATCGTTCAAAACCACCCGCCAGGGCACCGAGGCATTGATGCGAGCCGGGACCAGCAGGCGGGCGACCGCCCGGATCCGGCCGAAGAAGGCCGCAGGCCGATTGACCCGTTCCAATATCGAGCGGTAGTCGCCCAACACGTCGCGCCGCGCCCGGGCGGTTCGGAAATTGAGGCCCTCGGTGCATTGATCGCCGCCATCGGCGCTGCTGACGAAGCTGAAATCGACGTCAGGGTTCAGCCGCCCCTCGCGTTCGAGTCGTCGCGAGAGCTGGGTCTGCGGCAGCGCGGTCAGCAGGCCGACCATACAGATCGGCAGCCCGGCCGTTTCGATGCAGGAGACCATCTCGTCGGCGATCCGCTCGTGTTCGTTGTCGAATCCAACCACGAAACCTGCGGTCACGAACATTCCGGCACGGTAGACCTTGTGGACGCAGTCGGCGAGATTGCGCCGCATATTCTGCTTCTTCTGGGTGGACAGCAGTGCGTCCTCGTTGGGGCTTTCGATCCCAATGAAGACCGCCCCGAAATTCGCGTCGCGCATCAAGTGCAGGAGGACGTCGTCGTCGGCGAGGTTGATCGAGGCCTGCGTGCTGAACGTGAAGGGATAGCCGTGCGCCTTTTGCCAGGCACAGAGATGCGGCAGAAACTGCTTCACCGCTTTCTTGTTGCCGATCAGATTGTCGTCGACGAAATCGACATGGCCGCGATAACCGAGCCGGTAGAGATTCTCCAGCTCGCCGAGCAACTGTTCAACGGTCTTGGCGCGCGGCACCCGTCCGTAGAGCTCGATGATGTCGCAGAACTCGCAGATGAACGGACAGCCCCGCGAAAACTGGACGGACAAAGCCAGATAATGGTCGAGCTTGAGAAGGTCAAAACGCGGGGGCGGGCTCCTGGTCACATCGACGGTGAATTTCTCCGCCTCGAACAGCCCGCGGCGCTCGCCCGCATTCCAGGACTCTATGAAGGCGGCCATCGTCGCTTCGACCTCACCCGGCATGCGAAAGTCCGCATGACTGTAGGCATCCGGACTGGAGGTGATGTCCGGCCCGCCGACGACGACCGGTTTGCCGCGGGATTGACCGAGTTCGATCAGGCGCAGCGTGTCGGCTCGCTGCGGGATCATGCCGCCGGTCATGACCATGTCGGCCCAGGCGAGATCGCATTCGCCGACCTCCTCCGCATTGCGATCGATGAGGCGGACCGACCATTCCTTCGGCAGCATCGCCGCGACGGTGATCAGGCCGAGCGGAGGCTCCATGCGCCGCTTGCCGGCAATCCGGCACGTCGTCGTCAGGCTCCAGAACGACGTCAGATCGAAGCGAGGATAGACGAGGAGGACGTTGCATCGTGTCGCTGCCATGAATTCCCTCCCGATCCTGCCGACCGCCGCCGCTCAGTATCCCATCAGACCGCAACAGCGGGCGCAGACGGGCATGAGCCCGTCGCGACCGATGCTCGCCCGGAACTTCCTGTATGGCTCGGAATTCCATAATTCGGTGATCGTCGACGTCTTGACGTTGCCGACGACGTAGTCGTGGTAGTCGCGGCACGGCGAGACATCGCCGTTGCTGTTGATCTCGACCGCCTGGAAGATCGCCGCGCATTCGTCATAGCCGAAGTGCTCCTGGTGATCGGTGTAATACGTCGTCAGCTTGTCAGAGCCGGAGATCGGCGGAATCAACGCGACCGCAGGCGATGACCAGCCGGACGATCGTTCCATCACCGCCTGTAGCTGATCGTCCAGCGCCTCCGTGCTGCTGGGCTTCCAGTTTCCGACCCAGCCGTGGTGGCGGGTCGGATAGAAGCCGAAGCGGCGAAAGAAATCCTTCTCGTGCGCCTCCGCGTTACCCTGGTCGATCCACCATGACAGATAGAAGACAAACAGATCGACCTTGTCCCGAAAGGCATCGTAGATGTCGACCAGATGCTTGCAGTTGGCCTGCGAGATCACGGTCAAGGCGGCGATGAAGGGCAGCCCGCGGCCATGCTTCGCCCGCGCCTCGGCGACCGCATCCAGCCCGCGGCAAAGCTCGTGGAAATTATCGCCGCCGCCGCCCGCGGCCGGTCGCAGCGCATTGTGCAGGTCAGCGCGATGACCGTCGACCGACACCTGCAACAGGAAGAGCGGCGCCTTGGCCAGCCGTTCGGCGGAGGCAGCCACCCGCGTACCGTTGGTCGCGATGCTCACCGGCAGCCCGAGTTCGGTAGCGCCCTCGATCAGGTCGAGGATGCCGTCATAGAGCATCGGCTCGCCGCCCCAGAAGTAGACCAGCGGGCCATGACCATGGTCGACGAGGTCGTGCAGCAATTCGAGATAGCGACCGGTCGGGATCTCGCGCTCCTTCAGATTCCGGAGGCTGGAGTTGAGCAGATAGCCATTGTCGCCCCACTGGCCGCAGGTATGGCAGCGCAGATTGCAGCGGTCGGTCAGACGGAAGCTCGCTTGGCGAATCCTGCCGGCCTCGCCTTCCGCACGACTGATCCGGAACTTGCTGAAAATCCGCTTGTCAGCCTCCATCTGGATCAGCTTGGTTGCGATCCATGGATGCGGAAGGACTCGTCGCGCGTAGCGCGCCGCAGTTAGTATCCCCAGGCTGCTCGTCTTTGCCATGACTTCCCGACCGTCGTCGTCCCATCAAGCCCGATCCGAAGCCGCGACGCCGTGCGGCGCCAGCATCATCTTCCAATCAAGCCAGCTTCACCAACTTCGACACCTCGGCCACGGCGTCGACCGCCGCCCGGATCTGATCCGGCGTGTGGGCAGCGGAGACGCTGAAGCGCAACACCACGTCTCCGTCGGGTGTCGCCGGCGGCACCAGCAGATTGACGTAGATGCCGCGATCGAGCAGTGCCTTCCAGAATTCATAGCCGGCGGCCAACCCAGGCATCCGGATGCTCCCCACGGGGCCGGGGTCCGCGCAAGGCCGGACGCCGATCCCGGCGAGGCCGTCATGCATGGCTCGCGCGTTGCGCCAGAGGTCGTCCCGCAATTTCGGCTCCCCTCCGATGAGGTGAAGCGCCCGCCGCGCCGCCGCCACAATCGGAGGTGGGAGCGATGCGGTGTAGAGATACGGCCTGCTCATGAAGCGCAGCGCGCGCAACGCACTCGAATCGCTCACGGCGTAGCCACCGATTCCGCCAAGGCTCTTGCTGAAGGTGCCGACGATCACATCGACATTGGCTTCGACGCCGAGATGTTCGGCGATGCCGCGGCCGTAGCGCCCATAGATGCCGAGCGAATGGGCCTCGTCGACGATGACCACCGCTCCATGGCGCCGCGCGACGGCCGTCAGCCCCTTGAGCTCGCCAAGGTCGCCTCGAACGCTGTAGAGCCCCTCGCAGATCACTAATGTCTGCGGTCCGGGGACGTTGCTGCGCACAAATCGGCTGTCGAGATCGCTGCGGTCATTGTGAGCGAAACTCTCCACCTGGGCGCCACTCAACCGACAGGCATCGAATATGCTTGCGTGGCAATGGGCATCGACAAAAATCATGTCGCCCTTGCGGGCGAGCGCCGAAGTCACGCCCAGATTGGCCATGAATCCCGTGCTGAAAATCACCGCGTCGCGCCGACCATAGAGGGTCGCGATGTCCTCCTCGAGCATCACGTGGAGACGATGATTGCCTGCAGCGACCCGCGAAGCCGTGGAGCCCGTCCCGTAGTGTCGCGCAGCCTCGACCGAGGCCTCGATGCACGCCGGATTGAAGTTGAGCCCAAGATAGCTGTTGGTACCGAACATCAACGTTCGGCGGCCTGCGACCATAGCGGTGACGGTGTCCACGACATCATCGACGACGATGCTCAGCGGGTTGGTTCGCGAATCGGCCAGCCTCTCCAGCGAGTTGCCGAGGCGATCTGCACGCGCCAATATCCCGTTTCCGCCGTTGTCCATAAGCCGATCCGTCCAAGTAATCGATGAGTCGCCCGAACTACCTGTCAAGGACACGGCGGCGCGATCGCGTTCGGCAATTGATCGTGCGGTCCATTGGCAAGAACGGCGGCGCCCCCGTCCCACAAAGCTAATCCGGCGTGCAGCGCCGGCACGCCGGTCATTCCGAGCCGCATCGAAACGGCGGGCGTGGCGGACGGTGCGGCCATCGCCCCGCCGCGGCGCCTGAGGGCGAGGATGAGTGCCAGCGCCAACTCGGCCAGAAAGAGCCCGCCGACCGCCCATGTCGTCCGCAAGTCCACCAGCGTCTGCTCGATGGTGAGCACCATGAAGAAATGCAGCGCCCCGATCGCGGCGCAGACGAGCAAGGCACGCGGACCTCGGCGGTCGCCGAAGCTGCGCCAGACGGGAAGCAGTTCGAGGCCGAGCCAGGTGTGGAGGAGCGCGAGAATCGGGATTCCCAGGCGGTTGAGAGCCTCATGAATCCATTCGCGCGCCGTCCCCGGGTCGGCCATGGCCTTGGAGCGGCCATCGAGGAAGTCCTGCAGGGGCACTTCGTCGATGATCGTATAGTCACGCTTGACGCCTCCGAAGCCATATTCGTTCAGTGGTACGAATATACGAGCATAGGCGACGCCCCTGACCTCCGACTGTCCGTTCCGCAAGCTCTGAACGGTCCCGTCGAGCAGCACTAAGCCGCTTTCGTCCCCCTGCCTTTCGAACACCGCGTAACGAGCTTTGAAGACCCGCTCCTCGCCGTCGGACATCTCCTGCCGGATGAAGACATCGGCCAGCTCATTGCCCTTGATGTAGTTCCTGAAATAGAAGACCTGACGACCATGATCGAACTGATTGAAAACGCCGACCTTGAGCAACGCCGGATTTACTCCGCGCCGCAGCGAGAACAGCACGTCGTGGAGATGCCCTGAGGTTAGCGGAACGACCCAACAGGTCAGCAAATAGCCGAGCGCCACCGCGGCGAACGCGACGGCAAAACCCGGCAACCGCGCAGCGAAGGTCGAGCGACCGCTCGAATAGATCACGATCAGGATCCCATCTGCTGCAAACCTGCCGTAGGACCAGACGATCGCGATCGCAACCAGCGCCGGGAGAACATGGAAGAGGATCATCGGCCCAGTGCTGGCGAGCGCGGGCCACACCAAGCTGGTATAGAGCGCCTCTTCGCCCAGATGGCTGATCAGAGAGATCAGAATCACCGGCGCGACGACAGCCGCAACGGCGACTGCCGAAGCGAGCAAAATCTGCCGTGTCAGATATCTGTCAATGACCCCAACTACCACGCTTCGCCCCTGGCAGCAGTTCCACTCCGGGGGGACGGTCCTTCCTAGGAATCGTTCCCACCACGGCCCCCAAAGCCGTATTGCCGGCGACTGTCTCTTACCGCCGACACTAGACATACGAAAATTATACTATCTTGGCGAGCATGTCATGAAAACGCCGCCGGCCGTCCACATTTCGCGCCGCTCTTGCGGGCAGCGGCCGAATACGGTCAATGGTTCGCGGCAATGACGTCTTTGGACAATTTTCCACGTCCACAGCCATCCGACCCCGCCGTGTGGACGCCCCGACCAACCGCCGACGGAACCGACCGACGCGGTACTGTCGTCACGAAGCGTAGGCTCACTGAGCAGCAATGCAGAAGCTCATCAATCTCGCGATTTTCATCGACGATCTTGGTGTCGGCGGGACCCAGAACTGGCTGACTCTCCTGGTGCCGGCGCTGGCCGCGCGCGGTTTCGCAGTGCGCGTCTACGGCATGCGTGCAATCGCACATCCCGAAATCCTCGAACGTCTGGCGCCTTACGCCGAAGTTCAAATCATCGGCGAAGGCCGTCTGTGGGCAGGACCCGGATTGCTGCGCCTGGCGCAGGAGCTCCGGACCTGGCCGGCACAGGTCGTGCAGACGGCACTGCCGACCTCCGACATGATCGGCCGCTTGCTGGCATGGCTGACGGGGGTACCGGCGATCTTTTCGACCATCCGCGGCCGGAACGTCGACAAACCAAGCTGGCAGAGGTGGCTTGATCGCCGCACTGCACATCTGGCCAGAGCGGTCGTCTTCAATGACCGCGAGGCGGTGCCGTTTGCGATCCGCCACGAGGGTATACGCGCAGGCCAAGTCGTCTACATTCCCAATGGCGTTTCGATCACGACGGCGCGCCGGCCACCCGGCGACGTGCGCAGGGAACTACAGACGTCCGCGGAAGCGACCGTGCTCGCGACCGTCGCCCGCCTCCATCCGTCCAAGGGACAACAATATCTGTTGCGCGCCTTCCGTCTCGTTCGCGAGCGCTACCCCGGCGCGGTTCTGTGGCTCGTCGGCGACGGTGAGTGTCGAGCAGCCTTGGAGCGCGAAGCTGACGAGCTCGGGATAACGACGTTCGTCCGCTTCGCGGGCACCCGGCGCGACGTGCGCGACATCCTCGATGCCATCGATCTCTTCGCGCTTCCCTCGTTGTGGGAAGGCATGCCCAATGCACTGATGGAGGCCATGGCCGCGAGCCGGCCGGTGGTCGCTTCCGATGTCGACGCCATCCGCGAACTGGTGATCCACGGCAAGACCGGCTGGATGGTCAGACCGGGCGACGCCGACGCTCTTGCACGCTGCATGATGGATATCCTGGCGGATCCCGCCCGGGCAGCCGACATCGGCCAGGCAGGCTTGCGGCACGTTCGCGAGCATTTCTCACTGGATGGCATGGCGGATGCCTACGCGGCATTGTATCGCGACGGCCTGAAGGACGCGGCACTGCGCGTGGGAGCCCCGTTGCGATGAAGATCGTTCATATCCTCGACAATCTCGATCGCGGCGGAGCTCAAACCATGCTGCGCAGCGTGGTGGCCGGCCTCACGGCGCGCGGCCACATCCAGCACATCATTTGCCTCAACGAGATATTCAACGAAGAGGTCGTCGCTGCCATGCGCGCCGCCGGAGCCAGCGTCGAGATCATCGGGCGGCCGCGCCTGTACGGCCTGATCGGTCTTTGGCACCTCGCCGCGGAATTGCGGCGGCGCCGGCCGGATCTCGTCCACACCGAACTCCCGTGGGGCGATTTGATCGGACGTACCGCCGCCCGCGTCGCCGGCATCGCCCCGATTGTCTCGACTGTGACCGCCCGCTACGCGGACAAGCCGCGGCTGCAATTGTGGTTCGATCGCAAGACCGCGGCCTGGGCCGACCGCGTGGCCTTCCAGAGCGCCGAAATCGTTCCCTTCTCGCTCGCGCATGAAGGTGTCCGGCGCGACCAGGTTCAGGTCATTCCGAACGGGGTCGATGCGGACGACCGTGACCGTTCCGTTGCAGCATCCGCCCTGCGCCGGGACCATGGCGGCGGCGCCACCACCATCCTCGGCATGGTCGCACGGTTGCACCCACAGAAGGCCCACCCCGATCTCCTCGAGGCGTTCGCAAAGCTGGCGTGTTCGGACGTTCGCCTCTGGCTGGTCGGCGACGGACCCGATCGCGCGCAACTCATGGAGCAGGCGCGCGCGCTCGGCATCGCCGATCACGTGGTCTTCGCCGGCGACCGCGGCAACGTTCGCGACTGGATCGCCGCGATGGATATCTTCGTTCATCCGACTTATTTCGAGGGTCTGCCGCTCGCGGTCCTCGAGGCCATGGCCATGGGCAAACCGGTGATTACCTCGCCGGTCGATGGGCTTCGCAGCCTGATCACCTCCGGCGTCGACGGCTGGCTGGTGCCGCCCGGCAATCCCGACGCGCTCGCCGAGGTCATCGGCCACGTCATAGCCCATCCCGAGGAACGGGCCCGCGTTGCCGCGACGGGCGCGATCCGCGCGCTGTCGCAATACGGCTCGGATCGCGTGGTCGAAGCCTACGAAACGCTGTTCAAGTCCGTGCTCGAGGCCCGGAGCGCGGGGAGCGGCGCCAACGGCCGTCGATGAACGCGTCGATCGCAGCAAAGGCCGCATCGTTGCCGCAGAAATCTCCGTGACCGATCCGGGCGCGATAGCTCTCCAGCCGCACCTCGAATTCGTGCAGGATCCGCGACGAGAAAGTCGCCAGATCGGCACGCATGCCGTAACCGAGCCGCTCCAGATAGTACGCGTTGAGAAACTGCTCGAAGGCGCCACGGACCGGAATCGACAACACCGGCTTGCCGAGATGCAGCGCCTCGGAGATGAGCGTATGGCCACCGCCGCAGACGACGAAGGCGCAGGACGCCAGATCATCGAGAAACGATTGCTCGTCGAATGCCTTGAAGATGACGCGACCCAGGCTGCAGCGCTCGCCCAGGCCGTAGACGCGGACAGGCCGGCCAAGCGTGGCGAGATGCTCGACGAAGGCCGGGAACGTCGGATAGCCCTGATAGGCGACGACGTGGTCACCCGTCGTCGGCCGGCGCGCAACGACGTCGCGCCGCAGCAGCGGCGGCAGTTGCCGAAGCCAGGGGCTCGCCGCCCGCGCGGGAACGTCGAAGAAATTGCAGACGAGGTACTGGTCGGCCGAACTGAACAGAAGCCGGACCGCCGCAGCCGTCGCTAACCGGCTCGACATCTGGCCCAGAGGGCATGTGATCCGTCCCATGGTGATGACATGTTGATTGTCGAGCGACAGGCAGGCCACTCCTATCCTGCGCGCCACCCGCGGCACGAAGAACTCGTAGTCGGTCATGGCAAAGTCCGGGACGAAGGCCTCGGCCGCCTGCTCGACCCGGCGGCGCCAATGTGCGCCATTGCTGAGTGTCGCCGCGGTACGCAGCAACGCCGCCGGAGCATCGACCCGATGCGAGCCCACGGGCGTAACCGGATTGGGACACTCGAATACCCGGAATTGGCCCCCGAGCAGGCGCGCCGCTTCTCCATGACAGACGAACAGGAAGTCGTGCTGGGAATAATGCTGAGCCAGGGTCAAGGCGCGGATCGCGTGCCCCCGGCCGGTCCCATGCACGCCATAGAGAATGCGCGCCATGACTTCAGACCGACGCGCCGGCAGGCGGGTGAAGCGGCGGCCAGCGCCGCGAAAGACAATTCACCATCGACCCGTTCATTCCTTGCGCCGACAGTCCCGCAGGACCGTCGCCTTGCCCTTCGACTCATCTTATGGTTGTTATTGGTTGCTGAACATTCTAACGAGCAAGGATCGTGTCGAGAAGAGCGTCCAGGCGCATCAGCGAGAACAGTTTGGTTACGGGCGGCGCCGGCTTCATCGGTTCGCATCTGTGCGAGCGACTGATTTCCGACGGCCATCAGGTCGTCTGCGTCGACAATTTCTTCACCGGCACACGCCGCAATATCGAGCCCCTTCTCGACGATAGGAATTTCGAGCTGCTTCGGCACGACGTGACGTTTCCTCTCTATGTCGAGGTCGACAGCATCTACAACCTCGCCTGCCCCGCCTCGCCGGTCCATTACCAGCACGATCCCGTGCAGACGACCAAGACCAGCGTTCACGGCGCCATCAACATGCTAGGGCTGGCGAAGCGGCTCAAGGCCATGATCCTTCAGGCCTCGACCTCGGAAGTCTACGGCGACCCGGAGAAGCACCCACAGACGGAGGATTATTGGGGCAACGTCAATCCGATCGGTCCGAGGTCCTGTTATGATGAAGGTAAGCGCTGCGCCGAGACGCTGTTCTTCGATTATTGGCGCCAGCACCGACTACAGATCAAGGTGGCCAGAATCTTCAATACCTACGGGCCTCGCATGCACCCCCACGACGGGCGCGTCGTCTCGAACTTCATCGTCCAGGCGCTGCTCGGCAAGCCGATCACCCTGTATGGCAACGGATCGCAGACGCGATCGTTCTGCTATGTCGACGACATGGTCGATGCGCTCGTCCGCCTCGCCGCGACCCCCGACGACGTGACCGGACCGGTCAATCTCGGCAACCCCGCCGAGATCTCGATCCAGGAACTCGCCAGGACCATCATCGACTTGTGCAATTCGCGGTCTGCCATCGTATGCGGGAAGCGACCGGTGGATGATCCATGTCGGCGACGGCCCGACATAGCGTGCGCCGAAGCTGTCCTGTCATGGCAGCCGAGGATTGGCCTTACCGAAGGCCTGACCAGGACCATCGCCTATTTCGACCGGCTCCTGTCCGAGGATGCTGTCCGCCGATCCCTGCTGGACGACCCGGATTGAGGTGACGGGCCTCGGTGTGGATCGGTCGACGGAATCTCGCTCGCCAGCGTCTGATGCCTGCGCGAGAAGTGGCAAGACGAGCTGGGCGGAGCACAGACTCTCGCTCAGCTCCAAGTAAATTGGCTGCCAGAAACAAGCGGGCATCATGAGAGTGCAGGGCAATCTTTTCGCAGCAACCGCCTTCGGAGGGCCAGACTCCTGGGACGCCTGAGAGTTTCAGAACAACAAAATCGCGAAAATATAAAATACTGACTTCGCTTCAGAAATCTGGCTGGGGCGGGAGGGATCGAACCTCCGAATGGCGGAATCAAAATCCGCTGCCTTACCGCTTGGCTACGCCCCATCAGGCCCGGCGGATCGGCGTGGCGCGCGGGCGCCATGCGATTCCGGGTCGGCGCCCGTGGTCTACAGAGCGCGCCCGCCCATTTCAACCGCGCCGCCGCAGGAATTTTGCAGGCCGCTCCGGTGATCCGCCGCCCAGGCCAATTCGTCAATGCCGGCAAGCCCTTATCCTGCTCGTTGGAAGCCGCCGCGGCGCCCGGCCGCAGCGCCACGCGAAAAAGTTGAGACCCGGCCGGTTTCATGGGATGACGGCGGCCAAACCGGCCACATCGAGCCCCGAGGACACGCCATGACCTATCGCGCCCCGCTCAACGACATGCTGCTCGCCCTCAACCACGGCGCCGGGCTGAAGGCGGCGGTCGAGGCCGGCCATTACGGCGATTTCGACCCCGACATCACCGCCGCCGTGCTCGAGGAAGCCGGCAAATTCGCGAGCGACGTGCTCGCCCCGCTCAACCACATCGGCGACAGGAACGGCGTCAAGCTCGCCGATAAGAAGGTCACCACCGCGCCCGGCTGGCCGGACGCCTACAAGCGCTGGACCGAGGCCGGCTGGAACGCGGTGTCCGGTCCCGAGGCGCATGGCGGCCAGGGCCTGCCGCTCGCCATCAACGCCGCCTGCACCGAGATCTGGAGCGCGGCCAACGTCGCCTTCGGCCTGTGCCCGCTGCTGACCTTGTCGGCCATCGAGGCGCTCGACGCCCACGGCAGCGAGGAGCTGAAGGATATCTATCTCGGCAAGCTGATCTCCGGCGAATGGACCGGCACGATGCAGCTCACCGAGCCGCAGGCCGGCTCCGACGTCGGCGCCTTGCGCACCCGCGCCGAGCGGGCCGCGGACGGCAGCTACCGCGTCACCGGAGCCAAGATCTTCATCACCTATGGCGACCACGACATGACCGACAACATCGTGCATTTCGTGCTCGCGCGGCTGCCGGATGCGCCGGCCGGCACCAAGGGCATCTCGCTGTTCCTGATCCCGAAATTCCTCGTCAATGCCGACGGCTCGCTCGGCGCCCGCAACGACATCTATGCCACCGGCGTCGAGCACAAGCTCGGCATGCACGCCTCGCCGACCTGCACCATGACGATGGGCGACAATGGCGGCGCCATCGGCTATCTCATTGGCGAAGAAAACGCCGGCATGCGCTGCATGTTCACGATGATGAACCAGGCGCGGCTCGGCGTCGGCCTCGAAGGTGTCGGCGTCGCCGATCGCGCCTATCAACAGGCGCTGGCCTACGCGCAGGAGCGCAAACAGGGCCGCGCCGTGGGAGCTAAGGGCACTGGCTCGGACGCGATCATCGCCCATCCCGACGTCAAGCGCATGCTGATGCAGATGCGCGTCCTCACCGCCGCGTCTCGCTCGATCTGCTACGCGACCGCCGTCGCGCTCGACGTGTCCGTGCGCGCCAAGGATCCGGCGGTGCGCACTGAAGCCGCCGCGCGCGGCGCGCTGCTGACGCCGATCGCAAAGGCGTTCTCCACCGACATCGGCAACGAGGTCGCCTATCTCGGCGTGCAGATCCATGGCGGCATGGGCTTCATCGAGGAGACCGGCGCCGCGCAGCACTATCGCGACGCGCGCATCACCGCGATCTACGAGGGCACCAATGGCATCCAGGCGATCGACCTCGTCACCCGCAAGCTGGGTGCGAACGGCGGCGCCTCGGTGTTCAAGCTGCTCGACGAGCTCACCGAGATCGTCCGCCGCGTCGAGGCCTCGAACGATCCGGCCTTCGGCACCACTGGCGCCAAGCTGCGCGAGGCGCTCGGCGCGCTCGACCGCTCCAGCCGCTGGCTGCTGGACAAGCTCGGCACCGCGCCGAACGATGCGCTCGCCGGCGCCACGCCTTACCTGCGCCTGTTCGGCTCGGCGCTCGGCGGCTGCATGCTGGCCAACGAGGCGCTGGCCGCGCGCAGCGAGAACGAGACCGAGGGGGCGCGTCACGTCGCGCTCGCCCGGTTCTTCGCCGAGACCTTCGCGGTGCAGGCCCCGTCCCTGGAAAAGACCGTCACCGACGGCGCCGACGCCGTGCTCGCGGCGGAGGCCGTGCTGGTGGCGTGAGCGGCGAGCGTCGCGACCCAGACCAGCGAGTTCAGCCTCCCGCACCAAAGCTCGCTGCCGGGCTCCCACCCTCCCCTGGAGGGTCGCCTCGCGGGGCGCGCAGCGACGCGTGAGGCGGGGTGGGGTGATCTCTCCGCGGATGCTTGTGCCAACGGAGAGATCACCCCACCCCGATCCCGCGCTACGCGCGCGATCGACCCTCCCCCTCCAGGGGAGGGTGTCCCGAGTTCGCCGCTTCATTGATCCGCATCTCAAACATCTATCCGAACAGCCTGTCGCGATGAGATGAGCATCCGCGTCCTCGCGACGCATTCCGCGCCCGAGCTATGCTCTCGAAACCCGCCCTCACCGAGTGGAGGGCGCAGGGAAGGCCGGGCGCTGGCCGATCGGGATAGGGGGGAGTCTCGCGACTCCACCCCTCCCACACCACC
>NZ_JAUHJF010000010.1:0-219044 GCF_032380995.1 Bradyrhizobium sp. SZCCHNR2028 | reverse complement strand
CGGCAAGTCGACGCTGTCGATCACTGGTGTCACGTTCAACTCGGCGGGCCTCGGCCTCTCGACGTTGACCTCGGGCACCGACTTCCTCGACAACAGCTCGGCGAACAAGGTCATCGGCGTGCTCAACTCGGCGAGCTCCACGCTGCGCAACGAGGCCTCCACGCTGGGTTCGAACCTCTCGGTCGTGCAGGTTCGTCAGGACTTCAACAAGAACCTGATCAACGTGCTGCAGACCGGCTCGTCGAACCTGACGCTGGCCGACACCAACGAGGAAGCGGCCAACAGCCAGGCGCTGTCGACCCGCCAGTCGATCGCGGTGTCCGCGCTGTCGCTCGCCAACCAGTCGCAGGCGAGCGTGCTGCAGCTGCTGCGCTGATCCGCAGGCATCGCATCTCGACAACCAACGCGGCGGGGGAAACCCCGCCGCTTTTTTACGCCTGGTTTGGCCGTCCGGCCCGTATCAATACTGGCGCGGAACCGGACGCGAGTGGAGCCAAGGATCGCAACCAGTCGTTAAGCAAGAAATTTAAAGCGCCATTAACCATGTTTTAAAAGTGGCTGGACTAGAACCTCCTGGTGAATAACTAGGAAGGTTTCACACATATGTCCGGTATCGTTCTCTCGGCTTCGGTTCGCCAAAACCTGCTGGCGCTGCAAAACACCGCATCGCTGCTGGCCACGACTCAAAACAACCTGGCCACCGGCAACAAGGTCAACACGGCGCTCGATAACCCCACCGAATTCTTCACCTCGCAATCGCTCAACAACCGCGCGAGCGACATTGCGAATCTGCTCGACAGCATCGGCAACGGTGTCCAGGTTCTCCAGGCTGCGAATACCGGTCTCACCTCGCTTCAGAAGCTCGTCGATAGCGCCAAGTCGATCGCAAGCCAGGTCCTCCAGGCCCCGACGGGGTACACCACCAAGTCGAGCGTGACCTCCGCGGTCATCTCAGGGGCGACGGCGAACAACCTGCTCGGCAGCTCCTCGAACAATTTCGTGACCGGCAGCGCGGTCAACAACGACAACCTCAGCTCGGCCGTTGCGATCACCGGATCCACCAGGCTGTCGGGTACGGCGAGCTCGACCTCGAACGACCTGGCGAGCAGCGTCACCACCGGCGATACGCTCGTGGTCAACGGTGTCGTGTTCACCTTCGTGGCCGGCTCGGTCTCGGCCGGTACCAACATCGGCGTCGGCGACACCGTCAGCAACCTCCTGGCTGCCATCGATTCGGTGACCGGAGCCACCGCAACGCCGTCCACGGTGGCAGCCGGCAAGATCCAGCTGGCGACAGGCACGGCGCAGGATCTGACAGTATCGGGCACGGCCCTGGCCAAGCTCGGATTGACCGCCGGCACGACCACACGAAATCCGCCAGCCTTGACAGGACAGACGCTGACAATTGCCTCGACAGGGGGCGGCGTCGCAACGAACATAACGTTCGGCACAGGTGCTTCGCAGATCTCGACGCTGGCACAGCTCAATACGGCTCTCGCGACCAACAACCTGCAGGCCAGCCTGAGCACGACGGGTCAGCTTACGATCCTCACCACCAACGAAGCGGCATCGTCGACGATCGGCGCGGTCGCCGGCTCTTCGACCGCGGCCAGCATGGCCTTTAACGGCGTGACGGCATCGACCCCGGTGGCCGACACCAACTCCCAGACGACGCGTGCCGGCCTGATCGCGCAGTACAACAACGTCCTGGCGCAGATCAACACCACGGCGCAGGACGCCTCGTTCAACGGCATCAACCTGCTCAACGGCGACACGCTCAAATTGGTGTTCAACGAGACCGGACGGTCCACGCTGAACATCACCGGCGTGACCTTCAACAGCACCGGTCTCGGCCTGTCGGCGCTGGTGGTCGGAAGCGACTTCCTCGACAGCAACTCGGCCAACAAGGTGCTCACGACCTTGAACAGTGCATCGACTGCGATCCGCTCTGAAGCGTCGTCGCTCGGTTCGAACCTCTCGATCGTGCAGATCCGTCAGGACTTCAACAAGAACCTGATCAACGTGCTGCAGACCGGTTCCTCGAACCTGACCTTGGCCGACACCAACGAGGAGGCGGCCAACAGCCAGGCGCTGTCGACCCGCCAGTCGATCGCGGTCTCCGCGCTCGCGCTGGCCAATCAGTCGCAGGCGAGCGTGCTGCAGCTCCTGCGCTGAGCGCGAACGCGCTGGAATGATATCTCATCGAAGCGGCGGGCCATGCCCGCCGCTTCTGCTTTTGGCTATGCCGTGCGTGGCAGCGCGGGTCTCCGTTCGATGTCGGTGGGTGAGCTGCGTGAAGGCGCCGTTGTTCGTGTAGTTCGCGCCGCCGAGGCGTGATGAACAACGTACGATCCTCGTCCGGACATTTTGAATCATCGCGTTCGCAAGAAATTAAGAGGTGCACCAAACAAGGCGATTTGCGGTGCTCCGTGGCGCTACGAAACGAATTCCGCTAACGGCCGCTAACCATATTTTAAAGGCACGCAAAGTACAAAACCTGAGCAGTTTGGTCGTGTCCCTGCGTCAGTCCGGAGTAGTTGATGTCATATGCCGCTCAAGCCTATGCCCGCACGTCGCAGACGACGGCATCACCACGGGAGATCGAAGCTCAGGCTCTGTTGAAAGCGGCGCGGCAGCTGCAGGAAGTCCAGGCCAATTGGAGCGGCCCTGATCGCAACATGTACAAGGCTCTGCTCTTCAATCGTCGCTTGTGGACGATCTTCATGAGCGCGATGGAGGCGGACGACAATCCGAATCCGCTCGACATCCGCCAGAACATCGCCAACATCGGCGTGTTCGTGATGAAGCAGACGATCGAGATGCAGATGGATCCGGATCCGGCGAAGCTCAAGTCGCTGATCGACATCAACTGCCACATCGCCGCGGGATTGTCCGGGCGGAGCTGACCGTCGGGGACAGGGGCGGGTGGCGCGTCGTCATGACCGATATCACCAGCATCCTGTCAGCGTCCTACAAGTCGAACCTGCTCAGTGCGGCGCGAAGCAACAGCAAATACGTGGCCGTCGATCCGACGCTCTATCAGGGCGGCTGGAGCGGAAAATATGCCAACGGGAAGTCGTTCACGGTCTCGGTCTCCAACGTCAAGGGCTTTCACGCCAAGGTTCGCGACCAGAGCGAGGGCGTGAACAAGTATCAGGACGTGCTGATCAAGGATAATGCGTTGGGGATCGGCGATACGAAGTTCACGCTGACCGGCAACGGCAAGGCCCAGATCAAGAACGTGGTCACCGACGCCGCCTCGGGCCAGACCTATCTCGACACCGCCTACGCGACCCGGAGCAGTTGATCCGCCAAAGCTGCGCCGCTCGATACGGCAACGCCGCCCGGTGGGGCGGCGTGCAGGCGGCGGCGGAATGAAGCGGTAGGCCCCGTGGGGGCTCAGGCGGTGCGATCGGTCGCCACGACGCGCGGCACGTCCGCCTTCTGCATATCCTTCTGAAGGTCGAGCGTGTTGAAGTAGGCCCGGCGGCGCAGCACGGCCTCATCCGGATATTGGGTCACGACCTGATCGGTCTTGCGGTTGACCACCTGGAACACCATGGCGGCAGCGGCGCGATCGTAATAGGCCTGCCGCGACACCGACAGATCGTTCGCGACGTTGACCGGGACGTCGTTGCGCACGGAGGCGCCAGGCTCGGCCGCGGTCACGGTCTGGCTGGGAGGAAGGTCCGTTGGAACAGCGCTCACCACCGCCTGGCTCGACGGCGGAATTATCGGAACGGACGCTGGCGTCCCTACCGCTCTTACGCTGAAATCGGAACTCATGGCAGCCTCCTCATGGCCATCGAGTCAATTCCCAACCCATCCCGCTTGCAACTATGCCGATGACCAATCAACGTTATGTTAGGAAATAGGATGAACGGCGCGTTGTGATTCGCCAGGGCCTTTTAAGCTTATCCGAGCGTTAAACGGCGACGGCCGCGCGGCCCTCGAGGCGGCGCGGCGCTGCAATGCAGTGGGGGGTGCCGGTGGTGAGGCTCAGAGCGTCCGGCTGACGGCGAGCGGGGTGAGGTGCCGCGCGCCCGGGGCGGCGCGGCGGCCGCCGGCGGTATACGTGCTGGGGATGTTCTTGCGCTGAACCTCGGCATTGACGCCGCGCACGATCTTTTCCGAGATCGCGTGCGCAGTCGCCAGCACGGTCAGGTTCACCTGCAGCAGGGCGCGGAAGGTGTCGTGGTGACGGTGCAGGGTGGCGAGCAGCTCCGGCACGGTCTGCTTCATGAAATCCTGGCTCGCCTTGAGGCAGCCCACGGTCGTGACGTAGTGGCGGGACAGCTCGGTCTTCTTCGGGCCGAACGCCATGCCTTCGCGCAGCTTGCCGGCGCGGACCAGCTCGGTCTCCTGCTCGATGACCGCGATCAGCTCGCTCATGACGCTCACCATCTCGTCGGCGAGCGCGCGTGCCTCTGCGGCGCTGGTGGCGGCGGCGTAGGTCGTCTTCTTCGCTTGGCCCTGTGCGGTCATTTCATAACTCCCTTCGGCGTGAGCGTTTGCCGCCCACGCGCTTGTCACGCGAACATCTACGCTTTGCCGTTGGCGCCGGAGCTGCTGCCGGCCTGTTGCAGGATGAGAGTGCGGAAGACGTCGTTGGAGATGCCGACGCCGCCGGCCTTGGCGAAGTTCTTGGAATATTGCTCCGTCAGCATCGAGCGCCAGACGCCGGTGCCGGGCGTGTCGCCGAACGGCCCTTCGCCCTTCACGCCGCTGGTCATCTGCGAAAACATGCTGTTGAGGAACATTGCTTCGAAGTCGGTCGCCGTCGCCTTGGCCCTGGCCTGCGCCTTGGGCGAGACCTTGGTCAGGGCCTCGGCGAGATCGAGATCGGTGCGCGGCGCGGTGACGGCCGCGGCCGTCGGCATGTTGAGAGCGACGCGGCCATGATAGGAGTCGATGAAGGACGTCGCCATCACATCACCTCGATGTCGGCTTCGATCGCACCCGCCGCCTTGATGGCCTGCAGAATGCTGATCAGGTCGCGGGGACCGATTCCGAGGCCGTTGAGGCCGTCGACCAGCTGCTGCAAGGACACGCCGTCCTTGACGACCGCGAACTTCTTGCCTTCCTCGGTGACACCGACGCTGGTGCGCGGTGTGACCACGGTGCGGCCGCGCGACAGTGGATTGGGCTGGCTGACCTGCGGACTTTCGGAGATCGTGACGGTGAGGTTGCCTTGCGCCACGGCGACGGTCGCCACGCGCACGTCGCGGCCCATCACGATGATGCCGGAGCGCTCGTCGATGACGATCTTGGCGGCGAGATCAGGATCGACCTGCAACTGCTCGATCTCGGTCAGGAAGGCGACGACGTTGCCCTTGAACTCGGCGGGAACGCTGAGCTGCACCGTCGAAGGGTCGATCGGCTCGGCGGTCTTGACGCCGAGGAAATCGTTGATGGCGGCGGCGATGCGCTTTGCGGTGGTGAAGTCGGCGTTGCGCAGCGCCAGCCGCACGTTCGGCAGCCGGTTCAGCGCGAACTCGATCTCGCGCTCGATGATGGCGCCATTGGCGATGCGGCCGACCGTCGGCACGCCGCGCACGATCTTGGCGGCCTCGCCCTCGGCCTGGAAGCCGGAGATCGCGAGCGAGCCCTGCGCCACCGCATAGACGTTGCCGTCGGCGCCGAGCAGGGGGGTGACGAGCAGGGTGCCGCCCTGCAGGTTCTTGGCGTCGCCGAGCGCGGACACCGTGACGTCCATGCGCGTGCCTTGCGTCGCGAATGGCGGCAGGTTGCCGGTGACCATGACAGCGGCGACGTTGCCGGTGCGGATGGTGGCGCCGCGGATGTTGACGCCCATGCGCTCGAGCATCGCCTGCAGCGACTGCTTGGTGAACGGGATGTTGTTCAGCGTGTCGCCGGTGCCGTTGAGGCCGACCACGAGGCCATAGCCGATCAACTGGTTCTGGCGCACGCCCTCGATATTGGCGAGATCCTTGATCCGCGAGGTCGCATTCGCAGACATGACGGTAGATGCCAGCGCCAGCACGGCGGCGCAGGCGACCTGAAACAGGCGCGTGGTTCGGACGCGTCGCATCCTATGCTCCCCTCGAACTCTTCAAGTGATCACTCGGCCACTCCCATGACCGCATGATCGACGTTAACTATGCGAGCGTCGTGCCACGGCGATGCTCCGGGCTAACTCATTGAAAGAGTGTGAAATCGACTCGAAGCTTTGTCGCGGTCCAGGGGGACTCCGGGGGAACGAAGCTGCCGCCCCGGCAGAATTTGCCGGGCCGTTTACGCACCGTTAACCACGGCGGAGCCAATCTCCCGCTCGACACGCGAAGCTTGCGGGAGCCATCGATGCGCATCTACGGACCGAACGGCACGACCCTGGGCTCGTCGACCAGCTCCACGCGGAAGACCTCGTCCAGCGGCTTCAAGCTGCCTGACGTCGGCACCACGCAGGACACACGCGCGACGCTCGCGCCCAAGCAGACGGCGAACATCGATGCGCTGCTGGCGCTGCAGGGTATCGAGGAGGAGCCGGCGGAGCGCCGCAAGCGCTCGGTCCAGCGCGGCAAGCGCGCGCTCGACGTGCTCGATGATCTCAAGCTGACGCTGCTGTCCGGCAAGCTCGACACCGCGATGGCGCTGCGGCTGCGCGATGCCGCGGCCGACCTGAAGCAGACCTCGGGCGACCCGGGACTGGATGCGATCCTCTCCGAGATCGAGCTGCGCGTCGAGGTCGAGCTCGCCAAGGCCGGGCGGAGCTGAGACGCTTCGCGCGTTCAAGCCGCCTTCGACGGCTGTTGCGCGTCGTAGCGCCGCTGCGCGGCGGTGACCTCCTTGAGATGGCGCTCGGCCCAGTCGCGCAGCGGATCGACCGCGGCGGCGAGCGTCAGCCCGAGCGGCGTGATCGAATATTCGACGGTGACCGGGACGGTCGCGATCGCGCGCCGCCGCACCAGGCCGTCGCGCTCCAGGCTCTTCAGCACCTGGGACAGCATCTTCTGCGAAATCCCTTCGATCGACCGCCGCAACTGATTGAAGCGCAAGGGTTCGTTGCGCAGCAGGATCAGGATCAGCACGGCCCATTTGTCGCCGACGCGATCGAGGATCTGTCGCGTTGGGCAGTCGGCCGAATAGACGTTCGCGGCTCTCATCGGTTACTCCGGCGTGACCAGGTGATCTTAAAGTGCGCTCTTAACACCAGCATTCGTTCCGCTATCTAGTCACTATCGGATACCGAGGCGGCTTCGTCCAGATCTCGGATCCGACCTCGTGATCTCGAACATAGGAGCTTCCCATGAAGATCGCCGTCGCCGGCGCGTCCGGCCGTGCCGGGTCCCGCATTACCGCCGAGCTGGCCAGCCGCGGCCACCAGGTCACCGGCATCGCCCGCAACCCGGAGAAGATCGCCGGTCACGCCAACGTCAAGGCGGTGCGGGGCGATGCCAACGACCGCGCCGCGCTGGCCAAACTCTGGGCCGGCCATGACGTCGCGATCAGCGCGATCCATTTCTCGGCCAGCGATGTCGAGACCCTGATCGGGGCGGCCAAGGACTCCGGCGTATCGCGTTACCTCGTGGTCGGCGGCGCCGGCTCGCTCGAGGTCGCGCCGGGTGTGCGGCTGGTGACGACGCCCGGCTTTCCGGCCGCCTACAAGGCCGAAGCGGAGAAGGGCGCCGCGTTCCTCGATCGTCTGCGCCAGGAGAAGGAGCTCGACTGGACCTTCCTGTCGCCCTCGGCGATGATCGATTTCGGTGCCCGGACGGCCAAGTTCCGGCTCGGAACGGACCAGTTGCTGGTCGATGCCGACGGCAAGAGTTTCATCACCTTCGAGGACTTCGCGGTCGCGATGGCCGACGAAATCGAGCGTCCGGCGCACCGGCGGGCCCGTTTCACGGTCGGTTATTGAGGCCGTCCACGGCGTCCCGCCGGCTGCGGCCGAATTTGCCTGTGCAACGGCCCGAACGGCGGGGCGCCCGTGCCGATGGAAATATTGTCTGTCACATGAGGCCGCTATATAACGCGGCCGCGAACGGGCGTATTCCGTCCGCCGGTGCCGAGACCGGCGCCAGCACGTACAGATGGGCTGACCTTGGAAAAGTTGAAGAACTACAAACCTTCCGAAAAAGAGCCTTTCATGAACGAACGCCAGCGCGACTATTTCCGCGCCAAGCTGCTGGCATGGAAGGAGGAGATCCTGCGCGAATCGAAGCTCACCCTGCAGGCTCTGCAGGAGGAGAACGTGAACCATCCGGACCTCGCCGACCGCGCGTCGTCGGAGACCGACCGGGCGATCGAGCTTCGCGCCCGTGACCGCCAGCGCAAGCTGATCTCCAAGATCGACGCGGCGCTCCAGCGCATCGAGGACAACACCTACGGCTATTGCGAGGAGACCGGTGAGCCGATTTCGCTGAAGCGGCTCGAGGCCCGGCCCATTGCGACGCTGTCGGTGGAGGCGCAGGAACGCCACGAGAAGCGTGAAAAGGTCTATCGCGACGAGTAGGTCGCGACACTGACCTGAACGAGCGGGGATTGCGGCCGCCTGCCGGGTGCGGCCGCAGTATCTGTTGACGGCTGAGACGGTGCTTGTGCGATCCGCACAGGCTGTGCGGGAGCGAGCGCAAGCGCCTTTGGTTTTCCGAACGTCAGGAACTTTTTCGCGCCTGCTGAATTAACTGCGGTTCCATCTCGGAACGCCGCGGGGAATCATGGGCGAGCCGGACATAGCCAGAGGCGCGCTGGCGACGATGCAGCGCTCCTACGGCGCCCTGAGCATCAAGGGACGCCTCCTTCTGCTGGCCGGCATTCTGTTCCTGCCCTGCGTCGGACTGATTGCCTATGTCATCGTGTCGATGGCGCAATCCGCCGACGCCTCAATTCGGCACGGCCTGTCCTATGCCGCGCAGACGATCTCCGGAGCTGTCGACGCCGAATTGCGGCGCTATATCGCGCTCGCCGAGGTGCTGGCGAAGTCTCCTGAACTCAGCGCGGCCGATCTCAGCGACTTCGAGGCGGAGGCGCGCCGCGTCGGTGCGGTCAGCGGCGAAGGCTGGATCATCGTGTCGGACGCGAGCGGCCGCATCCTGCTCAACACCGGGGCGACGCCGGGCAAGCCGCTCGGCGAGCGTACGCCCGAAGGCCGGCACTCGCAGGAGCGCGCTTTTCAGTCAGGAAGGCCATCGATCTCCGACATCTTCACCGGTCCCAATTCAGGCGCGTGGGTGGCGACCGTCGATGTCCCCGTCTTCAAGGATGGCAAGCCGTTCCGTTGCCTGTCGATCGCCATGCCGGCCGCGAACTACACCCGGCTGCTGGCCCAGCAGCAGCTGCCGGCCGACTGGCTCGTCGGCATCATGGACGGCCAGGGCCGCTACATCTCGCGCATTCCGAAGAACGCCACCACGATCGGGCAGCCGGCGTCGGCCGGCTGGCGGGCGACTGCCAAGGCCGAGGGGATCGCGGAGTTTCCGTCGATCGAGGGCGATCGTGTCATCAACGCCAATGCGCGTCCCCAGCTGAGCGAGTGGACGGTCGGCGTCGGCATCAAGCAGGCGGCTTTCGCCCAGGCGATCTCCTCGACGGTCCAGACCGCAACCATCGCCGCGACCACGATCTGCGCCCTGGCGCTGCTGCTGGCGGCCGGCATCGGCCGAAGCATCGCCCGGCCGCTCGAAAGCATCGCCGTCAAGAGCGCCATTCCAGGCGAGGCCGCGCCCTCCGATCCTCCGGAGGTCCGGGCGCTCAACGCCCGACTGGCTGCGGCCGAAAAGGCGCAGGCGGAGAGTGCGCGCGTCATCCAGGAGAATTTCGGGATGCTCGCCCAAGCCAGGGACGATGCGTCGCGCACGGCCGGGCAGCTCAAACTCGCCGCGAAATACGGACGGCTTGGCACCTTTACCTGGGACGGCAGATCCGGCGCCAGCCACTGGTCCGACGAGATCGAAGAACTCTATGGGCTCGCGCCGGGCACGTTCCCAGGGACCTATGACGCTTGGCTGGCGCTGGTGCATTCCGAGGACCAGGCGCGTGCCGATCGGGACAACAAGCAGGCGCTGATCACCGGCGAGCTCGATTCGGAGTGGCGGGTGGCGCTGCCCGACGGCTCGATCCGGTGGATCGAGGCGCGCGCCCGCATGTTGGGCGGCGAGGGCGGCGGCGATCCGTACATGATCGGCGTCAACATCGACGTCACGGCCGCGAAGGAAGCCGACCGCAAGCGCGAGCTGCTCGTGCATGAGCTCGCCCATCGCGTCAAGAACAGCCTCGCCGTGGTGCAATCGCTGGCGCATCAGCTGCTGCCGCGGCACGACGCCAAGGTCCGCGATTTCACGTCACGCCTGCATGCGCTGGCGACGGCGCACACGAGCCTTGCCGAGAACGACTGGCAGGGCGCCGATCTCGCCGCCCTCATCAGGAGTCAGGTCGCGCCGTTCGCCAGCACACCGGATCAACTCGCCACCAGCGGCCCCGCCATCCTGGTCCCGGTCGAGCTGACGACGCAGCTGGCTCTCGTCATCCACGAGATGGCCTGCAACGCCAGCAAATATGGAGCGCTCACCACGCCCAACGGTCACGTCGATGTCAGCTGGTCGCTGGCCCAGGACGCGCTGCATGTCCGTTGGCAGGAGAGCGGCGGTCCGCCGGCGCGTGAGCCTCCGGTGGTCGGCTTCGGCAGCCGGCTGCTGACCCGCACGGTCAGGCATCTGCAGCGCACATTTGCCGAGAGCGGGCTGACCTGCCAGTTCGAGCTGCCCTGGCTCACGACACGTGACGAGAGCTCGATGGCCGCAACGGGCGAGGCGAGTTGAGCGTCAGCGCGCGAAGCGCCGCTCGGCTGGTCCTGACATGGCCTCACATGGCCTCGCCATCGCGCTCTGCCATACCCGCGTCCGGGGTATCGGCGCAGAGACGGCAATTCCGATGAGCGAGGTACTGGTTACGGGCGGCTGGTCGGTTGAAAGTGCTGCTTGCGCCCGCGGCCGCGCCGTCTCAAATTGTTGATGAAGCTGAGATGGGAGCCAAAATCTCGTTAATAAACAATCCGTTCACCATAAATCCTGCGATGCCGGTTCGGGCCGCGGGCCAGGGGAGTTGAAGGGCCATGGGAGCAGACGAGATCCTTGCCGCTGCGCAACTGATTGTAGATGCCCGCAAGCGGCGGGCGCCCTTGGGCGCTCTGCCGCCGCAGCTTCAGCCGAAGGATGAAGCTGCCGGTTACGAGATCCAGCGTGAAGTCCATTGGCTGCTCGCCGAACAGGCCGGTGACTTCGCCGGCTACAAGATCGGCTGCACCAGCAAGGTGATGCAGGACTATCTTGGCATTCCGCATCCCTGCTCCGGCGGGGTGTTCGCGCGCGGCGTTCACCAGACGGGGGTCGGATTGCGCACGGCCGACTTCGTCCGCGTGGGCGTCGAATGCGAGATCGCCGTGCGGATCAAGCACGACCTGCTGCCGTTGGACGCGCCGTTCACCATGGATCGTGTCGTCGAGGCGATCGGCGACTGTCATGCGGCGATCGAGATCGTCGACGACCGTTATGTGCAATGGCAGACGCTGGGGGCGCCGACGCTCGTCGCCGACGATTTCTTTGCTGCCGGCTGCGTCCTCGGCCCGGCGCTCCCGCGCGCTGCCGTAGCGGACTTGGCCGCGGTGCAGGGCCGTGCCATCGTCAACGGCACCCTGGTCGGCGAGGGCACCGGTGCGGATGTGCTGGGACATCCGGTCCACGCGCTGGCCTGGCTTGCCAATCATCTCGCCGCCGGTGGTGACGGGCTCGAGGCCGGACAGCTCGTCCTGACCGGCAGCCTGGTCAAGACGATATGGCTGAGCGCGGGCGACCGGGTGCGGATGGAGCTGGACGGCCTCGGTGTGGTCGAGGCGACGTTCATGTGATCCCGCGTCGAGGAAGACCTGCCGATCTCTGAGCGGGGCGTTGCTCCGCTCCAGCTAGACGAGCTCCATGCGCAGATGACGGCCTACGGCTCTGGCGGCGCGCGCCAGCGTGCCGAGCGTGACGGATTCATTGTCGGGATCGAGCAGCCGGTCGAGCTGGGCGCGGCTGGTCTCCATGCGGGCCGCCAGCTCGGTCTTGGAGATCGCCTCGCGCTTCATTAGCTCCTCGAGCTGCCGTACCAGCACGCGCTTGATCGCGCGCGCCGTCACGGTCTCGTAGAGACCGTCCTCCTTCAGAAAGTCGTCGAAGGCAGAGCCGACCTTGCCGGCAGTCTTAGGTGCGCGCATCACGAAATGTCTCTCATGCGTTTGACGGCCAATTCGATATCGGATGCCGGAGTCTTCTGACTCTTCTTGATGAAGGCATGGAGCAGGATCATCCGGCCGTCTCGCAAGCAAAAGATCACACGGGCGATCCGGCCCTGCGTGAGGCTGCTGCGAACCTCCCACAGTCCATGACTCAATGGCCGACACAGAGGAAGCCCGATCGGCCAAGCAAACTCGACGTCCTTGATATCCTCGCCGAGGATCCGACGATCCTCGGCAGGCAATTCCTTGAGCCAGTCCCGGACGGGTTCGCGGCCGGATGGCAGCGCGTAGAAGAACGCCGGTAGCCGTTTCATTGAAATGTACCATTTTTGGTACGTTCTGCAACAGGGAAAATGCTGAGCAGGCTCTCAGTTGATCGCCAAGTGAACGACACTTGTCTAGGCAAGTAAACGAACACGGCCTCCGGCAGGGGAGCTACCGGAGGCCGCGTATACATCGCCCGCTGCGCCTAGGTTCGCATTGGGCAATGTGGGAGCTCGCTTTCAGAGAAGGGCGGCGGCTGCGGATCATCTCATGACCAGTGTCGCGCTCGGCCAAGTCCTTGTCTGACCCTCCGGGGAGGGATTTTCATCGTGTATCTTCATCCTTGTCCGATTGCCGACCCAAGACATTCAGGTCGGAGCTTTCGCGGCGACCGGGCGTGGTTGGATCCGCCCGGCCTTTCCATGTGATCTTCGCCTCAGAACGGCAGCAGGATGTCCATCACCTGCTGGCCGTAGCGTGGCTGCTGGACGTCGGAGATCTGGCCGCGGCCGCCGTAGGAGATACGGGCCTGGGCGATCTTGGTGGAGTCGATGGTGTTGTCGCTCTGGATGTCCTCGGGCCGCACGATGCCGGCCACGATCAGCTCGCGGATCTCGTAGTTGACCCGGATCTCCTGCTTGCCTTCGACGACGAGGTTGCCGTTCGGCAGCACCTGCGTCACCACCGCGGCGACGCTGGTGGTCAGGGATTCCGAGCGCTGGATGGTGCCCTTGCCGTCGGACGACGAGGTGCCGTCGGCGGTCAGGATGCGGCCGGGCAGCACCTTCTGCGCCTGCACGCCGAGCGTCTTCGCGCCGATGAAGTCGGTGATGCCCGAATCCTCCTTGTTGGTGCGGCTGCGCTGGGTCTCGTTGGCGAAATTGGCCTTGTCGGAGATGCTGACCGTGACGGTCAGGAGGTCGCCGACCTGACGGGCGCGCTGGTCCTTGAAGAAGGCGCGCGAGCCGTTACGCCACAGCGAGTTCGGCGCGTAGGACACCGTCTCGGGCTTGGGCATCGGCATCTGCACCGGCTTGTAGCCCGGCTGCGTGGTCGGGTTGTCGATCTCCGTCAGCTTCGGCCGCTCGCCGATCTGCGACAGCCGGTCGATCGAGGAGCATCCGCCGGCGATCGACAGCACTGCGAAGGAGACCGAGACCAGCGCAACCCGGCGCAGGCTCGAGGCGCCCCGATCATCAAACTTGAACTTCGACATGAAACTTACTCGGCTTTCGGGGTGGCGGAGGTGGGAAGGCGGCTGGCGACGGCGACGGGCGCGGCGATGTCGGCTTCGGAGGTCTGCGCCGGCTTGGCGACGGCGATGTCGACAGAGACCTGGCCGCGACCCGAGACGCGGCCGGTCACGGTGCGCTTGGACTGCAGATTGAGCACGCTGACGACGTCGCCTTCGGTGCCCGACTCCAGCGCCTTGCCGCGCGTGGTGAGATAGATGCCGGCGGTCTGGTAGATCAGCGTGACCGCCTGGTCGCGCTGCACGAGGTCGGGCTTGGCGAGGTCGGTGGTCTTCAGCGCCTGGCCCGCGCGCACCGCGCGGCGCATCTGCATGCCCACTGCGAGCTCGCGCGAGGCAGGCTCGCCGCCGCCGAGCTCGGCGCGCGGCCGCCGCTCGGTCTGCAGGTCGCCTGAGCGGATCGTCTCGTTGCGATCGATGTTGCGGGTCAGCACCACGGCCTCGACGGTCTCGATCGCCGTGCCGGTGTAGCGCAGCTTGGTCGGGCTCGCGCCATTGGCATGGCCGAGCTCGAAGGTGATGTCGAAGCGGCCGCTGCGGGGGTCGAAGCGGGCGCTGGTCGGCGCCAGCGTGCCTGACGTCGAGGCCTCGAATTTGAGATCCTGCACCGGCTGGTCGAAGCTGATGCTGAGGTTCGCGGCATCGCCAAGTCCGTTGCGGTGATCGAGCGCCTGGGCCACTGCCGTGCTGATCTCCTTGGCGTCGATGGCGCGGGCCAGCCGCGTGACCGCAACCTCCTTGATGTCGCGGACCTCGACGCCGATGACCTGGTGGGTGCGCAGGGTCGCGATCACCTGCGCGGCCGGCAGCACGCCGGTCGTGCCGAGATCGGGCGCGCGGTAGACGGCGATATTGGCCGCGACGCCCGCATTGTCGATCAGGTCGCCGACGCGCACGATGTCGCCGGTGACGTTGACGGTGGAGCGCAGCACGGGCGCCTTGATCTGGTCGTCGGCCTCGCCGGCCAGCGCCGACAGCGCGGTCGAGGCGAGCAGGGCGGCTGCGAGCAGGAAGGGACGGACGGTGCGGGTCATGATGGCGATCTCCCTTCGAACCTCAGCGGAACAGCGCAGTGGTCGATTGCAGCATCTGGTCGGCGGCCGAAATGACCTTGGCGTTCATCTCATAGGCGCGCTGGGCGGCGATCAGCTCGCTCATCTCGCTGACGACATCGACGTTGGCCTGCTCCAGGCTGCCCTGGGTGATGCTGCCGAGGCCATCCTGGTTGGCGACGCCGTCCTGCGGTGCGCCTGACGACGGCGTGTCGGTGAACTGGTTGTTGCCGACCGGCTGCAGGCCGGCCTTGTTGATGAAACGCGTGACCTGGAGCTGGCCGATGATGTTCGAGGTGGTCGAGCCCGGCAGCGTCACCGAGACCTGGCCCTGCGCGTTGACGGTGATGCCCGAGGCGTTCTGCGGGATCGTGATCGTCGGCTGCACCGGGTTGCCCTGCGCGGTGACGATGCGGCCCTGATTGTCCATCTGGAAGGTGCCGTCGCGGGTGTATTGGAAGGTGCCGTCGGGCATCAGGATCTTGAAGAAGCCCTCGCCCGAGATCGCGAGGTCGAGATCGTTGCCGGTCTGCGACAGCGTGCCTTGCGTCATCGAGCGCGGCGTGCCGACGGTCTTGACGCCGCCGCCGATGTCGATGCCGACGGGGAGGATCGTGCCCTGGTCCGACGACTGCGCGCCGACGCGGCGCATGTGCTCGTAGATCAGGTCCTGGAACGCCACCGTCTGCTTCTTGAAGCCGGTGGTGCGGAGGTTGGCGATGTTGTTGGAGATCACCTGAACGTTGAGTTCCTGTGCCGCCATTCCGGTCGCAGCGGTGTGAAGCGCCTGCATGTCACGTCTCCTTCAAGATCTGTCAGGCCGGAACGTCGGCGAGTTTCTCGATCGCGTTCTTGCGCAGGTCGCTCTGGACCTGCAGCATGTTGGCGACCTGGGTGTAGGCGCGCATCACTTCGACCATCTTGCTCATCTCGCCGACCGCGCTGACGTTCGACTTCTCGATGTAGCCCTGCTGGATGGTCGACTTGGTGTCCTGCTGCGGGGTGGCGCCACCGGCGGCGGCGTAGAGGTTGTTGCCCTGCTTCTGCGCGGCCTGCGGGTCGGCGAAGTTGACGATGCGCAGCTTGCCGCGGATCGAGTCGGTGCGGTTGACGCCCTCGACCACCGTCACGGTGCCGTCGGGCGAGATGTTGATGTCGTGGTCGGTCGGCTGAAACACGATCGGACCGCCGGTGCCGAGCACCAGGTCACCGGCGGAGGTGACGAGCTGGCCGAGATTGTTCATGTGCAGGTTGCCGTCGCGGGTGTAGCGCTCGCCGGCCGCGGTCTGCACCGTCAGGAAGCCGTCGCCCGTGACGGCGACGTCGAGCGCGTTGCCGGTGCGCTGCATCGAGCCCTGCGAGAAGTCGCGATAGGTGCCGCGGTCCTGGACATAGGACACCCTGCGGGCGGCGCCCGGAAAATTGTCTTCATGCGCGCCGGAGGAGAGATACTCCTCGAACAGCTGCTGATCGGCCTTGAAGCCGTTGGTGTTGACGTTGGCGACGTTGTTGGCAACGACGTCGAGCTGCCGCTCCAGCACCATCTGCCGCGACAATCCGATGAGAAGCGCATTCTCCACCGGTCGGATCTCCCCTCTTAACGAATCCCGTTCGCGGCACCTCTCCCAAGGCGGTCTCGACCGGGTCTTCAACGAACCGTTCAGCTCTCCCAAGCCGGCGGGTTCGCAAGGGGTACAGCGAAAGCCGTGCCAAATCTGAATCTATCGATAAATCAACGATTTGGATTTAAGCCCGGGTTCAGAACGCCCGGCAATAACGTCTCGCTAACCATAATTGCCCGGCAAGTTTTTCCCACCGCCTTGGCAAAAGAAAGCTTCCGTTAACCATTGTTACCGTAGCGTTCCCTCAACAAAGCGCAGATGCGCTGGGAGCGTTGGTTTCGCGTCATTAAGCTTTCTGGCGGCATCGGCTCGATTTTCCGGAAGGATCCGAAAGCCATGGCCGAGAACGACGCCGGAGCAGGCGAAGGCGAGGAGCAAGCAGGCTCGCCGAAGAGCAAGCTCAAGCTGATCATCATGGTCGTCGGCGCGCTGGCGCTGCTCGGCGTCGGTGGTGCGGCCTATTTCTTCTTCTTCAGCCACAAGAATGATGAGCATCACGCCGAGGCGGCGGCGCCGCCGAAGCCGCCGGCCTTCGTCGAGGTGCCGGACCTTCTCGTCAACCTGGTCGGCAATCCCGGCGACCGTGTCCAATATCTGAAAGTGAAGATCGTGTTGGAGGTGAAGGAGGAGAAGCAGGTCGAGACGATCAAGCCGACGCTGCCGCGCGTCACCGACATCTTCCAGACCTATCTGCGTGAGCTCCGGCCGAGCGACCTCAACGGCTCGGCGGGCCTGTTCAGGCTCAAGGAGGAGCTCACCAAGCGGGTCAACGTCGCGCTGGCGCCGAACCAGGTCAACGCGGTGTTGTTCAAGGAAATCGTGGTCCAGTAAGGCAAAGAAGCTCAACGATCATGGCGGGCAACGATCAAGTCGACCAAGATGCGATAGCCGCGCAATGGGAAGCCTCGCTCGACTCGGAGGATCCCACAGAGGCCGCGGAAGCCGCAGCAGCCAATGAACTCACCGAATCGATGGCCCTGCAATGGGCCGCGATGGTCGAGGACGGCAGCCGCGATTTCGGCGCCACCAAGAACGGCGGCGAGCGGGTGCTGTCGCAGGAGGAGATCGACAATCTCCTCGGCTTCACCGCCGGCGAGGTCAGCCTCGACGACCATTCCGGCATTCGCGCCATCATCGATTCGGCGATGGTTTCCTACGAGCGTCTGCCGATGCTCGAAATCGTCTTCGACCGCCTGGTGCGGCTGATGACGACCTCCTTGCGCAACTTCACCTCCGACAACGTCGAAGTCTCGCTCGACCGCATCACCTCGGTGCGCTTCGGCGACTACATGAACTCGATCCCGCTGCCCGCCGTGCTCAGCGTGTTCAAGGCGGAGGAGTGGGAGAATTTCGGGCTCGCCACCGTCGACTCGACCCTGATCTATTCGATCATCGACGTGCTGCTTGGGGGCCGCCGCGGCAACACCCAGCTCCGCGTCGAGGGCCGCCCCTACACGACGATCGAGACCAACCTGGTCAAGCGCCTGATCGAGGTGGTGCTGAGCGACGCCGAGCAGGCGTTCCGGCCGCTGTCGCCGGTGCGCTTCACCATCGACCGGCTCGAGACCAATCCGCGTTTCGCCGCGATCAGCCGGCCCGCCAACGCCGCGATCCTGGTGAAGCTGCGGATCGACATGGAAGACCGCGGCGGCAACATCGAGCTGCTGCTGCCCTACGCGACGATCGAGCCGATCCGGCCCGTGCTGTTGCAGATGTTCATGGGTGAGAAGTTCGGCCGCGATCCCGTCTGGGAAGGCCACTTCGCCACCGAGATCACCAAGGCCGAGATCGCCGTCGACGCCGTGCTCTACGAGGCCGACGTGCCGCTGAAGCAACTGATGAAGCTGAAGGTTGGCGACACCCTGCCGCTCGACATCCGTCCCGATGCGCTGGTCGCGGTGCGCTGCGGCAGCACCATGCTGACGGAGGGGCGGATGGGCCGGGTCGGCGACCGCGTCGCGATCCGTGTCACCAAGAATTTGCGCAAGCCGAATACGACGCTTGCGATGTTCGAAGGCTCCGAAGGCCAGAACAAGTTGATGGAGGCCCAATGAACCACTCCCTCGGATTGATCATCGAAAGCCTGGTGGCGGTCCTTTTGGTGCTGACCATCGGCTATTGCATGCTGCTGAATTCCAGGCTGAAGCGGCTGAAGGCGGATGAGCATTCGCTCAAAGCCGTGATCGCGGAGCTGATCACCGCGACCGAGATCGCCGAGCGGGCGATCGGCGGCCTCAAGCTCGCCGTGCGCGACGTCAACGACAATCTCGGCAATCAGCTCGCCGCCGCGACGCAGATGTCCGACCAGTTGCGCAAGCAGCTCGCCGAGAGCGACGGCGTGGTGCGCCGGCTGTCGCGCATCGCCAGCGCCGCGCGACCCATCACCTCGCCTGAAGCCGCGCCCGAGCCGGCGCCTGCGCCGGTGCCGGCGATCACGACCGAGCCGGTGCGCGTCTCCGGTGCCAAGGCGGTTGCCGCCGCGGCCCAGGCATTCTCCGAACGTCGAAGGACTGGTGGCCTTGCCGCATGAATGCGTTTCGTAACATCCGCGTCATTCCCGTCGTCCTGATCGCGGTGGCCTGTCTTGCGGTCCTGAAGGTGGCCGGCCTCGTGATCGATGGCGGCTACGTTTTCGACTATGACCCTCACCCGACCAAGCGGTCCTGGGCCCAGGAGAACCTGGGCTATCCGGGCCGCGAGGACAATGACATCGTCACCGGCTCCACGCACGGCGCACCGAAGGAGAAGAAGGAGGAGGCGCCCAAGCCCGCCGCTCCGGACACCAAGCCCGAGGGCGTGGTGATCAAGCCCGAGGAGAACCAGCAGCAGGTGTCGCCGGCGGAGAAGGCGATCCTCGAGCGGCTGCAGTCGCGTCGCCAGGAGCTCGACGCGCGCGCGAGAGAGATCGACATTCGCGAGAGCCTGTTGCGCGCCGCCGAGCAGCGCATCCAATCCAAGACGGAGGAGATGAAGGCGATCGAGGGCCGCATCTCCGGCGCGCAGGCCGCCAAGACCGAGGCCGACAACGCCCGCTTCAAGAGCATCGTCACGATGTACGAGGGCATGAAGCCGAAGGATGCCGCCAAGGTGTTCGACCGGCTCGACATGTCGGTGCTGATCGAGATCGCCTCGCAGATCGCGCCACGCAAGATGTCCGACATTCTCGGACTGATGACGCCGGAGGCGGCCGAACGGCTCACCGTCGAGCTGGCGCGCCGGGCCGGCGCCGACAGGCCCGAGACCAGCGCCGAGCTGCCGAAGATCGAGGGCAAGATCGTGCCCGTGAAGAGCAATTGAGCCGCATGTTTAATGCGCCCTTAAACGCCGACACCTAGATTTCCGGCGTGGCGGGGCAGGCGTATCCGTCAAGTTGCGGATGTCGAACCGGAAGCTTGTGACCATGGCGCGCACGACTCCCATTGGATTGCGGTCGAAGGCCCGCGCACGGGCGCGCACTGGCCTTGCGCTGCTGTCGGCCATCGTCATCGGCCTGGTGCTGTCCACGGTCGCGGCAGGCGCTGCGCCGGTGCCGGGCGAGGCGAGCCTGTCGGCTCAGGACGGCTATGCGCGGCTGGTGCTGAAATTCTCCGAGGACATCAACGCCGACGTCACCACCGCCGGCTCGATTCTGCTGATCAGGTTCGATCGCGCCGCCGCCGTTCCGATCGACCGCTGGGTGGACGCGGCGCCCGACTACATCTCGTCGGCCCGCGGCGACCCCGACGGCTCGGCGCTGCGGTTGTCGCTGTCGCGCAAGGTCCGCGTCAACACCATGACTGCGGGCGAACGCGTCTTCATCGATCTGTTGCCCGACAGCTGGACCGGCCCGCCGCCGCCGCTGCCGGCCGAGGTCGTGCGCGAGCTCGCCGAGCGAGCGCGCGCCGCCGAACGGGCGCTGCGGCTGCAGCGCGCCGAGGCGGAATCGAAGAAGCGGCCGCCGATCCGCGTGCGCGCGCTGGTGCAGCCGACCTTCGTGCGCTTCGTATTCGAGATCCCCGACGGTGTCGGCATCTCCTCGGTGCTCAACGACCAGAAGCTGTCGCTGTTCTTCACCGCGCCGCTGTCCTTCGATCTCGCCGACGCCAAGCTCGTCGCGCCGCCGAACGTCGCCGCGATCAACCAGCGCATCGACGGCAGCAGGACCGTCGTCGAGCTCGGCCTGGTCGGCGAGGTCGACGTTCGCGCCTTCCGCGAGGAGAAGAACTACAACATCGACGTCGCCTATCAGCAGCCGGACAAGAAGGTCTCCGCAGTCTCCTCGGACACGCTGCCGGGCGCCAAGGCGGCCGCGGCCGAGAAGCCCAACGGCAGCAAACCCAATGGCGACAAGCCGAAGCAGGCTGCGCAGCCCGAGATCGTGCCGCCGACCTCCGACACCATCGCCAAGGAGATGAAGACGGAGACCAAGCCTGCGGTCGCGGCGCCAGCCACCGAGCTCGCAGCCGAGCCTGCGCCGTCGGCAGCGGCTGCTGCCGCGCCGGCCGCCGCGAAGGCCGAAGCCGCGCCCGAGGCCCCCAAGCCTGAAGCTGCTGCGCCTGAAGCTGTCAAATCCGAAGCAGCCAAATCCGAGCCAGCGAAGTCCGAGGCGATGAAGTCGGAGGCGGGCAAAGCCGAAGCCGCCAAGCCTATCGAGACCAAGTCTGCCGAGATCAAGTCTGCCGAAACCAAGGCCGCCGAAACCAAGCCGGCCGAGAAGGCAGCTAATGGAGCCGCCACCCTGGAGGCCCTGCGCGACAGTGAGGGCCTGCGGCTCACCTTCGGCTTCGGCCAGGTCACGCCGGCGGCGCTGTTCCGCCGCGGCGACACGGTATGGATGGTGTTCGATTCGACCAAGCCCGTCGACGTCGAGCCCATCCGCGCCAAGGGCGGCGCGATCATCGGCGAGGTCAACAGGACGCCGCTCGACAAGGGGCAGGCGATCCGGATCCGCCTCAACCGCCCGCAGATGCATTCGCTCGGCAGCGACGATGGCGGGCGCAGCTGGACCCTGTCATTCGCCGACAAGGGCCTGACCAATCAGCAGCCGCTGATGGTGATGCGCAACGTCACCGATCCCGCGCTCGCCAATGTCATGGTGCCGCTCGCCAATCCCGGAGCCGGCATGCTGCACCGGCTGACCGACCCGGATGCCGGCGACACGCTGCTGGTCGTGACGGCGCCGCCGCCGATCCGCGGCTTCATCAAGCGCCAGGATTTCGTCGACCTGTCGCTGCTCGATTCGATCCACGGCATCGCGGTGCGTCCGAATTCGGATGACGTCGCCGTCGAGATCGCGCCCGACAAGGTGATCCTCGGCCGGCCGGGCGGGCTGACCCTGTCGTCGATCGGCTTCTCGCCGGAGCGGGCGCCGACCGCCGTACGGCCGATGTTCGACATCGACGAATGGCAGCAGAACCAGACCCAGCCGTTCGTGCCGCGCGAGGATCTGCTGATCAAGGCCGCGGCGAACGCCGAGCCGGAGCGGCGGGCGCAGACGCGGCTGGCGCTGGCGCGCTTCTACATGGCGCGAGCGATGTATCCGGAAGCGCGCGGCGTCACCAATCTGATGATCTCCGACGCCGACCCGCGCACCGACGAGACCGCCATGCTGATGATCCACGCGGTGGCGAGCATCCTGATGGGCCGGCCGGACCAGGGACTCAAGGATCTCGCCACTCCGTCGATCGGCAATAATTTCGATTCGCAGATGTGGAAGGGCCTCGCCTTCGCCCGCCAGGGCAAGTTTGCCGACGCGCGCGAGAAGCTGAAGAACGTCGAGTTCGCCATCGCCTCGCTGCCGCTCGACCTGCAGCGCGTCGTGATCGCGGATGCGATGAAGTCGGCGCTCGAGATCAAGGATTTCGCCGGCGCCGCCAAGCGGCGCGCCGAGCTCGACGTGATCGGCGTGCCCGCGGACATGAAGCCCGACATCGCCGTGCTGCGCGGTCGGCTCGCCGAGGCGATGGCGCAGGAGAAGGATGCGCTCGACGACTATCGCTTCGCCGTCAATTCCGACGACCGCCTTGCGGCCGCGGAGGCCAAGCTGCTGGAGATCAAGCTTCTGCAGAAGCGCGGCGAGATCAAGCCGCCGGACGCGCTGAAGGAGCTGGAGACCTTGCAGGCGATCTGGCGCGGCGACGCCATCGAGGTGCAGACGTTGCAGATGATGGCGCAGCTCTACGAGGAGGCGGGGCGCTATGCGGACTCGCTCGAGGCCGCGCGTCAGGCCACCCGCCTGATGCCCAACTCCGATTTGGCGCGGCAGGCCCAGGATGCAGCCTCCCGCCTGTTCTCGCAGTTGTTCTTGAACGGCAAGGCCGACGAGCTGCCGCCGGTCGATGCGCTCAGCATCTTCTACGGGTTTCGCGAGCTGACGCCGATCGGCCGCCGCGGCGACGAGATGATCCGCAAGCTCGCCGACCGCTTGGTCGGCATCGATCTGCTCGATCAGGCCGCCGAGCTTCTGCAATACCAGGTCGACCACCGCCTCGAAGGCGCGGCGCGCGCCCAGGTCGCCGCGCGTCTCGCCATGGTCTATCTCACCAACCGCAAGCCTGAACGCGCCATTGAGGCGCTGCGCACCACGCGCATCGCCGATCTCGCGGGCGAGCTGCGCCAGCAGCGGCTGCTGCTGGAAGCCCGCGCCAACAGCGACATCGGGCGTTACGACCTCGGACTGGACATCATCAGCAACATCGGCGGCCGCGAGGCGATCCGGCTGCGCTCCGACATCTACTGGGCGTCGCGGCGCTGGCGCGAGGCGTCCGAGCAGATCGAGCTCTATTACGGCGATCGCTGGCGCGATTTCCGCCCGCTCAATCCGGCGGAGCGCGGCGACATCCTGCGCGCCGTGGTCGGCTATGCGCTCGCCGACGACGCCATCGGCCTCGCCCGCTTCCGCGAGAAATATGCGCCGCTGATGACCGGCGAAGCCGACAAGATCGCATTCGACGTCGCCAGCAAGCCGGCGAGCGGCTCCAGCGCCGAATTCGCGCAGATCGCGAAGATGGCGTCGAGCGTCGATACGCTCGACGGCTTCCTGCGCGACATGCGGGCGCGCTTCCCGGATGCCACCGGCAAAGGACCGGACGGCGGCAAGGATGCTGCGAAGGCCCCGTCGGAGGCGACCGGCGCCTTGCCGCGCATCCAGGGCGTCAAGCAGGCGATCGCGGGTCGATGACGTCGTGCGTCAAGGCGTGTAGCCAGGAGGACCTGGCGACATGACGAAGCCGACCAAGACCGAAGCCGAGCTCATCGCGATGGCCAAGGCGGAGCTGAAGGCGCGGGTCGGTTGTCCCGACGGCATGGCGATCTCGGTGCTCCGCTGGGGCACCAAATGGAGCTCTGCGCCAAGGCCGATCCCGGCACGGCGACGCGCACCGGCTATCCGGAGAGCGTGTCGATGCTGGTGAAGATCGGCGACGAGCTGAGCAAGCAGTACGACGTCGCGGGGTGAGCGATTCTGAATCCGTCCGAAGCGCGCCAAGACGAAAGTTCGAGACTGCTTTGCGAAGCCAGCAGATCGGCAATTGTCGCGCTCGTTCAGTCAGAACCGTGCGGCGCAAGCGCTTCGATGATGCGGCAGTCGGCAACGGTGCCGTGCTTGCAGCGCCCTATGACATCGGCAAGCTCGTCACGCAGCGCCACGAGGTCCGCGATCTTGCGTTCGATCTCTGCGAGGTGTTGGCCCGCGATGACGTCGACCGCTTCGCATGAGCGGTCTCGCTGATCGGCAAGGTCCAGCAGGTCACGGACCTGCTCGATGGAGAAGCCCAAATCGCGGGCACGCCGAATGAAGCTCAGTCGCCCGAGCTGGCGGTTATCATAGGCGCGGTAGTTCCCCTCGGTTCTCGGCGGAACCGGTAGCAGACCGATCCGCTCATAGTACCGGATCGTCTCCACCTTGGTGCCGGTCCGCTTCGCGAGGTCTCCGATGGTCAGTCGCGACATGGCTTGACCCTGTAGTGGCTACAGGGTCCATATATGACGTCGCATCATCTTGTAAGAGGCGACGATATGGCTGGTTGTCATGATGACTGCTGTTCGTCTTCCCCTCCGAGGGAACTGGACAGCCCCCGCTGGCGTCGTGCGCTCTGGATTGCGTTGGTCATCAATGGAGCCATGTTTTTGGCCGAGATCGCAGCAGGCGTGGCGGCCGGGTCGGCCTCGCTGCAGGCGGACGCAATCGACTTCCTCGGTGATACGGCCAACTATGCGATCAGCCTCGGAGTGGCGGGACTCGCGTTGACCTGGCGAGCACGCGCCGCCCTTCTGAAGGGCTGGTCGCTCGTCCTGCTTGGCGTCCTTGTCCTTGCCTCCACTGTCTGGCACGCAATTGCAGGCACCCTCCCGGAGGCGAGGACGATGGGGGTCGTCGGCATGCTCGCTCTTGTCGCCAATGCAGGCGTGGCCGTCATGCTCTACCGTTTCCGCGTCGGCGACGCGAATATGAGGTCAGTCTGGATCTGCTCCCGGAACGATGCACTCGGCAACATCGCCGTGCTCGCGGCCGCAGCCGGTGTGTTCGGCACCGGCACGGCGTGGCCGGATCTCATTGTGGCGGCGATCATGGCCGCGCTTGGTTTGAGCGGTGGCTGGCACATCATACAGCGAGCTCGCATCGAGTTGCGCGGCTCCTCCACATCGCGCCCCGTCGCAAGCCCAATCCGGGCGAACTGATCGAGGGTACGCGTCAATGGGAGACACGAGCCTACTGCCTCTCGCTCATCATGACAGGTGAAACCTACCCGCCGTAGCTCTGCACCAGGCTGCCGGCGACCAGCGACCAGCCGTCGACCAGCACGAAGAAGATCAGCTTGAACGGCAGCGACACCACGACCGGCGGCAGCATCATCATGCCCATCGACATCAAGACCGAGGCGACCACGAGGTCGATGATCAGGAACGGCAGGAACAGCAGGAAACCGATCTCGAAGGCGCGCTTGAGCTCGGAGATCATGAAGGCCGGCACCAGGATGCGCAGCGACAGGTCGTCGGGCGTCGCCGGCGGCGGCTCGCCCGAGAGGTCCATGAACAGCTTCAGGTCCTTCTCACGCACGTTCTTCTGCATGAAGCCGCGCAGCGGCACCGAGGCGCGCTGCAGCGCGTCCTCGACGCCGATCTGGTTCTCGACCAGCGGCCGGATGCCGTCCTCATAGGATTTCTGCAACACCGGCCCCATCACGAACGCGGTCAGGAACATCGCGAGCGCGATGATGACCGAGTTGGGCGGGGCGGTCGCAGTGCCCATCGCCGTGCGTAGCAGCGACAGCACGACCACGATGCGCGTGAACGACGTCATCATGATCAGGATCGACGGCGCGATCGACAGCACCGTGAGCAGCGCGATCAGTTGGACCGCGCGTTCGGTGACGCCGCCACCGCCGGCGCCGAGATTGATGCTGATGTCCTGCGCAGCAGCACGTCCCGCCAGTAAACCGGCGGCAGTCAGAACAGCGATGAAGACAACTCTACGCGGGGGAAGCAGCGATCTCACTGAGACGACTTCGGACGTCCGAGCAGCGAGGCCATCTCGTCCTCCAGATTCTCGAAGCTGGTCTTGACCGGCGCGGCTTGCGCCGGAGCCGGCTCGCTGCGTGCGGCCGCCCGGGGACCCGAGGCTGGAGCAGCCGACGGATCGGCCGATGGACGCCGCAGCGCGGCCTCGAGCCGTTGCGCCATCTCGGCCAGATTGGCTTCGGCGCTCTGATCGGCCGCTGCGGGCGGCGGCGCAACCGGCGGCGGTGGCGGTGGCATCTGCGCAACCGGCGGCAGCGGCGGCGCCGCCACGCGTTCGACGCGCTCGGCTGCGCGTTCAGCGCTCCGCACCGGCGGCAGCCGGGGCCCCTCGGAGGGGCGCGGCGCCTCTGCCGGCCGTTGCGGCTCGGCGGGGCGCAGCGGGCGCGGCATCACCGGTTCACCGCGGGGCGCCCGCTCGGGGCGCGGCTCCAGGCGGGCTTCGTCGCCGCCGCGCGGCTCTCCACGGACGTCCGCCCGGAGGTCCTGGCGGGGATCGGGACGGCGCGGAGGGAGCGGTGATTCCGGCGGGAACGCCGGTGCCGGCTCACGCCGCTCAGCAGCAGCCGGCCCCGTGCGGCGAACCTCATCGATGAACGACGGCCGCATCGGGCGCTGCGGCGGCTCCGGCATCTGCGGCTCGGCATGCTCGGCGGCCTCGGTCTTCGGCTCGTTGTCGGCCCAGGACGGCGCATCCGGCAGCGGCGCGATGCGCGCCGCCGGCCGCTCTTCATTGATGCCCGGCCGCTGCGGCAATTGCTCGCGCGCCGGCATAGCGCGCACGATGTTGGATTCGACCACGATGTCGGTCGGCCCGCCGATCATCAAAAGATGCTCTATGTTGTCACGGCGCACGAGCACGAGACGGCGGCGGCCATCGACGGCGGCGGCATCGATTACGGCAAGCCGGGGCATGCGGCCGCGATTCGGGTTGGTGCCGAGACGATTGCCCGCGAATCGACGGACCAGCCACGCGGCGAGGCCGATCAGAGCCAGCACCGCCACGAATGCAAAAAAGAACGTCAGTGCCTGCATCTCTGTCCCCGGCAAATACCGCGTCCTTTCGAAGTCTCTCGTCTGTCCAACGCATCGCCGGCAGCGAACGGAGCTTCAGAACCGGAACCAACCTGTTAACGCATGACGGCAGGAACTGCCGCTCGGCCTCTTAATAACCCATGAATCGGCCGGGCCAAAACGACTTCTTGGCGAGCCGCGCCGTCCCGTAATGATGCATCGGTCGGCTGGGACCCCGGCACTTTCCTAAGAAATCGTCAAAACCCCGGGATTGTCCCGGTGGGCATCGCACCGTTTCTTAACTCCTTGTTAACCATATGCACGGCAATTTCTACCTACCCAAACCGTCCGGTAGCCGGACATAACCGAGCAGCGCCATGTCCATCAACGATCTCCCCGTGTTGTCGGCGTTGCGGACCAAGATGCAATGGCACCAGGAGCGCCAGCGCGTGCTGTCGGAGAACGTGTCCAATTCGGATACGCCCAACTTCAAGCCGAAGGATCTGGTTGAGCCGAAGTTCGATTCAACCGGCCAGGCGGTCGGCGGCTTTGCGCCGCTGTCGCTGACCCGGACCAGCACAGCGCACATCGCACCGTCGTCGGGCGAGAGCGCGAGCTTCGACCAGAACCGCAAGGCCGGATTTCAGACGAGGCCCGCCGGCAACGCGGTGAGCCTCGAAGAGGAGATGCTGAAGGTCTCCGCCAACCAGATGGACTATGCCGCGGCAACCTCGTTGTACGGCAAGAGCCTGCATCTGTTGAAGACGGCGATCGGCAAGGCCTGAGCCGGAGTTGAGGACGGAGACCGACAAGCATGGCAAACGACTCCAGCGATTTCCTGCGCTCGATGAGCATTGCGACCTCCGGCCTGCGTGCGCAGGCGGGGCGTATGCGCGTCATTTCCGAGAACATCGCCAATGCCGATTCGACCGCCGCCAAAGCGGGTGGCGATCCGTATCGCCGCAAGGTCCCGACATTCACCTCGGCGCTCGACCGTGCGCTTGACGCCAAGGTGGTGGCACTCGGCAAGGTGGTGCCCGATCAATCGTCGTTCCGCGTCAAATACGACCCCAGTAACCCGGCCGCGGACGCGTCCGGCAATGTCAAGTACCCCAACGTCAATCCGCTCATCGAGATGACCGACATGCGCGATGCACAGCGGTCCTACGAGGCGAATTTGAACATCATCGGCGCCACGCGCCGCATGATCCAACGCACACTCGACATTCTGAAGACCTAGGACAGGAACGAAAGTCATGGCCTCCCCAATCTCCGCAGCTAATGCCTATGCGAATTCCGCCCGCGTGCTCGACGCCGGCGGCTCGAGTGGTGCCTTCGGCAGCCTCGGGCGCGTGCGCGACGTGCTAGGCAGCGGCAACGGCGCCGACAAGGGTGGTCCGTCATTCAGCGCGGTGCTGAAGGATGCGATCGGCAGCGTGATGGAGGCCGGACGCAAGTCGGACAGTCAGGCGGTCGCGATGGCCGCGGGCAAGGCGAACGTCATGGATGTCGTCACGGCGGTCGCCGAAACCGATGTCGCGGTGTCGACGCTGGTGTCGGTGCGCGACCGCGTGATCCAGGCCTATGAAGACGTGATGAAGATGACGATCTAGCCGCAACTCGTAACGCATCAGGGATTTGCCGTCTGCCGCGACTGCGCGCGATGCGCGATGAGGCGGGTGCCGGACCGGAACCGATCGACAGTGAGGAACGACAGGACATGACGGGAGCTGAAACGCTCGATGTGGCGCGCGATGCGATCTGGACCATCGTACTGGTCTCCTCGCCGCTGATGGTGGTCGGCCTCGTCGTCGGCGTGGTCGTCTCCCTGTTTCAGGCGCTGACGCAGATCCAGGAGCAGACTCTGGTGTTCGTGCCGAAGATCATTGCGATCTTCGTGACGCTGCTGCTGGCGCTGCCGTTCATGGCCGATGCGCTGCATTCGCACATGATGCGGATCTCGTCGCGAATCATCGGCGGATGAGGCAATGTCCGGGGCAGCAGGGCTAGCCTGCGTGAGGGCGCTGCGAGCGGTCGCGAGGAGCAGTGCGGGGGGCGCTGCTGCTTTCGGCCGTGAGCTGGCGGCCTTTCGGGCGAACTCTTCGCAAGCTGTCTCGTCGCAGGCTGTCTCTTCAAAGACCGTCGTGCCGCACCAGCATGCGGTCGAAAGGGCCGTGACGGCGGACGATGCGCATCGATATTTCCTTCCTTCCGGCGCTGGCCGCCGTGTTCATGCTGGCCTTCGCGCGCGTCGGCGCGATGGTGATGCTGCTGCCGGGCCTCGGCGAGGTCAACATCCCCGTCCGCATCAAGCTCGCGACCGCGCTGCTGCTCACGATGATCGTGCTACCGCTGCACCGTCAGGCCTATCAGGTCGACCTGCAGGCGTTGTCGCCGCTCTTGGTGATGATGGTGCACGAGATCGTGATCGGCATCGTGCTCGGCGCGACGGCGCGGGTGACGCTGTCGGCGCTGCAAGTCGCGGGCTCCGTGATCGCGCAGCAGATGGGGCTCGGTTTCGTCACCGCGGTCGATCCGACGCAGGGCCAGCAGGGCGTCCTGATCGGCAACTTCCTCACCATGCTCGGCGTGACCCTGCTGTTCTCGACCGACAGCCATCACCTGGTGATCGCGGCGCTCAGCGACAGCTACAAGATCTTCGCGCCGGGCGAATTGATCCCGAGCGGCGACGTCGCCTCGCTGGCGACCAAGGCCTTTGCCACGGCGTTCAAGATCGGCCTGCAATTATCGGCGCCGTTCCTGGTGTTCGGGCTGGTCTTCAACATCGGGCTCGGCGTGCTGGCGCGGCTGATGCCGCAGATGCAGGTCTATTTCGTCGGTGCGCCGCTCTCGATCCTGATCGGCTTCCTGATCTTCGCGCTGGTCCTGACCGCGATGATGGGAACGTTTCTCGGCTATTTCGAAGGCGTCATGCACGAGATGATGCCGCGGTGAGGGGGCCGACCGATGTCCGATGAGGCCGATTCCGAAGACAAAACAGAAGACCCGACGCAAAAGCGGCTGGACCAGGCGCTCGAGCGCGGCGACGTCGTCAAGAGTCAGGAGCTCAACACCTGGTTCGTGATCGCCTCCGCGACCTTGGTGATGTCGACCTTCTCGGGCTCGATCGGCACCGCGGTGCTGGTGCCGATGCGCAACCTGATCGCCAATTCCTGGATGATCCACACCGACGGCGCCGGCCTGCTGGCGCTGGCGCGCAGCCTGTCGTTCGCCGTGATCGCGGCGATCGGCGTGCCGATCCTGATGGTGATGCTGGCGGCGATCGCCGGCAACATGATGCAGCATCGCCTCGTCTGGTCGGGCGAGCCGATGAAGCCGAGCCTGAGCAAGATCTCGCCGCTGGCCGGCGCCAAGCGTCTGTTCGGCAAGCAGGCCGCGGCCAATTTCGCCAAGGGTCTCTTCAAGCTCGTGCTGCTCGGCACGGTCATGGTCATGATCCTGTGGCCGGAGCGGCTGCGCCTCGAATCGCTGCTGCACATGGACGTCAGCGAGCTGCTCGGCGTCACGATGTCGCTGACCACGCATCTGATGGGCTCGGTGGTCGCGCTGCTCGCCCTGGTCGCGATCGGCGACTACCTGTTCCAGTATCGGCAATGGTACGAGCGGCAGAAGATGTCGGTGCAGGAGATGAAGGAGGAGTTCAAGCAGTCGGAAGGCGACCCGCACGTCAAGGGACGCATCCGGCAGATCCGGCAGCAGCGCATGAAGAAGCGCATGATGGCCGCGGTTCCAAAGGCCTCCGTGATCATCACCAACCCGACCCACTACTCGGTCGCGCTGTCCTACGAGCGCGGCATGTCAGCCCCGGTCTGCGTCGCCAAGGGCGTCGACAACATCGCCTTCAAGATCCGGGAGGTCGCCAAGGCGCACGACATCCCGATCGTCGAGAACGTGCCGCTGGCGCGCGCGCTCTACGCCACGGTCGAGATCGACGAGGAGATCCCGGTGGAACATTATCACGCCGTCGCTGAGATCATCGGCTACGTGATGGGGCTGCGGCGCAACCTCTCGGGGCGCCCGCGATGACAACCGATTCGGTCCCCGGACGGACCGCAAAATACGGATAAATCATGGAATATCGGCTTGACGGGCTTGCGCTTGACCCGTCGATTCAGGCAGGTGGAAGGGGGAGCCGCGCGAACGGGCTGGGGCTCCCAGCCGACAGGTCGCGTCCCCGAGCCATGAGCGCCGATTCCGACAACGATGGGTTACAGGATCAGGTGGGCCTGCCGGAGCGGCCGCGCCGCAGCGGCAGCATTCTGCTGATCCTGCTGGTGGCGTTCGGTCTCGTCGCGGTCGCGATCGCGTTGATGACGATCGGCCGCGCCCAGGCGCAGCCCTACATTCTCGGGCTGCTGTCGCTGCTCGCCACCGTCGGCCTGTTCAATCTGTTCGCGTTCGCCGCCGGCATCGTCCGCTTCGCCGACAAGTCGACCGACGATCCGGTGTTGGGCGCGATCGCCGATCACGCCTTCGATGGCCTCGCGGTGACCGATCCGCGCGGCCATGTCGTCTACGCCAACGCCGCCTATCTCAACATGACGGGAGCGGCGACCGCGCAGGAGGCGCGTCCCGTCGAGCGCGTCTTCATCGGCAATCCCGACGTCTCCGAAGCGGTGTTCCGCCTGCTCAAGGCGGCGCGCGAGGGCAAGCGGCAGCAGGAGGAGGTGCGCATCACTGCGGCCGAAGGCGCGCAGGGGCGCTGGCTGCGGATGCGCGTGCGCCCGCTCGGCCAGACCAAGCGCCATGCCCGCTACGCGGTGTGGTCGATCGCCGACATCACCAGGGATCGCGAGCGCCAGGAGGACGTGTTCCAGGAGCTGCAGCATGCGATCGAATATCTCGACCATGCGCCGTGCGGCTTCTTCTCAGTCAATCCCGAAGGCAGCCTCGTCTACGTCAACGCCACGCTCGCCAACTGGCTCGACTACGATCTCGCCGAGATCGGCTCCGGCGGCCTGAAGCTCGCCGACGTCGTCTCTGGCGACGGCGCGTCCTTGCTGACCTCGATCGTCGCGGTGCCCGGCGAGGTCCGCACCGAGGTGTTCGACATCGACCTGAAGATGCGCGGCGGCAAGACCATGCCGGCGCGGCTCTACCACAAGCTCGCCTTCGGCGCCGACGGCAAGCCCGGGTCATCGCGCACCCTGGTCATCAGCCGCGCCCGCGACGAGCGCTCCGATCCGGAGCGCGCCGCCGAGGTGCGCTTCATGCGCTTCTTCGACCACACGCCGATGGCGATCGCGACCGTCGACCGCGGCGGCGCCGTCGTAAGGGCCAATGCGCGCTATGCCAAGCTCGCGCAGAGCGTCAGCGGCGATGTGGCTGCGGCGAAATCGATCTTCCGCACCGTCAGCCAGCGCGACCGGCATCTGCTGATCGCCGCGATCAACCAGGCCTCGGAAGGGCAGGCGGACATTCCGCCGGTCGAGGTGATGCTGGAGGGCGCGAAGGAGCGCTTCGGCCAGTTCTTCGTCACCGCCGTCGACGAGGACGAGCGCGAGACGGAAGCTGCGATCGTCTATCTGCTCGAGACCACCGAGCGCCGCGCGCTGGAGAACCAGATCAACCAGTCGCAGAAGATGGAGATGGTCGGCCAACTCGCCGGCGGCATCGCCCACGACTTCAACAACGTGCTCTCGGCCATCATGATGGCCAACGATTTCCTGCTGAACGCGCACAAGCCGACCGACCCGTCGTTCCAGGACATCATGCAGATCAAGCAGAACGCGACCCGCGCCGCCACCCTGGTGCGGCAGCTGCTGGCGTTCTCGCGCCGCCAGACCTTGCGGCCGCAGGTGCTCGATCTCGGCGATGCGCTGTCGGACCTCACCATGCTGCTGCGCCGGCTGATCGGCGAGAAGGTCAAGCTCGACCTCGTGCATGGCCGCGACCTGTGGCCGGTCAAGGTCGACGTCTCGCAGTTCGAGCAGGTGGTCGTCAATCTCGCGGTCAATGCCCGCGATGCGATGCCCGACGGCGGCAAGCTCTCGGTGCGCACCGCCAACGTCTCGGCCGACGAGGTCGCGCAGGCCGCCTACAAGGGCATGCCGGTCGCCGACTACGTCCGCATCGAGATCAGCGACACCGGCACCGGCATTCCGGCCGAGATCCGCGAAAAGATCTTCGAGCCGTTCTTCTCGACCAAGGAGGTCGGCAAGGGCACCGGCCTCGGGCTGTCGACCGTTTACGGCATCATCAAGCAGACCGGCGGCTTCATCTATGTCGACAGCGAGGTCGGCAAGGGGACCTCGTTCCAGATCTTCCTGCCGCGGCACATCGTCGTTCCGGAGGTCCAGACCGAGCCGCACGCGGCCAACGGCGCCGCCAAGGAGCCGGCCGCAGCTGAAGCGTCGAAGCCGCGCGCTGACCTGACCGGGCAGGGCACCATCCTGCTGGTCGAGGACGAGGAGGGCCTGCGGGCGCTGAACGCGCGCGGCCTGCGCTCGCGCGGCTACAGCGTCATCGAGGCGTCGAATGGCGTCGAGGCGATGGAGGCGCTGGAGGAGTGCGATGGCGTGCTCGATCTCGTGGTGTCCGACGTGGTGATGCCGGAGATGGACGGGCCGACGCTGCTTAAAGCGATGCGCGAGCGCAATCCGGAGATCAAGATCATCTTCGTCTCGGGCTATGCCGAGGATGCGTTCGAGAAGAGCCTGCCGGAGAACCAGCAGTTCGCGTTCCTGCCAAAGCCCTTCACGCTCAGCCAGCTCGTGGCGGCGGTCAAGGAAACCATGGCGCCGCAATAGGTTACCGGAGTTCCTTAGGAAGTTCCTTGGCAAGGCGGCCGAGCGCCTTCATCCCGCGACCCAGCGCCGCAGCCGCGCGGCCTCGTGCCGCCTTCCCTTTTCGCCGGTTGTGCCCATCTTACAGGCATCCCCATTCCGGGGAGTTATGGGAAACACAGATGAGCTTCATGCAGCGCAAAAGCGGCCTCCTCAAGGCGATGGCCGTGGCCCTTTCACTGGCGCTGCCGACGGTGCTCGCCGTCTCGGCGGCCGACGCCCGGATCGGCGGCGGCTCCAGCTCGGGCTCCCGCGGCACGCGCACCTTCTCCGCGCCACCTCCCACCACGACCGCGCCGGGATCGGCGTCGCAGTTCAATCGCACCATCACCCAGCCCGGCCAGCCCGGCGGCTTCAACACGGCTGCGCCGTCGCGTGGCGGGCTGTTCGGCGGCCGCGCGGGTGGCCTGCTCGGCGGCCTCGCTGCCGGCTTCCTGGGTGCCGGCCTGTTCGGCATGCTGTTCGGCGGCGGGCTCTTCTCCGGCCTCGGCGGCTTCGCCTCGATCATCGGCCTGATCCTCCAGGTCCTGCTGGTGGTGTTCCTGGTGCGCATGGCGATGGCCTGGTGGCAGCGCCGCAACCAGCCGGCCTATGCCGCCGGCCCGGCGCCGTCGCCCACCGACGGCCAGCCGAGCCTCCGCTCGGGCCTGAGCGGCCTTGGTGGTTTCGGTGGCTTCGGCAGTGGCAGCAACACGCCGCCGCTGCAGATCCTGCCCGCCGACTACGAGGCGTTCGAGCGGCTGCTCGGCGAGATCCAGTCCGCCTGGTCGAACGAGGATGTCGGCCGCCTGCGGCTGCTGTCGACGCCGGAGATGGCCTCGTATTTCGAGCGCGATCTCGAGCAGAACCAGGCCCGCGGCGTGGTCAACAAGGTCAGCGCCGTGAAGCTGCTGCAGGGTGACCTCGCCGAAGCCTGGCGCGAGAATGGCGCGGACTACGCCACGGTCGCGATGCGCTTCACTTTGGCCGACAAGACCATCGAGCGCGCCTCGGGCCGGGTGGTCGACGGCTCCGACCAGCCGCAGGAGGTCACCGAGATCTGGACCTTCCTGCGCCACGCCGGCGCCGATTGGCAGCTATCGGGAATCCAGCAGGTCAGCTGAGCCTGACTTGAGACCCTCATCAGGCGCCGCGGAGCAATCCGCGGCGCCTTTGCTTGTGGAACAATTCCCATCTCTCGCGGGCCCGATGGCGGCTGTTCCCAGGCCGATCTGAAGCGCACGGGCGGCGACGGGCTGCTATACTGCTTCGCGGCGAACTAACACCGCGTCCGTTGCGTCGTCCGAGCCGAACGTGTGGGCGCATCACTGCGAGGATGGCCCATGCGTTACGAGCTCTACTACTGGCCCATGATCCAGGGCCGCGGCGAATATGTGCGTCTCGCGCTGGAGGAGGCGGGCGCCGCCTATCGCGACGTCGCGCGCGAGGACGGCATCGGTGCGATGACGGCGATGATGGAGGCGGACAGCGACACGCCGCCCTTCGCGCCACCGTTCCTGAGAGCGGGCCGCCGCGTCATCGGCCAGACCGCCAACATCCTGCTGTTTCTCGGCAGCCGCCATGGCCTTGCGCCCAAGGCCGAAGCCGGCCAGCTCTGGGTGCATCAATTGCAGCTCACCGTGACCGACTTCGTCGTCGAGATCCACGACACGCATCATCCGCTGGGGCCGACGCTGTACTACGAGGACCAGCGTGCGCCGGCCAGGAAGCGCACCGCCGAATTCTGGGGCGAGCGGGTGCCGAAATTCCTCGGCTATTTCGAGCAGCTCCTGTCGAAAAGCGGTGGCGCCTACATCACCGGGCGCAGGCTCACTTATGTCGACCTGTCGCTGTTCCAGATCGTCGCCGGCCTGCGCTACGCGTTCCCGAAGCGCATGATGGCGTTCGAGCGCAACATCCCGAGCCTCGTCGCGCTGCATGACCGCGTCGCCAGCCGGCCGAACATCTCAGCCTATCTCGCCAGCGAGCGCCGCATCGCCTTCAACGAGGACGGCATCTTCCGCCACTACAAGGCGCTGGATGCGTGAAGGCGAAGCCCTGCGGCGCCGCGCTTGACGATGTATAAGCATTGGCTTATACATCTGCCATGATCGTCGAAGCCCAGCTGACATCCGTCATGAAGACGCTTGCCGACCCGACGCGGCGGGCCGTGTTCGAGCGCATCGCGCGCGAGGGGGAGGTGGCGGCCACCGGCCTGGTGCAGGGCTCGCGCGTGTCGCAGCCGGCGATCTCACAGCATCTCAAGGCGCTGCGCGACGCCGGGCTGGTCAGCGAACGGCGCGACGGCCGCCACAACTATTATAGCGTCGCGCCAAAAGGGCTGGCGCCGCTGGTCGACTGGCTCGGTCATTACCGCGCATTCTGGCATGAGCGTATTGCCGGCCTCGAGGCACTGTTGAAGGAGACCGAGTGATGGGTGAGACGCATGCGATCGTGGTGGAGAAGCATCTGCCCCATTCGCCCGACAAGATCTGGCGCACGCTGACCACGAGCGACCTGATCGCGAAATGGTTGATGCCGAACGACTTCGTCGCGGCCACCGGGCATCGCTTCACCTTCCGCACCAAGCCGGTGGGCGACTGGGATGGCGTCGTTCACTGCGAGGTGCTCGCCTGTGAGCCGCCGCATCTGCTCAGCTATTCCTGGAAGGGCGGTTCGGACTCCAACCCGGCCTACGGCTTACGGCTCGACAGCGTCGTGACCTGGACGTTGACGCCGGTCGAGGGCGGCACGCATCTGCGGATGGTCCATGACGGCTTCGTCTTCCCGGGCAACAAGTTTCAGTTCGACATCATGGGACAGGGGTGGAGTCGGATCGGCGATGCCATCACACGTATAGCGGCGGATGCCTGAGGCGCCGCCGCTATACGAAGTTGGCCTGAGGGTGTGGGATCGTCAGGCGAGAATGTCGACGCGCGTGCCCTGGCCGGGCGGTAGCGGCGGACGGGAGGCCTGCTTTTCAGCGGCCGCTTCGTCGCCGGTCTTGTCGGGCTTGAAGGCCTGGCTCTGCTGCGTCTGATTCCGGGTCTGCGTGTCTTGGGTCTGCGGCTTGGTCGTCTCGGTCGAGACCGGCGGCGGTGAGGGCGGCGGCGATGACGACGAAACGCTCGAAACGGACATGGTCCAGCTCCTCGCTTGGTGTTGCGATGAGCGTGGCCATCCCTGACGAAAACTTCGTCAACCAGATCGCTCGAATTGTCAGCAACTGTCGGTGGCGCGGCGAATAGTGAACGGGTCGCTGCCGCCGGCGCAGAAACGACAGGGCTATCGCGTCACCCCGGCCTATTGGTCCTTGCTGCGGCTGATCGTGATCGAGGACTCGGTCTTGGTCCGGGCGCAACGCATGTCGAGCCGGCGGTAGCGGCTGGCGACGTCGTCGCCGCGGAAGATCCCGAGCCGGCGGTAACAGCGTGTGACGCCGCGCTGCATGTCGTCCTTCGGCAAGGTGAACACGATCGCCGCCGCGCTCGCCATCAGGTCGATGAAGGCCGGCGGCGGCTTGCGGTCGGTTTTTCCGAACAATTGATTGCTGAAGTTCTTAGACGAGCAGCCGAGCGTGAGCTCGCGCGCCTTGGGATGGGCGAGATAGACCGTGCCCGCCGCGGTCTGTCCGATCTTGATGCCGTCGATGCCGTTCCTCAATTCCTTGGCGAGGTCGTCACAGCGATCGGCGCGCGCGGGCTGCGGCAGCAGAGCCGCGCCCAGAGCAAACACGATGGCAAACAGGGCCGCCCGGCCGAATGAGCAATGATACGAACGCATTTCGAATTCTCCCCGCGCCATTGAACCCGGCGCGAGGAGATCACGCAAGCGCCGATGCTCCGCCTCCGCACAAGATCATCGTGCGTGTGACACGAGTCGGGAGACGCAGTCAGATGTCGGCGAAAGCGGCGCGATCGGTCTATTGGAATAAGCAGCGGCCCTGACGCAACAGCTCTACGCCGGCGGCCAGGCGTTGACAGTCGCTATTATAGGTTTGGTAATTGCAGCCGCAGACCGGCCTGTAGATGCGAGGGCAGGCCCGCGGCTTCACCCGGCAAACGCCCCTTAGGACGAACCCCTGGCCACAATGGTCGACCGGGAGGTCGCAGAACAGGCCGAAATTGCAGGTGTTGCCGTTAAGGCCGCCGCACAAATAACCTGGACCGACCGCACCGGCGCTGCCGGGGAGCATGGTCGCGAGGCTTAGGGCGAAAGTGATTGCAAAGAACAGACCCTTTTTCATGATACCTCAGGCGCAAATGGATGGATCAACAGCTTTAGGTTTAGCAGGGTGCTGCCCTGGTTCAATTCATTTCGCCGTTCGCTCGTGACGGCGTCGAACCGCGGCGGCTTCACGCCGAGGCGATCTGCCGGGCTGTCTCGATCAGCACCTCGAACGTTTCATCAGGCGCCAAGTTCACCACGTCGTGGGCGCAGGCGACGGTGCGCACGGTCCAGGCGGGATCACTGCGCAGACGCTCGTACTGCGCCGTAAACGGTGTCGCGCTCCATCCGGTCGCGTAGACGAAGACGCGCGGTAGCTCGGGATGAGGGCGCGTCAGACGAAGCCGCTGCACGAAAGTGCCGAGCGGATGCGGCCGGCACCGGGGATCGACACCGTCGCGCGGCAGCACCGTGAGCCCGTCATGTCCGGCCTGCGCGATCACCAGCCGTCGATAGTCGTCCCCGGCAAGGTCCCACCAGGCCTGACCATCGTCCGGCGCGAACGCATCCAGGTAGATCAGCGCGGCAAGCCGCTCCGGCGCGCGATCCGCGACTCCCGAGGCCACCATGCCGCCATAGCTGTGCGCGCAGAGAATGACACCTGAGAGATCTTTGACCGCCAACAACTCCAGCACGTCAGCGATATGCGTCTCGAGGTTGATGTGCGCGCCCGGGGCAGGCGTCTCCTCGAGCCCGCTCAGGGTGATCGCATGGGCTGCATGACCGGCCTGGCAGAGACGCGCCGCGAGCGGGGCATACCACCAGCCGCCGCGCCAGCCGCCGGGAATGAGGACAAAAGTCGCCATGGTGATCCTCCGCGATGTGATGTCGAAGCGTGTCTCGATCAGCTCTCGCCTTGCAGGCTATCAGCCTTGTCAAGCCCCCCGCCTGGGCTCGCTGGACCACCCCCCGCTGCGGACCAGCCGCATGGGCGCCATCCGCAGTCCGGCCGCTTTCTTTTCCCCAAAAAGGGCTTAGAACGGCTCTATCGCCGGGTGCCTCGGACAGGCGTTTTCCGGCCCTTCAACCCACGAGTCTTCCATGAACGCGCCCACCGCTTTCCCCGACCAGTCCAAGCCCGTCCCGCCCTACAAGCACACGCCGCTGTTTCCGCTCGGGCCGGACACCACGCCCTACAAGAAGATCACGGCCGAGGGCGTGCGGGTCGAGAATGTCTTGGGCCGCGACATGCTGGTGGTGTCGCGCGACGCGTTGCGGACGCTGTCCGAGGCCGCGTTCGGCGAGATCAACCATTTCCTGCGCCCCGGCCATCTGAAGCAGCTGCGCAGCATCCTGGAGGATCCGGAGGCCAGCCCGAACGACAAGTTCGTCGCGCTCGACTTCCTGAAGAATGCCAACATCTCCGCCGGCGGCGTGCTGCCGATGTGCCAGGATACTGGCACCGCGATCATCATGGGCAAGAAGGGCTGCAACGTCATCACCGACGGTGACGACGAGGCCGCGCTGAGCCAAGGCGCGCGCGACGCATACTTGCGCCGGAACCTGCGCTACTCGCAGGTCGCGCCGCTGTCGATGTATGAAGAGAAGAACACCGCCAACAACATGCCGGCGCAGACCGAGATCTACGCCGAGGGCGAGGACGCCTACAAGTTCATGTTCATGGCCAAGGGCGGCGGCTCGGCCAACAAGAGTTTCCTGTTCCAGGCGACGCCCTCGGTGCTGACCAAGGACCGGCTGCTGGCGTTCCTGAAGGAGAAGATCCTGACGCTCGGCACCGCGGCATGCCCGCCCTATCACCTCGCCATCGTGATCGGCGGCACCTCGGCTGAATTGTGCATGAAGACGGTGAAGCTCGCCTCCGCCCGTTATCTCGACGCGCTGCCGACGCAGGGCTCCCCGGACGGCAACGCCTTCCGCGATCTCGAGATGGAGCAGGAAATCCACAAGATGACGCAGTCGCTCGGCGTCGGCGCGCAGTTCGGCGGCAAGTATTTCTGCCACGACGTCCGCGTCATCCGCATGCCGCGTCACGGCGCGAGCTTGCCGATCGGTCTCGGCGTGTCCTGCTCGGCCGACCGCCAGGTGCTCGGCAAGATCACCAAGGACGGCGTCTATCTCGAGGAGCTCGAGCATCATCCGGCGCAGTATTTGCCGGAGGTCGAGCAGGCGCTCGGCGGCGAGGTCGTCAAGATCGACCTCAACCAGCCGATGAAGGACATCCTCGCCACTCTGTCGAAGAACCCGATCAAGACGCGGTTGTCCCTGACCGGCACCATGATCGTGGCGCGCGATGCCGCCCATGCCAAGCTGCGCGAGCGCCTCGACCGTGGCGAGCCGCTGCCGGACTACTTCAAGAACCATCCGGTGTATTACGCCGGTCCGGCCAAGACTCCGGACGGCTACGCCTCCGGCGCGTTCGGCCCGACCACCGCGGGCCGCATGGATTCCTTCGTTGACCAGTTCCAGGCGGCCGGCGGCTCGATGGTGATGGTCGCCAAGGGCAACCGCGCGCCGGCGGTGCGCGAGGCCTGCAAGAAGCACGGCGGCTTCTATCTCGGCTCGATCGGCGGCGCCGCGGCGAACCTCGCCGAGCACTGCATCAAGAAGGTCGAGGTCGTCGAATATCCCGAGCTGGGCATGGAAGCCATCTGGCGCATCGAGGTCGTCGACTTCCCGGCCTTCATCATCATCGACGACAAGGGCAACGACTTCTTCAAGGAGCTGAACCTCGGCTGAGGTGAGGCGCGCGATATTTGTTGCAGCGGCCGGGAGTAATCCCGGCCGTTTATTTTGACAGTCTAGAGGAAGTCGGATCAACTAAACGAGTTAGTCCAGCACGGCGGCTAAGGATTGCCGTGACTGGCCGCTTGGTTGTTTATGGCTGCACGAATCTCGGGAATTTCTTTTAGCTGATTCAGAAGATCAGCTCGTACCTTGGTGTCGTTTCGTTCCCAAATTGTACCATGAAGCGTGAGTAACCGCTGTTGAACCGTATCCAGCTTGGTCAGTGCCCGGTCTAGGTCGGACTGGGTAATTACATAGATTGTATCGAAGTTGATTGGGATGTCTCGCGAGAGGACTTGGGAACTTTGCTGGAGGTTCACGAAATGCGTCATGTTGGTGAGCTTGTCAGCCGGTTCTCTAATTAGGAGGGCATCTTCTAACTGATCAGAATATCCCCAAGACCAGTGCGCTAGCTTGTCCCTATACTTCATGGAAGAGCGAATATCGATCTTCATGATCGCTTCTACTACATGGAAGTGATCTTCCGTTAAAGTTGCTCGTGCCGCCGAGTTTATTGTTCGAAGCTGAGCCGATCGATTCTCTAATCCGCTCCAGATGGCGAGAACCGCTTTTTGGTTTGCGTGAAGAAGCATTGCGAGAAATAGTCCGAGAAGACTCTCAATCTCCGACCATTCCGCAATGTACTGTGCTGTTCTAATGCCAACGTTTGGTCGTTTGAGCATTACTGAATTGCTGCCCCATTCAGTGGCGCAGCTAGGTTTCACGCGCGAAAGCGGCTGCATGTGAAGAACCGTCTAGCAAAGTCTTAAGTTCGGAAAGTGTGCCGATGCTACTATCTCAGCATGTATTTGTGCAAGAACATAATCCGCTCTGTTGGGGATGCTAGCAATAGCGTGTTACGTGGGAAGTGTCGATGATGATAGCTGTGACACGCAACCAACCCGTCATAGGGCTTGATGGATTGCGCAATGGTTGGGTCGCGGTCGTGATCGACGGTGCCGGGCGCGCGATCAGCTTTCCTGCTGACATATCCACCGCACTCGCAGCCCCCTTCACTCGTGCCGCCATCGACATCCCGATCGGCATGACCGACGACGGCAATCGTACCTGCGATCGCCTCGCGCGCGACAAACTCGCGCCGCACCGCTCCCGTGTCGTCACCGGCGCGCGGCGGTGGCTGTGGGACGACCACACCCATCCCGACGAGGCGAACATCGAGGCGTCGCGGCGCGGCCAGACACGCGCCTCGCGCCAGCTCTGGCACCTCGGCCGCAAGATCATGGAGGTCGACGCCTTCGTGCGCGCGCATCGCGACTGCGACATCCGCGAGGCCCATCCGGAGCTGGTGTTCCTGCGCCTCAACGGTGCGCCGCTGCCGTCGAAGAAGACGGAGCAGGGCGCTAAGCTGCGGCGCGACCTGTTAGTTGCGGCTGGCTTCGTCGAGATCGACGACTGGGTCACCCGCGCCCGTCTCGGCACCGGCGCCAAGCCCGACGACCTCCTCGACGCCTGCGCCGTAGCGCTCGCTGCCCGCGACTGCGCCGGCTGCGTGCCGGAGGGCGAGGCGCCGCGGGATGCACATGGCGTGGCGATGCAGGTCTGGTTTTGATGTGGCGTTGCCCTTGGGCCATCGAGACGAGCTAACCTCTGCCTGAAGGGGCAGGGGGGCGAATTCGGGGCCAGTCCTTCACACCGCCGTCACCGTCCGCGGGCGATCCAGTATACACTGGCACCTCGGCTGACCAACGCCGTCTCGGGGTACTGGATGTCCTGCCTTCGCGGGGCATGACGATCCTCGGGCAATTGGCGCGAGCGCCACCCCAGCGCACCGGGCCAAGGCTTGCGGGTGATTCTGATAAAAATAAATCTCTTGCTATTTTTTCGAAATCATGTTTTCCTCCCGCCATCCCGTCCCAAGCCGAGGGGCGTAGCGCGCGATCGTCACGACACGCGGGGCGGGGAGCGGTGGCCGCGATCATGTCGCAGCGTGTCTTCGGGCGCGCGGACGAACGATGTGTCGCGGACGTGAAGTCGCAGCGTCCTGACACCCCGATGCCGGTGTTACGTTCGCGACGGCGCTAACGCGCCGCGCGGATCATGGTGGCCAACAAGCCGGTGCACCAGGGAGACTGCGTATAAGCGTGAAGCCATCGCGCAGGGAAGGCCGGGCGTTTCCGGCTGCACCTGTGGTACCTGCCGCCTGCATTTTTTCTCGCAGGCGGGCCGCAGGCGTCAGCCGACGCCTGGCCTTCCCTGCGCCCTCTGCATTTTGAAGAGGGACATGTCGATGCATCCCTCGGGCGATGTTCGCTGCGAGGCTGCGTTCGCGTGTCCGGGCTGTTTGAGATGTGAAGCGGAACGAGCCGGACAAACGCTGCCGTAGGGTGGGCAAAGCGTCCGCCCGCGGGGCGGGGTGCGTGCCCACCGTCGATTGGCGCACTGCGGAGCTAATGGTGGGCACGGCGCGCGTGGGGCCGCCACGAAGCGGCGGCCGGCGTGGCGTGCCTTTGCCCACCCTTCAGAACGGTGATCAGGCCCGCGCGCCGGTGAACGGGAAGCTGCCCATGAAGCCGATGCCCATCTCGCCGGAGATGGTGTCGCCGGCGACCTTGCCCTTGAAGTCGAGCGTCAGCGGCATCGGGCTGGTGATGGAGACCTTCCAGGCGACGTCGTCGCCGTTGACGGTGCCGTCGAAGATCTCGGCGGAATCGCCCTCCGCGGCCTGGGTCCCCGTCAGCGTCGCGCCCGAGCTCTTCACGCTCAGCGTCGCGCTGCGCTCGCCCATCGGCGTATTCAAGGTCAGATTCCAGTTGCCGTCCACAGCCATCGATCGTTCTCCTGGCGTTGCCATCCCGCACCCCGAAGCACTGTTCGAGGAAGCCTCGGGGCGCCCCTATAGCGCATCTTTGCTGATAAGCCCAATACGGCGATCGGTTGCGTCACGCGCGCGCGGCCCGCAAGCGGTTGGCGACCACGAAGCGGAAGGCGACGAACTGCAGTGCAAAAGCCGCGACCTTGGCGCCGCCCGCGACCACGGTGATGTAGAGCACCCACAGCTTGATGTCGCCGGTCATGGCGACCGCGATGGTGCCGAGACCGAGCGCGAACATCAGCGCCGCCCAGGCGAAGCCGGCGACGTTGACGTATTCCGGAATGGTCTCCGCCACGATCGGCGGAACGTAGCGCAGCATCCAGCCGCGCTTGAGCATGATGAGGCCGATGGCGAAATGGCCGATCGCAGGCTTGGCGAACATGAAGCGCGGGTCGTTGGTCAGCAGCGTGACGCCGCCGAGCACGATGACGAGGCCGACGCTGGCATAGGCCATGAAGCTGAGGCTCACGCCCCTGACGCGGGCGTAGACCACCTGGACCACCGCGACGGCGACCGCGGCGGCCGTGGCCAGCACAACGTTATCGGTAGCGATATACAGGATGAAGAAGACCGCAGCCGACAGGAAGTCGGCCGTCAGTTTGGCAAACACGTCCTTCACGCACGTCTCCCTGGGGCACACCCCGTCACGAATCCTGGCCGGACATTGCGGCCGCAGTCGGTGCGGCGATGTCTTTCGTCTTACGATACTCAGGATACCAGCGCGTGAAATAAAGTGCACTGTTGCGTGCGGCAAAGGCGATGGCGAGGCCGGTCCAATAGGGCAGGCCGGGGACGTAGAGCGTCATCAGGTTGCCGACCATCATCAGCAGCGCCGACAGCGTCCAGGCGCCGGTGATGACGTAATTGGCGCGCAGAAAGCCGGGAATCGCCACGGTTTCCGGCGGGACCGCCTCGAGCGCATATTGCAGCGTGAACGGAGTGCGCAGCAGCATCGAGCCGAGCGACAGCGCGAAAATGCCGCAGTCGACCGCGAGGCGCACCGCCGAGGCGCTCAGCGTCGGGTCGATGAGGCTGAGGTAGGCGGCTACGCTTGCGAACACGATCGCCGAGCCCAGGCCGAGGATCTTGATCGAACGTCCCTTGGCGACGTCGAGCGCAATCACGGCCAGGCACATCACCGTGGCTACGGCCAGGCTGAGCGTGGCCGAGACCACCATCATCAGCGCCGCGTAGACGCCGTAGGGCGCAAGGATAAGGAAGATCGTCATGGCGTTGGTTTGGCCAATCTTTACACTGCCAAGATTGATAGGGCGCGGACGGCGCCGCGTCAAGCAAATCTTGACAGTGTCAAAATTTCGTGAGATCGCGAATTGATCCAGGCTGATCAATGGTTTGGATTTTCGCTGCCGACCCAATTGCCGTGGAAGCCATCGGGCACGCGGTGTCCGAGATGCACCAGGGCGACGGGACCGCCGCCGATGTCGGTGGCGTTGAAGACGGCGAGGTCGCTGGTGTTGGAGCCGGCGCGCCAGACCACGGTCAGCAGCCAGCCGTCGCCCTCGGCGGCATCGAGGCTGCGCGGCACGAACACCGGCTCGGACAGGGTGTCGCCGGCGGGCAGCAGGTGGGTCGCCTGGCGCGTGCCGGCGCCGTCGACATGGGCGAGCCCGGACAGCGCGCCGAACAGCGGCCCGTCCGGATTGGCGCAGGCGTACCAGCCGTGACGGCTCTTGAGCCCGGCGCGGCGGTCGTCGATGCGGGGAAATTCGCCGGTGAGGTCGTCGAGATAGGTTTGCGTGAAGCGGTCGGTGCTGCCGGCGAGGTCGAAGCTCCAGCGGCACAGCCGCGCGACCGACTTTGCCGGATCGGTCGGGCGCCCGTCGGGATGCGGAAACAGCGGCGCTTCCTCGAACTGCATGACGTCGGCGACGATGCGGCCGCCGTCCTCCCAGGCGTTCATGATGTGGAAGACGTAGCAGGCGTCACCGCGAAACCAGACGATGTCCTTGATGTCGCCGCTGCGCTTCATCACACCGACATAGGCGCCCTTGTCGGGCTCCCAGGCATAAGGCGGCTTGCCGGACATTGCGCGCTCGATGCTGCCGGTGAGCGGCAGGATTGGAAACAGCACGTGGTTGGCCGTGACGATGAAGTCGTGCACCATGCTGGCATAGGGCGCCTCGAAACGATCGATGCGCGTCAGTTTGCCGGCCGCATCGACCGTGCCGTAGGACAGCGCCGGCGTCAGCGGACCGGCGGCGTTGTAGCCGAAGAACAGCAATTCGCCGGTGACCGGATCGGTCTTCGGATGCGCGGTGAAGGCGCCGCGCAGGCGGCCGCCGAAATCGTGGTAGCCGCGGGTGGCGAGCGTGCCCGGCTCGATCTCGGTCGGCAGATGCGCCTCTTCGAGCGCGAGCAGGCGGCCGGCATGGGCGATGATGTTGGTGTTGGCGACGCCGCCATCGGTGACGTCGGCGGGCGCGTCCGCCAGCCGGCGGCCGAAGCCGCCGAACAGGGCGTGGCCGGCCTTGCGCTCGGCCTCGAATTTCGGCGTGCGGATCCAGCGGTTGCGATAGGACGCGCGGCCGTTCTCCAGATGGAAGGCGTGCAGCATGCCGTCGCCGACGAACCAGTGCGAGCCGGGCGAAGCGAATTGCGGGTTTGGGCCATTGCGATAGAGCGTGCCGTTCAGCTCACGCGGCAGCTCGCCGGTGATTGCGAGGAACGGCGCGTCGCATTCGAACGGGATCGGCGCGAGATTGCTGCGCTCCTTCCGAGTCTGCCGGGCGGTCGTCGGCGTGGCGTCGCTCATGATCGTTCCTCCACTTTATCTTTACGTTGTAAAGATAAAGCTAGCGGGCGAACATGGCGGGGTCAAGCCAAATCTTTACGCTGTCAAAATTGCTTGTATAAGGGGGCTCATGACGAGCAAGACTGAAAAGGTCCGGGCGCAGCCTCGACGCATCGCGACATCGGCGGCACGGGCGCGGGTGCGGCGGGCGGCCGGCACTGCGGGCGAGTCGGCGACGCCCTATCATCACGGCGCGCTGCGTGATGCGCTGCTGGAGGCGGCCGAGCGCGTGCTGGAGCGCGACGGGCTCGCCGGACTCACCTTGCGCGCAGTGGCGCGCGAGGCCGGCGTGTCGCATGCGGCGCCGACGCATCATTTCAAGGATCTCACCGGCCTCGTCAGCGAACTCGCCGCGATCGGCTTCACGCGCTTCAACGCCGCGATGAAGGCGGCGGGCGAGCAGCCGGGCACGCCGATCGAGCGCGCGATGGCGCGCGCCCGCGCCTATGTCGCCTATGCGCAGGCCAATCCCGGCATGTACGGGCTGATGTTCCGCACCGAGCGGCTCGACTATTCGCGTCCGTCGCTGCACGAGGCGGCCGAGGCCTCGTTCGCCGGGCTGGCGGGCTCGGTGGCCGCACGCAGCGACGGCCAGGTCGGCAACGAGGAGCTGTCGCTCGATCAGGCCGCCGCGATCGCGCGCGCCTGGTCGCTAGTGCACGGCTACACGATGCTGCTGCTCGACGGCCGTCTCGCCGACATCCTGCGCCGCTCGCCTGCTGGCACCAACGCCGAATCGCTGCTCGAGGCGATGCTGAAGGCCACCGTGCCGAAGCTGCCGCCTGGCGCGCAAGTCGCGGGATGAGGACCAGGAATGCAAGAGAAAGCGGCTTGCGGCCCGCGCAAACTGGGGACGGCTCGAAACGGCGGCCGGAAACACCTGACAGCGTCGCCAAATTATCCTAGAACGGCGGCCTCGCGAGGTTCATCTCTTCTCATCGATCATGCCTGTCATCCCGCCGACCAAACCCTATCGCATCGGCCGCTCCAAGACGGGGCTCGGCCTGTTCGCAACCCAGCCGATCAAGAAGGGCACCAAGATCGTCCGCTATTTCGGTCCGCTGCTGGATTCGAAGAAGGCGGACGAGGATGCGATCGAGAACAAATATCTGTTCGAGCTCGACAAGCGCTGGACCATCGACGGCTCGGTCCGTGAGAACGTCGCCCGCTACATCAATCATTCCTGTAAGCCGAACGCCGAGTCCGACGTCAAGCCGCGCAAGAAGAAGATCTTCATCCGGGCCATCAAGAACATCGAGCCGGGCGAGGAGATCAACTACGACTACGGCACCGACTACTTCAAAGCCTATCTGAAGCCGATCGGCTGCAAATGCGACGCCTGCGAGAAGAAGCGGGCGAAGCAGAAGGCCGAGGCGCGCGCCGAGCGGACGCGGGTGAAGGCGAAGGCCGAGAAGAAGGCGAAGAAAAAGGTCGAGAAGCCCGTCAAGGACAAGGCCAAGCAGCGGCCCAAGGCCAGAGCCAAATCGGGCGGCGAGGCTGCTCGCGGCAAGGCCAAGACCCGGCGCCCGGCTGCCAGCAATCGCGGCAAGACCAAATCCCCCCCGGCGAAGACCCTGACCAGCCGCGCCAAGGCGGCCTGAGCCGATCAGCTCGTTTCCGGGATCTCTCAGGACGGCTTGCCGAAGGCCAGCGTCGTCCAGGTGACGCCGGCAACCCGGTTCTCCGCGCCGAGCGACTCGCCATGCCGGTTGAGCTGGAGCGTCAGCCCGAGCTGCCGCGCCGGCTCAACGATCGTCTCGGCCGCGATCTCGAACATCCGGCGGCCCGGCGGCACCGGACCATGCCGCAACGTCATGATCAGCATTCCGCCGGGAGCAATCCGCGCCGCGATGTTGGGAAGCGCGCGTCGCCGCTGCTCCTCATCGAGATGCATCAGGACGGCGGTCAGCATGACGAGGTCGAACTGCTCATCACGAGCGGCCAGTGTGGCGAGCTCCGGAAGGCTGTCGTCGATCCAGGTGATCGCAGGCGAGGCATGCAGCCGCATGGCGCCGACGCGCAGCGCATCGGTCGGCTCGACGGCAACCACCTGATGTCCGAGGCCTGCAAACCACGCGGCGTCGCGCCCCGTGCCCGCTCCAATGTCGAGCACGCGTGCGGGCGTATTCGGCAGCAGATGAAGCACGGCGGCATGAACCTGTTCCGACGGGATGCTCTCGTACCGCACGAAGAGACTGTCGGCTTCAGCGGCGTAGCCTTCCGTTCCTCTCACCTGCGGCTGCATCGCTGCGATCTCCTGTCGGTCGCCGACTATGCCGAAGGTGCATTCGCCGCGCATGCTCAAATATCGGTTGGGGCGGGAGCGCCGGCCCGCGCGAGCGCGATGGCCGGCGCTCATCACCGATCGGCGTCACGCCGCTACGGTGCCGGCACTGCGGCGCAAGCCGATATATTGCAGCTCGGCGAAGACGCCGGTGCCCACCGCCTGGGCCGCGACGAAGATTTCGCCGGGCACGTTCGGTGTGACGAGGCCGGAGAACAGCAGCGCGATGCTGCCGACCGTCCATGCCGCATTGCCGGCGATGACCAGAAGGATCAGCGGCCTTGGCGCCATCGGCCGCGCGCCCAGCCAGCCGACGAAGGCCGCGTAGACGATCAGGAACAGACCGGTCTCGCGCAGCAGCGCGTCGGGCAGTTGCAGCAGCGCCGCCAGCGGCGAGGCGCCGAATGTGAGCGCGAGCCCGGCAATGCCGCTGAAGGCGGCATCGGCGAGCAGGGCGCGGCGGAGCAGGGCGGACGAGGTGATCATGTCGGGTCTCCTTTGGTTTGGGGGAGGGCAGTTCAGCGGAACCAGGCCAGGAGCTGACGGCGCAGGCGCGCCGGGCGCAGCGAGCGTGCTGCCCTTGTCTCGATGGCATAGACCTGCGCGAAGACGAGGCTGCCCGTGACGTGCAGCAGCGGCTCCGGCAGGTTGAGCGAGCGCGCCAGCAGCGATGTCGCGAGACCCGCCAGCCAGTGGCCGACTGCGGTGAAGGGAAAGGTCTCGGGATTGCGCTGCCTGCTCATCGTCATCTCCTGTGGTGAGGACGATGACCTGCGCCGGGAGGCATTTCGATTACCTGGCAGGTCATGGAGGCGCTGACGTCAGCGTGATAGGTCTTGGCCCATGAATGCACAGCTTGCTTCGGCGCGCGCCGACCGCGCCAGACCCGTTCATGTCGGTGAGCACCTGCGGCAATGGCGGCAGCGCCGGCATCTCAGCCAGCTCGATCTCGCGCTCGATGCCGAGATCTCGGCGCGCCATCTGAGCTTCGTGGAAACCGGCCGCGCCGCGCCGTCGCGCGACATGGTCCTCAAACTGGCGGAGCGACTGGACGTGCCCTTGCGCGAACGCAACGTTCTGCTGGTGGCGGCGGGCTACGCGCCCGCCTTCCAGCAGCGCCCGCTGGACGATCCGGCGCTCAAGCCCGCGCGCGAGGCGATGAACCTCGTGCTCAAGGCCCATGAGCCCAACCCTGCGCTCGCGATCGACCGGCACTGGAACCTGGTCGCGGCGAACCGGATGATCGCGCCGCTGCTGACAGGCGTCCCACCGCGGCTGCTTGCGCCGCCGCTCAACGTGCTGCGCGTGGCGCTGCATCCGGAGGGGCTCGCAGCGCGGACGGTGAATCTCGCCGAATGGTCCGGACATCTGCTCGAGCGGCTGCACCGGCAATGCGAGGCGACGGCGGATGCCGATTTGCTGAAGCTCTATCAGGAGCTGAAGTCCTATCCGTTCCCGGCGCGATCGGCGCCGCTCGTGGCCGACAGCGTCGCGATCCCGCTGCGGCTGCGGGTCGGGACCGACGTGCTGAGCTTCTTCTCGACGACGATGGTGTTCGGCACGCCGGTCGACATCACGTTGTCGGAGCTGGCGCTGGAGACCTTCTTTCCGGCCGATGAGCTCACGGCCATCAGGCTGAAGGAGATGGTTACCTCGCCGTGACCGCGCTTGTCTCGGCGATGCAGAGGCTTATCTTGCGCGGATCGCAAGCGAACCTGGAGCGAGGCGCATGAGCACCTTGAAGCCGCTGATCATTGATGTCGTCTCCGACGTCGTCTGTCCCTGGTGCTACATCGGCAAGAAGCGCATCGAGGACGCGCTGGAGCTCGTGCCGGACGTCCCGGTCGAGGTGAATTTCCGGCCGTTCTTCCTCAATCCCTGGGTGCCGCGCGAGGGCATCAGCCGCGAGCAGTACCTGACGACCAAGTTCGGATCGGTCGAGGCCTACAAGGGCATCGCGGGCCGCGTGGTAGCGGCCGCGGAGCAGGAGGGGCTGAGCTATCATCCCGATCGTGTTGCCCGTCAGCCCAACACGATCGATTGTCATCGCTTGATCCGCTGGGCGGGCGAGATCGGCAAGGCGCCCGAGATGAAGCAGCGGCTGATGGAATTGTATTTCCGCGACGGCGGCGACCTCACCGACGTCGAGGTGCTGGTGCAGGCCGCCGCGGATTGCGGGCTCGATGCCCAGGTGGTCCGCAAGATGCTGGCGACCGACGAGGATGTGGCGCTGGTCTCTGCCCAGGCGCAGGAGGCCGCAGAGAAGGGCATCTCCGGAGTTCCGACCTACGTCTTCGCGCAGAAATACGCCATCTCCGGTGCGCAGGATCCGCAGATGCTGGCCCGTGCCATCCGGCAGGTGTCGGCGGAGGTCAACGCCGAGGCGGCTGAGTAGTCGGCCGGCGCCTTCGGATAGCGCGGATCGCATGCACCGCGCGACGTGTGATGGCCAGGCCTTCGCGTCGTGCCGTCAACGCAGCGTGGATCAGCTCGACGATCGGATCGCGCGCGTAGAGCGGGATCAGCACGTCACCGATGGCGAGGCGCTCGCGCCAGATCGGGTTGATCATGGGATGGTCGGGACCGGCAGTGGAGTCGGCGGCGTTGATCTTCGGATCCGCGCAAAGGTGCCGTGTCAGGTCGAGCGTCAGCTGGACACCGGGCGAGTATTTCGCGAAGCGCTCGTCGACGCCGAGCTTGAAGAAGAAGGCGCGGTCCTGATGGCGCAACACGACGCCCGCGGCGACGGCGGTGTCGCCCGCCCGGAGGCTGATGATCTCGCAGGCCTCGTGCTGCGCAAGCGCGGGTGCCGCGCGTCGGATGAACGTCGCGTCGCCGTCGTGCTGGATCAGCGCAGTGCCGCGGCGTCCCTTCCAGCCGCTCGCCTCCAGGACCAGAAACGTCTCCAGCGCAGCGGAGACGTCGCCGGGAGAGCGCGCGACCTCGAAGCGAACCGCGCCATGCTCGGCCAGCCGATGACGCAGGCGGCGCAACTCCTTCAGCTTCTTGGCGCCGAGCGCGTCATGCAGCACTTGGTCGGCGTCCCCGGTCGCATCGAGAAAGGCTCTTTCATAGCAATGCAGCATGCGCGGGCGCAGGCCGCCGCGACGAAGGGCCGCGTCGAACGCCTGCATCACGGAGCCTGCCAGCGACATGTCGCGCAGCAGCACGGCGCGAGCGCCTGTTCGTCGCGCTCCGTCGAGCATCTGCGCCGCAGCCGGCTCCGCGCTCCCTGCGTCGAGCAGCGGCGTGCACAAAGTGCCGTAGGGATGGCCACTGGCGAGCGCGGGCAGTGGAAGCCTGCAGGCATGCCATAGGGAGGTCGTGGGCATCAGGCCGATGAGGCGCGAGGGCTGATCGTCGTCCCATGAGCACAGCGCCGATGTTCCGGTGCGGCCGCGCGCCGTGGCGTTCACCGCGCGTTCCCAGCCGGGCAGGTAATAGCCGTTCGGTTCGCGCGCACGCTCCGCCAGATCCTGCCATGCCCGCGGTAAAACCGTCTCGAGCGGCACCAGGTGGGCGGCGCGCACGCGCGCGAGCGGATCGGCCTGGTGGTCCCTTGCCGTCGATGAAGCAGTCGCAATCGCGCGATCGATGATCTCGGCCACGTCCCGATGGTCCCCTCGCGGCGCGGACAACCCGCACCGCGCGGGCGACACTAGCGCAAAGCTGACAAGAGACACTTGACGTTGGCAGACAATTCGAATCGATGCGTTAACGGTCGGTTCAGCCTAATCGCCGGCTGCGATCAGCGGATCAGCGCCACCTCGCGGAAGGCGCCGATCAGGGGCTTCTCGAGCTTGCCCTCCATCTCCTGGAGGATCTCATAGGCCTTCTCGCGCGTCATCACCGGCTTGTAGCTGCGATATTCGATCAGCGCAGAGAAGATGTCGGAGATGGTGAGGATGCGTGTCAGATCTGGAATGTTGTCGGCCATCAGCCCATCGGGATAGCCGCTGCCGTCGAGAAATTCGTGATGGTGGCGCACCGCCTTGAGCACTTCGTCGGTGATCGCTGCGTTGTCCTTCAGCGCTTCGTAGCCGGCCACGGGATGGGTTTCCACCAGCGTGCGTTCCTTGACATCGAGCCGTCCCGGCTTGTCGAGAATGGTCAGCGGGATTTTGGCCTTGCCGATGTCGTGGAACATCGCGGCCATGTAGAGACGCTCCAGATCGGAACTGTGGACGCCGAGGCTCAAGCCGAAATCCACGGTGATGCCGGTCACCAGCAGGCAGTGCTGATAGGTGCCTTCGTGATGGCGGCGAACGGTGGCGAGCCAATCGGACAGACCGTTTTCCGCTATACAGCCGGCGATCCGCTTGCCCGCCCGCCGGGTCTCCTCGACGTCGATCGCTGCACCGCCCAGCACGGCTGCAAACATCGAGGCGATGCAGGACGCGCCGGCAAATGCGGCCTGTCGGTCGTCGACCGCGATGCTCTTGGCCGCAGAACCGGGGCGCACATCGAGCAGCTTTCCGAGCAACTGATTGCGGCTCGGCATGCTCGACAGCACGCTCGTCGCGCCGAGCGCATAGGCCTGGACCGTCGACAGACGAGATTTGTTGTTGGTCAGGAAGATCCGCCGCGGAATACGCGAGAGCCGGTCGGAGATCTCCTTCAATGCGGTGATGTTGTCGACGCGGCGCAGATCGGCGGCCACGACGATCGCGTCGATGTCTCCGCCTTTGAAGTAGGCGTCACCGATCAGTTCAGATGTGAGCGAGCAGCGCTCGGCCAGCATGCCGCGAAGCAGAGCGAGCTTGGCTGTGTCATCGCCGACGAGGTGAACGTTCATGGAAAGCCAGGTCCAGGGTCATTCCGCGCCTTTTGCGAACCAGATGTTCCGCAGGAATCGTTAAATTTGAGCCATTCGTTCGCTGTGCGGTTGCGGAATTGCGTTAGCTAAGAACTAACAATCCGCAACCGATGCGGTAGCCCGTTCCTGCACGCCAACTGACGTGGCGAGTTCCAGTCGACGTGGCGGATCCAGATCGCCTTCGGGTCAAAATCACTTCGTCGGCAGGACGGCTTTGTAATCTTCAGAAACACAGTCGTCGGCGGACGCCGCGCGTCGCCGGTCGATGATCTCGTTGTGCCTGATCGTGAGCCGATAGGTCTGGCGCCGGAGCACGGCGCCGCTCACCGAGATGATTCCGGCCCGCACGCAGGCGGTCCATGTATCGCCGGCATCGGTCTGTCGGGCGGATGTGGCCTCGAGATCGCGCGGCAGCGTCGTTGCGACGAAGATCATGTCGAGATTCTTGCGCACCAGAAGTGCGACATCCGGCGCGGCTTCGGGTTGCGGCGGCGCGGGCGCCTTGGCGCGCATGAAGGCCGGCAGGCGCGCATTGCTGTCGGCGGCGCAGCCGGCCAGAAGCAGGGCCGAGAGCAGCCCCACCTGTGACGCAATCCGCCGCATGTATCATCGCCCCCATTGCGGCGCGCACGCTAGCCAGCGATCGCGGCATTGCTACGGGGATCTCGTGCAGCAACGATGTCCGGCCGCGGGCGGATGCAGCAAGGGCGCGAACGGCGCCGGCCGTGCGGCATCGTGCTCACCGGATTGTGCCCGTCGGGATGAACCGGGTCACGAACCGGCCCGACCAACAGGCACGCCATGAGCAGATTGGAGGTCCCATGTTTCGGCACGCTCTCAGGGCTGCATTGCTCGCCGGCGGCCTGTTTGCCGGCCTCACTCCCGCATTGGCCGAAACCAGCAGGCTGGCGCTGGTGATCGGGCAGTCGGCCTATCGTTCGGTGACGCCGCTGCCGAATCCCGCCAACGACGCCAAGGTCATGGCGCAGATGCTGGGGGAGGCGGGGTTCGAGGTGACGACGGCCGCCGATCTGTCGCAGAGGGACCTCAACAGGGAGGTGGGCGACTTTGCCGCCAAGATCGCGGCCAAGGGACCCGACACGGTCGCGCTGGTGTTCTATGCCGGCCACGGCCTGCAGATCGATGGCGAGAACTATCTCGTGCCCGTCGACGTGGATCCGCGACGTGAAGCCGACATTCCGCTGCAGGCCGTGCGTCTCAACGATCTCCTGAACACGCTGAATTCTGTGCCGAGCCGGATGCGCATCCTGCTGCTCGATGCCTGCCGCAACAATCCGTTTCCTGCCATCAGTCAGAACGCGGGCCGGGGCCTTGCGCTGGTGGACACCAAGACCGGAGCACCGGGCACGTTCCTCTCCTACTCGACCTCGCCTGGCGCAGAAGCCGAGGATGGCACCGGCGCCAACAGCCCCTACACCACGGCGCTGCTGCAGGCGGCGCGGGAACCGGGCCTTCCGATCGAGCAGGCGTTCAAGCGCGTGCGCGTCGCGGTGAACAAGGTCACCGAGGGTCGGCAGACGCCGTGGGATTCGTCGTCCTTGACGGAGGATTTTCGCTTCGTGGTGTCGGCGGATGCGGGCGCTGCCAATGCCGGCCCGCGGCCGGTCGTCGCCAAGCGCAGCGTCGACGAATGGAAGCGCAACCTGCAGGGCAAGCCGATCGAGGCCGCCAACGAGATCATCGTCGGCGACGGCAGCGTCGAGGCGTATGAGGCCTTCGTGGCGCTCTACACCGCGCCGCCCTATGGCCCGCAGGCGCGCGAATGGCTCGACCTCCACAACAGGATGGCAGCCTGGAACGAGGCGGTGCTGATCAATACGGTGGCGTCCTATCAGGGCTTTCTCGACCGCTATCCGAACAGCGACCTGACCCCGACCGCGCGCAAGCTGATCGAGCGCTTGCGCAACCGGCCCGTGGTGACGCCGGTGGTGGCGGCCGCCAACGCGGCGATCCCGGCCGCCGCTCCGGCAACCCCGCCGGTCGTGCCGGCCGTTGCCGCGGCTGGTCCCACCTGTCCATGCTCGCAGACGCCTCCGCCGGCCCGGAAGTCCGAGACGCAGAAGCGGGTCGAAGAGAAGCCGGCCCGAAAGCGCGACGAGGATCCGCCCAGGCGCGCCAGCCGCACACCCCGTCGCGACCCAGATGATGTCGTCGTCTATGCGCCGCCGCCTCCGCCGCGCGAGTATTATGGACCGCCGGTGCGCGTGGCGCCGCCGGTCAGTATCGGGATCGGCATCGGCGGTGGCTATGGCGGTGGTTATGGGCGGGCTCCGCAGAGCTATCCGACACGGCGTGGTTACGGCTACTGAAGCTCGCTGACCTCTGCGCATCGATGTGGCCGTCCGCAGGGGCGGCCACCGACGTTTGAGAGGTTCGTTCGGGTCATCCTCTCGGTTCCGCCATCCGTCATCGCCCACCACCACTCGTCCCGCGGATGCCGCCGCCCGTCCCATCCCGCTCGATCCGCCTGCGAAGGCTGCTTTTATGGCCCGGCTGCGTCGCCTCGGATGCAGTTTGCGGGAGGAAGAGGTCCATGTCATTGCGTCGAGCGGGTGTTTGCGCGGTCGTCATCTGGAGCCAACTGATGGTGGTGCCGGCCGTCTCCTGGCAGCACTGGGGCGGCGATGCCGGTGGGACGCGGTTCTCTCCGCTGGCGCAGATCACGCCTTCCAATGTCGATCGGCTCGTGCCTGCCTGGGACTATCACACCGGGGATCTGCAGAGCCGGCCGCCCGCGGCCGCCTTGCGGACCAAGTTCGAGGCGACGCCGATCCTGGTCGAGGACAGCCTGGTGTTCTGCACGCCGTTCAACGAGGTGGTGGCGCTCGATCCCGGCACCGGCGTTCAGCGCTGGCGTTTCGATCCCAAGGTCGGCAACGGACGGCGCCCGGCCAATCGCTATGCCTGCCGCGGCGTTGCCTATTGGGTGGACGAGCGGGCGCCGGCCGGCGTGGCGTGCCGCAGCAGGTTGTTCATGGGCACGGTCGATTGCCCGCCTGATCGCCCTCGATGCCCGGACAGGGCAGCCCTGCGCCGGCTTCGGAGCGGACGGTGAAGTGCGGATCGACATCGCCAAGGACCTGCTGTGGCCGGGCGAATTCCAGATCACCTCGGCGCCGGTGGCGAGCAGGGGTGTCGTGGTGGTCGGCTCATCGATCGGCGACAATGTGCGGGTCGATGCGCCCGAAGGCACGGTCCACGGCTTCGATGCGCGCACCGGCGAGCTGCGCTGGCGTTTCGATCCGCTGATCCATGACGGCATCGCGGCGGGACATGCGAACGTCTGGGCGCCGATGTCGGTCGACGAGGTGCGCGGCCTCGTGTTCCTTCCGACATCCTCGCCCAGTCCGGATTTCTTTGGCGGTGCGCGTCCGGGTGACAACAGGCACGCCGATTCCGTAGTCGCTCTGCGGATCGAGAGCGGCGCACTGGCCTGGTCGTTTCAGACCACGCATCACGACGTCTGGGACTACGATCTGCCGGCGCAGCCGACCCTGGCGCGGATCGAGACCGGGCAGGGTGCACGTGACGTCGTGATGCAGCCGACCAAGCAGGGTTTCGTGTTCGTGCTCGACCGCGACACCGGCGCGCCGATCTGGCCGGTGGAGGAGCGCGCGGTGCCGCAGGGCGCCGTCGAAGGTGAGGTTCTGTCGCCGACGCAGCCGTTCCCGACCCATGTGCCGCCGCTGCTGAATCAGCACTTCGAAATGGCAGAGGTCTTCAGGGCCGTGCCGCGCGTCGTCGATTCCTCCTGTGACGATCAGCTCGCGGCGTTGCGCAATGATGGTCTCTACACGCCGCCGACGACCCGGGGCGCGTTGCTGTTTCCAATGACCGGAGGCGGCGTGAACTGGGGCGGCGTGGCGTTCGATCCCGTGCACCAGATCCTTTACGCCAATGTCAGCCGCGCCATCCACATCGTCAGGCTGATCCCGCGCGCCGAAGCTGACCGGATGACGCCGCCGCGCGGTGTCGATTTCGGATTGCAGCGCGGGTCACCGTTCGCGGTGACGCGGGTGGTCGCCATGTCCAAGCTCGGCCTGTTGTGCAACCGGCCGCCATGGGGCGAAATGGTCGCGGTCGATCTCAAGGCCGGCAGGATCCTGTGGCGCTCGACGGTCGGCACCACCGAGGATCGCGCGCCGCTCGGGCTGGCGTTCAAGTGGGGCACGCCGCTCGTCAACGGCGTCGTGGTCACGGGCGGCGGCCTCGTCTTCACCGGCGCGATGGACGCCTATCTGCGCGCCTTCGACGCTGTCTCAGGTCAGGAGCTCTGGCAGGGCCGGTTGCCGGCGCCGGGCGTCGCCAATCCGACGACCTATGAATGGAAGGGCGAGCAATTCGTGGTGATCGCAGCGGGCGGCCATTCGGAGGCGGGCACATCGCTCGGCGACAGCGTCGTGGCGTTTCGGCTGGCGCGCGATGGCGAAGGGCCCTCGCTGTGGTCACGGACGATTGATCGTCCGGGCGGACGGTTTGTCGCCGGCGTCCTGCTCGCGGTCGGGGTGCTGGTCGGTCTGTTGGTGACGTTGTGGCGATGGCGCCTGCGGCGGGTCTAGCCCGCCGCGCCGCCATCAGTCGAATGCGACGCCGATCCGCTTGTCGTGGCTCCAGACTGCGTGGCAGCGCCGCGTGAACTTGTCGGCCGGGATCACCAGCGTGAAGGCTTCGGGCAGACCGACCGGGCTGACCACCTCGACCCTGGCGCCGGTGTCGGACATGTTGCGGACCATGCAATCGACCGCGCCGCCGCCGTCGAATGCCAGCCTGCCCTGCTTCAGCACCCGATGCCTCGGTGCAATGCGCTTGTCACTCGTCTCGCTCATGGCCTGTAACCCGGTGCCGAATGGCGTCACCTTTCGCGTCAAAAGCACCTAAAATAAATCAGTCTCGCGTTTCGATCAGATGAATCCGGCCTGCGAAGCCCGGGCCGTCGCCTTCATGTTTCGTTAACCCCCCGGGCAGAGAGGCCGCAGATCAGAGCATCGCGAAGGCGCTCGACACCATGGCCACCGGCTTGCCATCGCCGGCGCTGGTCAGTGTGACCCGGCCGAAGCTCATGGTGCGGCCCATCCGCACCACGCGCGCATCCGCCAGCACGTCGGCGGAGGCAACGGCGCGCATGAAATGCGTGGTCTGGTCGACAGTGGTCATCGGCCGGTAGCCGCCGCTCGCGGTGACCATCCCGATCACCATCGCGGTATCGGCAAAAGCCATCAGCGCCTGGCCGCAGACGACGCCATTGTCGCGGCAGAGCCGCGGCGAGAACGGCATGCGCAGGATGGCGCCGGCTTCGCCCTGCGGAGACGGCGCGATGTCCTCGACGATCAAGCCAAGATCCTTGATCCAGGGCGCGAACACGTCATCGAGGATGCGCCTCGCGTCGTCGGTGGTGAAGTTCAGGGTCTCGTTCGGCACGCGCGGAGGTCCTTCCATGATCGTGTCATCGATTTGTCTTGGCATCGACTTGCCTCGCCGCGATCGGCGGAGCCGCCGGAATGTTGCCGCAGAGCGGCGGCTTGAAAAGGCCGGAGTTGGAAAACTATGATGAGGGCACACCGTGGAACAGACGGCAGGTGCGCGCAGACGATGCGGCCGTGAACATCTCGACCTGCGGTCCACCGTTCCGGCACAGTGCCGCGGGCTTGGCGCATGGCGAAGCGATGGTATAAGGCGCCTATACCGGGGAGTAACCAATGAAGAAGCTGATCGTGACGATGGCGGTTGCCGTGCTGGCCGGCTGGGCGGTTCCCGCAATGGCGCAGATGCCCAACATCAACCTTCTCGCCGACGGTCCCTCCAAGTCGCCCGAGGAGAAAGAGGCCGAAGCGGCGCGGGAGCAGGCCTACAAGGACACCATGCGCAAGATTCCGGACGCCAAGACGAGCGCCGATCCCTGGGGCAACGTCCGGGCGGCGGAGCAGCCCAAGGCGGCGCCTGCCATGAAGACCACCGCGGCCAAGAAGCCGAAGGCTGTCGGCAGCACCAACTGAGATTTATCGCGTTCGGGTCGGGCGGGCTCTGATCCTCCCGGGCCCGCTTGCCCGATTGCGGACTCGGATTCCTCGCGGCCCCATCTATATTGACGGTGTGGCAGCGCGTTGGAGTTCGTCGATGGGGATGCGTCCTCGAGACATGGCCAGCCGGATGGCGGCCCGGCGCCAGAAGAAGAGCGCGGGCCCGGTTCGCGACGGCTACGTTCGTGACACGTTCACGCTGCCGCGCGAGCAAGCGCGCGCCAAGGCCCGCGATTATCTGACCCGCTATCCCCAGGCCGGCTACATGAGCGCCGTCGAAAGCTGGCGCGAGCTTCCCGATGGGGCCATCGAGTTCACGATGCGGCGGCTTCCCAGCGCCGATTGAATCATTCCGGCTAGCGCCTCATTCCTTCTCGCCGAGAAGCTTGCGCGTGTCGCGATTGATGAAATGAAGCCGCGTGCAGGCCTTGCAGACCACGGTTTCATAGGCGTACGCGGGATCGCCGGGCTTCGGCTCTTCCAGCCAATGCTGCACGTTCATCCCCGTTCGCGGACATTTGAAGATCAGATTACCCATACAAATTTAAATGTCTGCCAGGATGCAGACAGGCATTTTGATCTGGATCAAGCTCGGCTGGCGAAATGACGCGCAGTCACCTCGCCGGCCACAGGCTTCGGTTGTGGTTCTCGTCGGTGACGATCTACAAGAGCTGTGGCGGGCCGTCAGGCCTGATCCAGCGACTCGGCGACGATCCGGATGCGGAAGACCGGCTGCCGTGCCTCGTCGAGCAGCTCCATCTGCCATTCGGAGTTTTCGGCGAGCTTGCGCGAGATGCTGCTGGCCATGTCGGCACAGACGGTGGTCATCTCTTTCCAGGCTGCGTTGCGGTCGGCGCACTCGGTCCCATACTCGGACGCGCCTGAGAAGTGGCCGTTACGGATACGAAAGAAATAGAGCGGCATTGCCAAAACCGGTGAGCCCTGACCGCCCCAGGCCGCTGGGTTTGATGTACGCATCGCAAATGGAAGCGCAAAACCCCCTCGGATCAATTCCGGTAAAATACGGTCGGTCGCGCTGTCCGCTCGGTTGAGCTGATTGCCGTTGGGGATGTGCGGCGCAATCGGACGGATTGCGGGCCAACGAATGAGCCTCGGAGAATGAGCCTCGGACCGCCGCGGTCCGAGGCTCGGCGTCAACGTCGTAGCTTCCCAGCGAGGGCAGTTCGGCAATGACGTAGTTAGACTAGTGCGAAACTTGTAGGCGTGCCTTGCGTCAGATCAAGGTTGCCATCTCGATCAATCGCCGTGGGACGCGCGCCTAGCTGTGATCGAAGATCCGTTCCGGCATGACTGTCAGTCGGTAGGCGATCTGCGTCGCGCCGTCGACCATTTCCAAGAGTTCATCGCATGCCGGACAACGCCTCTCTCCCGCGGCGCCTTGCTGCGAGTGAAGCTCGATCCTTTGAAGGCCGGCCCTGCAGGACGGGCTCGTCACGTCATCTCTTGTCATCGCCAATATGAAGCGCAACGCAAGCGATCCGTTCCCCGACATCACGACAATGACGGGGGGATGCATCCCGCGCGGAGCTATCAACGTCGAAAGCCCCGGACGTCGTCCGGGGCTTTCTTTCGGCGCGGATGGTTTCAGGGCCGTGCGCCTACGGGTGACGGAGCCTGCAAATGTTGTAGCTGGCAGGCTGCAAGGGATCGGTCGACGGCACACCACGGGCGATACACCAAAGGCGATACACCACTGACAATGTGCGGCGACCATTATCGCAACGAACAAACAAATCCGGGGCTGATCAAAAATTTGCTCAGACGTACGACAACCATGATTCTATAACGCAACCCAAAGTTTATGACAATGGTTTGTGGCTTGAAGATGTCGTGAGCGCCGCGTGCTGCGTGATGCGGATCACGCCGGCTTCCATTCGGCCCACTCATTCGCCCGGTCATAGGGGGCTGCGCGAACGGCTCTCGTGGCTCCCTCTGGCATGGCACGAGACAGCGTCCTGGCGGGCGCCGTTTCATCTGTCGCTCGTCATATGGCGGCCGTCGAGCTGTTCGCGCGCCGGCCATTGCTCCGGTCGGAACGCAGGGTGCCATTCCGCCTCAGAAAGCCGCGGCAGATCCGCGGACGCTTCTGTTGCGGAACTTCTGGCCGGACACAGCTTGCGCGCGGCCGAGCATTGCATGTGCATCTGCATCGAAACCGTGCGCCTGCACGCACGATGAGCCGAACAAAAGCAGAAGAGGCGAGGGAACTTCGTTCCTGTCAGGAGAACCCAGGAATGTGCGATCTACGCACGCGTGTAGGAGTTTGGTAGTTTCAAGGGAAAGACCTGACGAGCACGATCGGTCCAACGATCGCGGCGTTGAAGTCGGCGAGGTCTTCGCTGGGAATCCAGTACTCGAGATGCTCGCGGCCGCCGGCCTCACGCACCTCGTAGTTGTCGATGAAGCCTCGCAGGATCGCGAAGCGCAGCACATGGCCGCGGCCGCTCGCCGGCACGTTCCAGTCCCGTGCGATCTTCACGGCATAGTCCTCGGTCAGCACCGGGTAGAAGATCGGCTGCTCCGGAAGGCGCGGCGGAAACGCACGCATGCCCGACGCCTCGATCAAGGCAAGCTCCTTTGGGCCGACGGGGCGCCACAACGTGAGGGTCTGTTCCTTGTTGGATCCGGTCATGCTGGTGCCGAAAATTGGAAGCGGTGTGCGATGCCCGCAGAGAAGGACCAGCAGGATGATAGGGCAAAGCCGAGACGACACTAACAACTTATAATTGAGTCGACGTCTGCCGCAGGCGTGGGAAGCGAGTTAGAGCGCTCGGACAGGCTGGTCGTCATTCGCGCGATCGCCGGTCGGCGGCTGCGCCGTTCGCGCACATGGCTTCCGCCTCCAGCCGGATCAGGATCCTTTCGCGGTCGCCGTCATCCAGCACCCCGTACTTCGCTTCTGGGCGCGCTGATCGGGCAGCGCTCCCTCGCTGCTGCTCGGTGGACTGCGCGCCGGCCCTCGAGTGGCAGGCGTGTCCCCGCGGTTATCAGGGGGGCTGAGAGCGATGATTGTTGAGAAGAACATATTGCGAACAAAGAACGGATGGAGTACATTCACCTCAAGATTGCTGGCCGACCTCGTTAACCGTTTGTCCATCTCGCGAATCCCCGCCATAAGGAGCGCCAATGTCCGCCACCGCCCTGCGTATCGTCGAAGGTTCCTCAATGGATAAGAGTAAGGCGCTCTCTGCTGCGCTGTCCCAGATCGAACGTCAGTTCGGCAAGGGTTCGGTGATGAAGCTGGGCAAGAACGACCGTTCGATGGATGTCGAGACGGTGTCGACCGGCTCGCTCGGGCTCGACATCGCGTTGGGGATCGGCGGGCTGCCAAAAGGGCGGGTGGTCGAGATCTACGGGCCGGAATCATCGGGCAAGACCACCTTGGCGTTGCACACGGTGGCCGAGGCGCAGAAGAAGGGCGGCATCTGCGCCTTCATCGATGCCGAGCACGCGCTCGATCCGGTCTATGCGCGCAAGCTGGGCGTCAACATCGACGAGCTGCTGATCTCGCAGCCGGATACGGGTGAGCAGGCGCTGGAAATCTGCGACACGCTGGTGCGTTCGGGGGCGGTCGACGTGCTGGTCGTCGACTCCGTCGCGGCGCTGGTGCCCAAGGCCGAGCTCGAGGGTGAGATGGGCGAGTCGCTGCCGGGCCTGCAGGCCCGCCTGATGAGCCAGGCGCTGCGCAAGCTGACCGCTTCCATCAACAAATCCCACACCATGGTGATCTTCATCAACCAGATCCGCATGAAGATCGGTGTGATGTATGGCTCGCCGGAAACCACCACGGGCGGCAACGCGCTGAAGTTCTATGCCTCGGTGCGCCTCGACATCCGTCGCATCGGCGCGATCAAGGAGCGCGATGAGGTGATCGGCAACACCACCCGCGTCAAGGTGGTGAAGAACAAGCTGGCGCCGCCGTTCAAGCAGGTCGAGTTCGACATCATGTATGGCGAGGGCGTGTCCAAGATGGGCGAGATCCTCGATCTCGGCGTCAAGGCCGGCATCGTCGAGAAGTCCGGCGCCTGGTTCTCCTACGATAGCCAGCGTCTCGGGCAGGGACGCGAGAATTCGAAATCGTTCCTCAAGGCCAATCCGGACATGACTGCCAAGATCGAAGCCGCGATCCGCCAGAACTCCGGCCTGATCGCCGAGCAGATCCTGGCCGGCAATGCCGAGCGCGACGCCGACGGTGAGGAGCCGGCGGAAGAGTAGGGGTACGGCGGCGGCGGGCGCCGTGGACGTTGAGTTGCCGACGTTCCAGCGCCCGTTTGCAGATGTGTGGTGCTCTGCCGAAATCTGCGGCTGCATTCCCGAATGCAGCGAGAATGCGTCTCTGAGCGCCGGATGCGATCTCCAACGCGAATAGCTGAAGGCGTGCACGCGGACGAGCGGACCGGATCCGCGCGGCGGCACCGGGATTTCCGACGCCGATCCTGGGCGCCGGGAGCCGATCGCGAATATGTTGATAGCGCCCTGAGCCAATCGGGCCGTGCCGGAGCCAACAGCATGACGCGTTTGATTCTAGCGGCCGATGATCCGAGCGCCGGAGCGCTTCGGAGGGGCGGCTTTGCCGACCTGGTGGTGCCAATTCTCCATCGTTTCGTGTGGGGACCGCTGCCATCCGATGCCGAATTATCGGCGTATCTCGTCCAGCGCACCACGCGACGGAAGCGGGGGCATTGGTTGGATTTCGCCTCGCGTAGCGACGTCATGGCGGCCGGCGGGCGGAGTCACAGTTTTCTCGAACTTGTTGACCGCTGCGATAGCGTCGAGCTGTGGATGGGAACCCGTCCGAACGACCAGTTGGTGCTGATCTGGCTCTTGGATTATCTGCGCCATCACGCGGAGATCGCGACGAAGATCGTATTGCGGCATGTCGATGTACCGCTATTCGATGCCCCGGCCGGGCGACTCGCCGGTCGGACCATTGCCGGCGTAGAGCTCGCACGTGAGCATCTCGACCTGGGTCATCTGGCATGGCGGGCGTTTCGGGCGCCGACGCCGCAAGCCTGGTTCGATCTGTTGAAGCAGGATCTCAGTGCACTGCCTCAGCTTCGCCGCTGCGTGCAGGAGATGCTTGATGAGCTTCCCGGTGTTGCGACGGGCCTCGGAGCGTCGGAGCTGAGAATCCTCGAATTGCTGTCAGCCGGCTATCAGCACCCGTTCGACCTGTTGCCGCATCATCGGGATCGCTTTCAACGGCGCGTCTATGACTATTGGGAAGGAGGCACGTTGCTCGACGGTCTGGCGCTCGCGCCGGTGCCTGCAATTTCGGGCCTCGCCGAATCGCCATTCTCGGTCGAGATGCACGACAGCCGTGAACGCCTCGAGCGCTACAGGGCCAGCACGCTGTCGCTGACACCGCTCGGCAAGGCAATCCTCGCCGGCGAGGAGGATTTCAGCAGCCATAATCCGATCTGGCGCTGGTGGGGCGGCACCGAATTGATCAACGCCAATCTCTGGCGTTGGCATGCGGTGCTCATCGCTCCGGATCATGGCACGCCTCACGTCATTGATTGTCGCGAGCCGTGGCGCCCGATCCCTTGGAGCATGCGTGAGGAGGCTTATTCCGCCGCCTGGGCGTAGTCCGCCACCGGCGGGCATGAGCACACCAAATTGCGGTCGCCGTAGACGTTGTCGACGCGGCCGACCGGGCACCAGTACTTGTCGGTGCGCGAGGTGCCCGCGGGGAAGCAGCCCTCGCTGCGCCGGTAGGCCCTGTTCCAATCGTCGTCGGCGATGTCATGCACCGTGTGCGGCGCGTGGCGGAGCGGCGAGGCCTCGATTCCGAAGCGGCCCTGCTCGACCTCGGCGATCTCCTGGCGGATCGCGATCATGGCGTCGCAGAAGCGGTCGAGCTCCGACTTGGACTCCGATTCCGTCGGCTCGATCATCAAGGTGCCCGCCACCGGGAAGCTCATGGTCGGCGCATGGAAGCCGTAGTCGATCAGTCGCTTGGCGATGTCGTCGACGGTGACGCCGCTGCTCTGCTTGAGCGGCCGCGGATCGATGATGCATTCATGCGCGACGCGGCCGCGCTCGTTGCGGTAGAGCACCGGAAAATGCGCATCGAGCCGCGCCGCGACGTAGTTGGCATTGAGGATCGCGATCTCGGTGGCGCGGGTCAGGCCCTCGCCGCCCATCAGCAGCATGTAGATGTAGGAGATGGTCAGGATCGAGGCGGAGCCATACGGCGCCGCCGAGACCGGCCCGATCGGATGCGCGCTCGCGCCATCGGTCGCAGGGTGACCGGGCAGGAAGGGCGCCAGATGCGCCTTCACGCCGATCGGCCCCATGCCCGGGCCGCCGCCGCCATGCGGAATGCAGAACGTCTTGTGCAGGTTGAAATGGCTGACATCGGCGCCGTAATCTCCGGGTCTGGAGAGGCCGACCTGCGCATTGAGGTTGGCGCCGTCGAGATAGACCTGTCCGCCGTGGGCATGGACGATGTCGCAGATGTCGCGGATGTGCTCCTCGAACACGCCATGCGTCGAGGGATAGGTGATCATGATGGCGGCGAGCTTGGCGCTATGCGCTTCCGCCTTGGCCTTGAGATCGGCCAGATCGACATTGCCGCCTGCATCGCAGCCGACCACGACCACCTCCATGCCGGCCATGTGCGCCGAGGCCGGGTTGGTGCCGTGGGCGGAGGAAGGAATCAGGCAGATGGTGCGGTGGCCCTCGCCGCGGGCGGCGTAGTAGCCGCGGATCGCCAGGAGGCCGGCATATTCGCCCTGCGCGCCCGAGTTCGGCTGCAGCGACACGGCATCATAGCCGGAGATCCGGCACAGCCAGTCGGTCAGATCGGCGAACATCGTGTGATAGCCGGCCGCCTGCGCGCGCGGCGCGAACGGGTGCAGGCTGGAAAATTCCGACCACGTCAGTGGAATCATCTCGGTGGTCGCGTTCAGCTTCATCGTGCAGGAGCCGAGCGGGATCATCGCACGATCGAGCGCGAGATCGCGGTCCGCGAGCTTGCGCAGGTAGCGCAGCATCTCGGTCTCGGAGCGATGCGCGTGGAACACCGGATGGGTCAGGTACGGCCGCTGCCGCTTGAGCTCGGCCGGCAGCGCCTCGCGCGCTTCCGCCTCGATCGCCGTGTAGGAGAGTTCGCCGCCGAATGCGCGCCAGACGGCTTCGACGACATCGGCCGTCGTGGTCTCGTCTAGCGCGATCCGCAGCCTGCTGCCGTCGCGGCCGAGATTGATCCGCTCGCCTTCCGCGAGGGCGATGATCGAATCGGACTTGGCGCCGGCCTCGACGGTGACCGTGTCGAAGAAGGTCTCGCTTTCCGGCGCAAAGCCGAGCTTGCGCAGCCCTGCAGCCAGCACCGCGGTCCGCCGATGCGCGGTGCGGGCGATCGCCTTCAGCCCGTCGGGGCCATGATAGACGGCATACATCGCAGCGATCACCGCCAGCAGCACCTGCGCGGTACAGATGTTCGACGTTGCCTTCTCGCGGCGGATGTGCTGCTCGCGGGTCTGCAGCGCCAGCCGATAGGCGGGGGCACCGCGCGAATCGACGGACAGGCCGACGATGCGGCCGGGCAGCGAGCGCTTCAGCGCATCGCGTACCGCCATGTAGGCGGCATGCGGTCCGCCATAGCCCATCGGCACGCCGAAGCGCTGCGCCGAGCCGATCGCGATGTCGGCACCGAGCTCGCCCGGCGAGGCGATCAATGTCAGCGCCAGCAGGTCGGCAGCGAGGATCGCGAGCGCGCCCTTGTCGTGCAGCCGGGCGATCGCGGGGCGCGGATCGCGCAGCGCGCCCGTCGTATCCGGATATTGCAGCAGGCCGCCGAACACCTCGGCGCTGTCCAGATCCTTGGCCGGGTCGCCGACGATCAGCTGCCAGCCGAGCGGCTCGGCGCGGGTGCGCAGCACCGCCAGCGTCTGCGGGTGGACATCCTGATCGACGAAGAACGCCTTGGTCTTGGTCCGTGCCGACCGCTCGGCCAGCGCCATGGCCTCCGCCGCCGCCGTGGCTTCGTCCAGCAGCGAGGCATTGGCGACGTCGAGCCCGGTGAGATCGCAGATCATGGTCTGGAAGTTGAACAGCGCCTCCAGCCGGCCCTGGCTGATCTCCGGCTGATAGGGCGTATAGGCCGTGTACCAGGCCGGGTTCTCCAGGATGTTGCGCTGGATCACCGCCGGCATCAGCGTGCCGGAATAGCCTTGGCCGATCAGCGAGGTGAAGACCTGATTCCGCGCCGCCAGTGCGCGCATATGCGACAACGCTTCGGGCTCGCTCAGCGCCGGCTCGAGGGTGAGCGGCGCCGTCTGCCGGATCGTGCCGGGCAGCGTCTGCGCCATCAGCTCCGCCACGCTCTTGGCGCCGACGGTCTCCAGCATCGCCGCGACGTCGCGGGGAGAAGGACCGATATGGCGGCGGGCGAAGCTGGTGGCGGCATCATCGAGCGGCTTGAGCGGCATGGTCATGAGCAAATCCTCTATGCCTCGTCATGCCCCGCGAAGGCGGGGCATCCAGTAAACATCGATGGTGAGATCAGGCGGAGAGAGCGCGGCGTAGTGGATCGCCCGGTCGAGCCGGGCGATGGCAGTGGTGAGTATCGCCGCACCGCACGTCTCACGCCGTATGAGCCTTGTAGGCGGCCTCATCCATCAGGCCGCCGAGCTCGCCCCGGTCGGCGATCTTGAGCTTGAAGAACCAGGCCTTGCCGCCGGCGTCGGTGTTGACGAGCGCAGGCTCGTCGGCGATCGCCTGGTTGACCTCGACCACCTCGCCGCTGATCGGCGCGTAGACGTCGGAGGCGGCCTTGACCGACTCGACCACGGCGGCAGCTTCCGACTTCTTCAGCGCGCGGCCGACCTGCGGCAGCTCCACGAACACGACGTCGCCGAGCTGGGCCTGCGCATAGTCGGTGATGCCGATGGTGGCTGTGTCGCCATCGATGCTGAGCCATTCATGGTCGGAGGTGTAGAGCGTGGTCATGGACGTCCTTCAGCGCTTGTAGGTGTTGGGAACGAAGGGCATGGCGGCGACGCGCAGCGGCAGGCGCTGGCCGCGCACATCGGCGAACAGCCGGGTGTCGATTGCGGAGAGGGCGGTCGGCACGTAGCCCATGGCGACCGGCGCATTCAGCGTCGGTCCGAAGCCACCGGAGGTGACCTGGCCGATCGGCTCGGCCGAGTCGGCGCTCGCGAACAGCGGCGCGCCCTCGCGCACCGGTGCGCGGCCCTCGGGCCTGAAGCCAACGCGGCGGCGTGTCGCACCGCCATCGAACTGCACCAGGATCCTGTCGGCGCCGGGGAAGCCGCCAGCACGCGCGCCGCCGGTGCGGCGGACCTTCTGCACCGACCATTCCAGCGCGGCCTCGACCGGCGTCGTCGTCGTGTCGATGTCATGGCCGTAGAGGCAGAGCCCGGCCTCGAGCCGCAGGCTGTCGCGGGCGCCCAGCCCGATCGGCAGCACGTCGTTGTCGGACAGCAGCGCTTCGGCGAGCTGCTCGGCCTTGGCGGCGGGAACGGAGATCTCGTAGCCGTCCTCGCCGGTATAGCCGGAGCGGGAGACGTAGCAGGGGAGCCCGTCGACCATGCGCGGTCCCGCATCCATGAACCGCATGCCCTCGGCCTCTGCGTAGAATTTCGCCAGCACGCTCGCGGCCTTCGGCCCCTGCAGCGCCAGCAGCGCGCGGTCGGTCAGCGGCTGCACGTCACAAACGTCGGACAGCCCGTCGCGCAGCAGCTTGATGTCGGCGTCCTTGCAGGCGGCGTTGACGACCAGCACCAGGTGCTCGCCGAAATTCGCCACCATCAGGTCGTCGAGAATGCCGCCGTCGGCGTTGGTGAATTGGGCATAGCGCTGCCGGCCTGCCGGGATGCCGACGATGTCCTGCGGCACCAGCCGCTCGAGCGCGGCTCCGGCGTCGGCGACCTTGCCGGATTTCGGCACCAGCGCGACCTGGCCCATGTGGGACACGTCGAAAAGTCCGGCCGCGCTGCGGGTATGGAGGTGTTCCTTAAGCACGCCGGGGGCGTACTGCACCGGCATCTCATAGCCCGCGAAGGGCACCATCTTGCCGCCAAGGCTGCCATGCAGCGCATGGAGCGGCGTTCGCTTCAAAGAAAGGGGGGCAGCCGGTTCAGCCATCGATCAGGGGTCCTCGCGCGGTTCCTCGGGACCAGTCCCGAAAAACGCCACCGAAGCCCCATCTGTCGCTGTGCCTGAGAGTATTATCCCGTCGGCGGACGCGGTCCGGTCAAAGCCCGGCCAGCGTCTCTTTCCAGATGCAGTTGCAGTCGCGAGGGTCCTTTTGCCTGAGAGTTTCCGGGGCGGTTGCTCCTTCGGCGCCGACCCTTGAAGTTCAACCAGAACCTCAGAAGACCGGTCTCTCCCGACGCGACTGTTGTCTATGTCCCGGACCAAACACCAGCCCGCGCAGGCTGTCAACGCGTCACTCGGGCTTTCAACCAGCTTTAGGAGCCGTGCAGCAAGCCCATGATGTTTCTGCACAGTTTCTGGACACGCGAAGTCCCCTTGTCTAAAAGCATCACCGCCGAATTCCCGGACTTCTTCGATTGGATTGCTATGAGCGGCGTCAACGAGATCAGGTCGACCTTCCTCAACTTCTTCGCCGCGAACGGCCACGAGATCGTGCCGTCCTCGCCGCTCGTGCCGCGCAACGACCCGACCCTGATGTTCACGAACGCCGGCATGGTGCAGTTCAAGAACGTCTTCACCGGCGTCGAGAAGCGCGCTTACAACCGCGCTACGACGTCGCAGAAATGCGTGCGCGCCGGCGGCAAGCACAACGACCTCGACAATGTCGGCTACACCGCCCGGCACCACACCTTCTTCGAGATGCTCGGCAACTTCTCGTTCGGCGACTATTTCAAGGAGAACGCCATCGAGCTCGCCTGGAAGCTCGTCACCAAGGAGTTCGGCCTGCCGAAGGACAAGCTGACCGCGACCGTCTACATCGACGACGACGAGGCGTTCGGCCTCTGGAAGAAGATCGCCGGCCTGCCGGAATCCCGCATCATCCGCATCAGTGGCTCGGACAATTTCTGGCAGATGGGCGACACCGGCCCGTGCGGCCCGTGCTCGGAAATCTTCTACGACCACGGCGACAAGATCTGGGGCGGCCCGCCGGGCTCGCCGGAGGCCGATGGCGACCGCTTCATCGAGATCTGGAACCTCGTGTTCATGCAATATGAGCAGCTCGAGGGCGGGGTCCGCAATCCGCTGCCGAAGCCGTCGATCGACACCGGCGCCGGCCTGGAGCGCGTCGCCGCGGTGCTGCAGGGCAAGCACGACAATTACGACATCGACCTGTTCGTCGCCCTGATCCGCGCCATCGCCGACCTCACCAATGCCGACCCGCAGGGCCCGCAGAAGGCGTCGCTCCGCGTCATCGCCGATCATCTCCGCGCCTCGTCGTTCCTGATCTCGGACGGCGTGCTGCCCTCGAACGAGGGGCGCGGCTATGTGCTGCGCCGGATCATGCGTCGCGCGATGCGCCACGCCCAGTTGCTCGGCGCCCGCGAGCCCCTGATGCACAAGCTGGTCGGCACGCTCTCCCGCGAAATGGGCCAGGCCTATCCGGAGCTGATCCGCGCCGAGGCGCTCATCAAGGAGACGCTGCGGCTCGAAGAGACCCGCTTCCGCAAGACCCTGGAGCGCGGGCTGGCCATCCTCGACGAGAAGTCTGCCACTCTGAAGAAGGGCGACATGTTCGACGGCGACGTCGCCTTCACGCTGTACGACACCTACGGCTTCCCGCTCGATCTCACCCAGGACGCGCTGAAGTCGCGCGGCATCAGCGTCGACCAGGCTTCCTTCACCGACGCCATGGACCGCCAGCGCGCCAAGGCGCGCGCGGCCTGGGCCGGCTCCGGCGAGGCTGCGACCGAGACCGTCTGGTTCCCGCTGCGCGAGAAGCTCGGCGCCACCGAGTTCCTCGGCTATGAGACCGAGACCGCCGAAGGCGCAGTGACCGCGCTGGTCAAGGACGGCGCCGAGGTCGAGAGCCTCAAGGCCGGCGAGAGCGGCGTCATCGTGCTCAACCAGACCCCGTTCTACGGCGAATCCGGCGGCCAGGTCGGCGACACCGGCCTCATGACCGGCGACGGCGTCCGCGTCCGCATCACCGACACCCAGAAGAAGGCCGGCGACCTGTTCGCGCATATCGGCACGGTAGAGCAGGGTACGCTCAAGCTCGGCTCCGCGCTGCAACTCGACGTCGATCACAGCAGGCGCTCGGCGATCCGCGCCAACCATTCGGCGACCCACATCCTGCACGAGGCGCTGCGCCAGGTGCTCGGCGACCACATAGCCCAGCGCGGCTCGCTGGTCTCGCCCGACCGGCTGCGCTTCGACTTCGTCCATCCGAAGCCGATCTCTCCGGAAGAGCTCGCCCGCGTCGAGGACATCGCCAATGACGTCGTGCTGGAGAACGCCGAGGTCACCACCCGCCTGATGGGGCTGGACGATGCCCGCGAGGCCGGCGCCCGCGCGCTGTTCGGCGAGAAATATGGCGACGAGGTCCGCGTCGTCTCGATGGGCGACGCCGCGCGCGAGCAGGGCTCGAACGCGATGGGCTGGTCCGTCGAGCTGTGCGGCGGCACCCATGTCAGGCGCACCGGTGACATCGGCCTGATCGCGGTCACCTCCGAGAGCGCGGTGGCGTCCGGCGTCCGCCGCATCGAGGCGCTGACGGCGCGCGGCGCGCGCGCGCATGCCAACCATAATCTGTCGCTCGCCAAGGCCGCCGCGGCCGAGCTGCGCACCACGGTCGAGGACGTACCGGCGCGCATCACCGCGCTGATGGAGGAGCGCAAGAAGCTCGAGCGTGAGCTGTCGGACGCGCGCAGGAAGCTCGCCATGGGTGGCGGCCAGGAGACCGGCAACGGCGCTCCCGCCGGGATCCGCGACGTCGGCGGCATCAAGCTGATGGCCCGCGCCGTCTCGGGCATCGAGATGAAGGATCTCAAGTCGCTGGCCGACGAGGCCAAGAAGCAGCTCGGCTCGGGCGTCGCCGCGATCGTCGGCGTCACCGAGGACGGCAAGGCCGGCGTCGTGGTCGGCGTCACCGCCGATCTCACCGCGCGTTTCAATGCGGTCGACCTCGTGCGCGCCGCGTCCGAGGCGTTGGGCGGCAAGGGCGGCGGCGGCCGTCCCGACATGGCCCAGGCCGGCGGCCCCGACGGCGGCAAGGCGGAGGCCGCGCTGGCCGCGATCGAGAGCGCGATCGGCAAGGCCAGCTGATCGTGCCGCCGCTCGGGCCGGGCGAGAGCGTTCGCGATCCCGATCTGCGCGACCGGCTGTACGAGCTGCTCGAGCACGACCATCTGCCGAGCACGCACGGCTCGCGCGTCGTCCAGTTCATCGTGCTCGTCATCACGCTCGACGTGCTGGCGGTGGTGCTGGCATCGGACCCGGACATCGCGGCCGCCATTGGCGGACTGCTGCGCGCGATCAAGATCGGCGCGCTGATCGTCTTCGCCGCGGAGTATGTCGCCCGTCTCTGGAGCGTCGCCGGCCACATGCCGCGGCGGCAGTCGCCGCGCCAGGATCGCTTCGCTTACGCCTTCTCCGCGCTCGGCGTCGTCGACCTCCTGTCCTTCGTGCCGGCCGCGATTGCGCTCGTGCTTGGCGACCGCAGCCTGGAAGCGGTGTGCATCGTGCTGCCGTTCCTCAAGCTGGTGCGCTATTCGCCGGCGCTGCGCTCGCTGCTGTCGGCGGTGCAGGCCGAGCGGCGCATCTTGATCGGCTGCCTCGTGATCCTGGCCGGCGCGGTGCTGCTGTTCGCCTCGCTGCTCTACGCGGTCGAGCGCGACGTCCAGCCGGACAAGTTCGGCACCATCCCGCATGCGATGTGGTGGGCGATTGTGACGCTCGGCACCGTCGGCTATGGCGACGTCGTGCCGGTGACGCCGCTCGGCCGCATCATCACGGTGTTCGCGATCATCTGGGGCTTTGCCATGATCGCGCTGCCGGTCGCGATCATCTCCACCGCGTTCGCCGAGGAGATCAAGCGGCGCGACTTCGTCGTGACCTGGGGCATGCTGGCGCGGGTTCCGCTGTTCTCGCATCTTTCGGCGTCCGAAATCGCCGACATCATGCGGCTGCTGCGCGCGCGCACGATCGAGTCCGGCGAGGTGCTGGTGCGGCGCGGCGATGCCGCCTCCTCGATGTATTTCATCACTGCCGGCGAGGTCGAGATCGAGCTGCCGACGCAATGCGTCAAGCTCGCCGACGGCACGTTCTTCGGCGAGATCGCGCTGCTGCATCGGACCAAGCGCTCGGGCACCGTGACGGCGACACGCAAGACCCGGCTGCTGGTGCTCGACGCGCAGGATTTCCACGCCTTGATCGCGCGGATGCCGGCGCTGGCCGCGCATGTCCGGACCATCGCCAAGGCCCGCATGGCCGATTCCGGCGACCTCGCCCTCGCCGAGCTGTCGCAGGCCGAGCACGACGACCAGACGGACGGGTAGGTCCGAACAACGAGTCCCGCTGTCATCCTCCCCCTCCAGGGGAGGGTGAGACCGAGATCGCCGCCCAACACAGATTGCCCATCAACGTCCTCGCTGCGGCGCGCGGGAGTGGCGCAGCTACGAGCTTTATCTCATCTACCAACCAGTCAAACAGCCGGGCATGCCCACGCGGTCCCGCGGCGCGGTCGCGCCCGGGGGATGCGGAAAGCATTCGCCCTCGATAGTGATGAGGGCGCAGGGAATGCCGGGTGAGGGCCTCACCCATGGCCCGCCTGCGAAAAAAATGCAGGCGGCAGGTACCACAGGCAAAGCCGATTCATCCGGCATTCCCTGCGCGGCGGTTTTAACGCTTATACGCGATCTCCTCGGTGCACCGGGCTTGTTGGCCACCGTGCGCGACGACGCGCTTCTCGCCGCCGCGGGGACACCAGCTTCGGGGTGTCAGGACCACGCGACTTCACGTCCGCAAGCGCATCATTCGTCCGCGCATGAAGCGCGCTGATGCCCTCACGTCCACCGCATTGCCGGCCCAACGTTTCGTGACGACGCGTACGCCCCTCATCCGGACCGGAACGAAGGGAGAATAGGCATGGTTTGCTGATTTTCGGAAGCGTTTTATTTTTGCGCGAAGCTCTTGAAGCCGGAGATCGTCTTGAACCGGTTCGTGAAATCAGCCTTCAGTGTATCCAATTTTGGACCAGTCTGAAGAGCGATGTCACGCTCTCCTGTCTGGCGATGCTGCCCGTCGGCCAACTCGGGGGTGAGAAAATTAGCGCCACCGCGCGCATACAGACAACTCGGGGGCAAGCCAAGCTGGTGCTAGTATACCAAAATTCAGTCGGTCTTGTAGATCAGCTCGCTGTATGTGCCGTAGGCATGGAAGCTCAAAAAATGTTCGATGCTGCTACACATGAGGGAGCTGGCTGGGGCGACTACGGCAAGATGGTGGAGCTACTAGAAGACCTAGTAGACGATGAGCAGTCGGCCATGATGCACAAGGGACACGCACGAGCGTTCGAACTTGTTTTGCAGCATCGCGCAAAGGTGGAGCGGCTTGCAATCGCAGTTTTCGAACGGAAGCGACTCGGAGCAGAAGAACTCTCACGTCTTCTCGAAAAATAGACCAATGTGCTCCCGCCGCCGATCGCCTCACGCGAATTGCGCGAGGCCGTGGCCGACCGACCAGTTCTCCTTGGCGGCGTCGAGGACGGTCATGAACAGGTCCTCCGGCCTGATGCCGGGGCTGTCCCCGAGCAACTCGGCGATGCGTCGGAACAGCGCCTTCTTCTGCTCTCGCGTGCGGGTGTTGAAGACGGTGATCTGGATGTAGACGAGATCGTCGCTGCGGTTGATGCCGAAGGCGTTGCCATAGCGGAAGTTGGAAGGATCGTGCTCGGTGATGGTCATGAACTGATCGTCCTCCGGCACGTCGAGCGCCTCGCGCATCGCCCGGTAGAGGCTGTCGAAGATCGCCTGCCGGTAGGTCTCCGGCTTGCCCGCGCGCAGCGAGATGTGAAGCAGCGGCATCCCTGGTCCTTTCATCCGTGATGTCGGCTGAGAGGTTAGATGCGGCGGTGCGGTTCGGGTATGCTGGGGATCGAGATATCAGTCATAATGGCTGGAAATGACCGAACACCCGCTCGACCTGGACGAGGTCCAGGCCTTCGTCCGTATCGCCGAGCTCGGCAGCTTCACCCGTGCCGCCGAGGCGATGCAGACGACCCAGGCCGCGATCAGCCTGAAGCTGCGGCGGCTCGAGAACCGGCTGGGGTGCCGGCTGATCGAGCGCACGCCGCGTCATGTGCAGCTCTCGGAGCGAGGCAGGGTCTTCCTCGATCCTGCCCGTCAGCTGCTGGCAGCGCACGACCGCGCGCTCGCGGTGTTCGCCGGTGTGCGGCAGCGTCTGATCATCGGCATCAGCGACCATGTCGCCGGGCCAGAGCTGCCGGCGCTGATCGCGCGCATGAACGACCATGATCCGCATCTCGTGGTCGAGATCCGCATTGGATCGTCGGCCGACCTGCTGCAGAGCTACGACCGGCGCGAGCTCGAGGCGGTGATCGTCCGCCTGCATGCCGGACGCAGCGATGGCGACCTCGTGGCCGAGGAGAAGTTCGGCTGGTTCGCTGGCCCGGATTGGGAGCCGCGCGCGGGCGAGCCGTTGCCGGTCGCGACCATGGCCGAGCCGTGCGGCGTGCGCGCGATGGCCGCGCAGCATCTCGATGCGGCCGGCGTGTCCTGGGCCGAAATCTTCGTCGGCGGCGGCGTTGCGGCGGTCGTGGCGGCCGTCACGGCCGGGCTCGGCGTTGCCGCGCTCGCGCCGCGCATGCTGCCATCGGGCGCGGTCGATGTCGGCGCAAGGCTCGGATTGCCGGAGCTGCCCCGGCTGCCGGTCGTGCTGCACACGCGGGTGAGGGATGGCCGGGCGTGCGCGGCGCTCGATGCCCTCGTGGCGGCCTTCCGAAGCGCGGTGCGGGCGTGATGCATGCGGCGCGTGCCGCGGCGCAGGTGATGGAGCTTGGAGCTGAGATCAACTCCGAACGCTATTTCGACGGCCGGATTGATGTCCTGCTCGCGGATGGATCGCGCGTGCCCGCGCGCAGATCTGATCGCTCTTGGGGTCGCCAGGATGGAATTGACGTAAGCCTTATTCCGCAATGCGGCATGTGACAGTCATGTCACAGTTACGGTTATACCGACTCCCAAATATAATATGACTATTCAAGGGCGCCCTGGTGCTTGCTAGGATTGCCATCCAATCTCAGGTTGACGAAATCGCTCCTCGAATGGGCGGCGGCCGGGATTGAGCCGTGGGGAAGCGCGTGCCGGGACGGAGGCTCTGGGCCGGACGCGACAGAACAACATCCAGAGCCTGGGGACGCTGCGAGGAGCAGGAAAAATGAGTGGGTTTGCGACGACCGCGCGCATGTGCGGCGTAGGGGTTGCTTTGTCTTGTTTGTTGGGTGGCGGTGGTGCGGTCGCGGCCGATCTGCCGATGAAGGCGCCGCCGATTCCCTATGCGGGTGTCGATGATTTCTGGACGCGGCCGTATCTGTTCGGCGATCTCGGCCGGACCAGGCTGAAGGAGCAGGGCATCTCGCTCGCGCTCACGCTCGGCGACGAAGCCGTCACCAATCTGTCGGGTGGCTCGCGCAACACCGCGGCCAATGCCGGGCAATTGTGGTTCGAAGCCAAGTTCGACATGGCCAAGCTCGCCGGCATCCAGGGCGGCATGATCGGCGTGACGCTGGTCGATCGCTTCGGCAAGAATCTCAACAGCGAGGCCGGCATTCCGGCGCTGCAACTGACCAACGAGGTGTTCGGCCGCGGCAACATCCTGCGCCTCACCGAGTTCTACTATCAGCAGAAGCTGTTCGACGACCGCCTCGTGCTCAAGGGCGGCCGGCTGCCGGTCGGCTCCGACTTCTTCTTCGGCCAGTGCGAGTTCATCAACCTGACCTTCTGCGGCGGCCAGCCGGGCAACATCCAGGGCGGCTACATCTACAACTGGCCGGTGAGCCAGTGGGCCGGCGTCGTGCACTACAACTTCACCAAGGAATGGAAGCTGTCGGTCGGCGTCTACGACGCCAATCCGAACTATCTGACGACGTCGGACGCCGGCGTCTACCTCGCGCCGGGCATTCCGCGCTCCACTCCCGCCTCGGGCGTGCTGGTGCCGGTGGAAGTGGTGTGGGAGCCGAGCGGTCCGCTGAACGGCACCTGGCGCTTCGGCGGCTGGTATGACAGCGCGTCGACGATCGACGGCGGCTTGCCCGGCATCGTCGCCGTCGTCCCCGGTGGTCCCGGCGTGGGAGATCAGAATCTCAGCAGCCAGCGCGGCCGCTACGGCTTCTATGAATCGATCCTGCAGCGGCTGACGGTCGAGGGTCCCAAGGCGCAGGGCTGGTACACCTTCCTCAACACCAGCGTCGCCGATCACCGCACCTCGTATCAGGACTACCAGATCTCCTGGGGCGTCAAGCACACCGGCACCTTCTCGTTCCGTCCCGACGACGAGGTCGGCTTCGCGGTCGGCACGACGCATGTCAACTCGGCGGCGCTGACGCCGAATGCCGGCGGCAACGAGGTGCCGATCGAGGCCTGGTATGGCTGGCAGGCGACCGGCTGGATGAACCTGAAGTTCGACGCCCAGTATGTTATCAATCCGGGTGGACGCGGCTTCAACGCCGCCGGCGTGAAGACCGGCAATGCGGTGGTGCTCGGCCTGCGGACGGTCGTCCACTTCTGATCCTGTGATGTGAGCCGACGGGGCGGGTGTGCAGCATCCGCCCCATCTGCGCGAGGCGTCTCGGCTATCCGGCTCACCGATCCGATGCGGAGCTGGCGCATCCTGCCCATCCGGGTGGGCCGCGATGCGATGACGTCGATTGACTCTTTCGCATTGCGGCACGACATCTCCTGGGTCGCGCCGCCGACCTGCCAGGAGACCGCCATGACCGCAACAGACACCCATCCCGTTGCCGGCCGACGCCTGGGCGACGAGGTCGTGGACTGGCTCACCAACGGCACCCGCGACGAGCGCTTCATCGACAACATCTTCGGGCAGATGTGCAACCGGCTGCAGCGCGCCGGCATTCCGGTGAAGCGGGCCTCGCTGCACGTCCAGATCAATCATCCGCAGTGGCTCGGCGCGCGCATGCTGTGGAGCGACGGCATGCAGGGCGCCGACATTGCCCGCGTCGATTACGACGTCCGGGAGCGCTCCGAATATATCGGCAGTCCCGCCAGCGAAATCCATGAGGGCGTCGAGGAGATCCGCGAGAACCTCGCGCGCGACCCCGAGCTCGGCCGTCGGCACGCGATCTATGACGAGATGCGGGCGCAGGGCCTGACCGACTATGTCGCATGGCCGATGTATCACACGCTCGGCAAGCGCCACATCGTCACCTTCGCGACCGACCGGCGCGGCGGTTTCGACCAGGCGCACATCGACGCGCTGATCAGGCTCGTGCCGGTGCTGGCGCTGGTCAGCGAGATCCGCATCAAGAACCGGCTGGCGCGGACCCTGCTCGAAACCTATGTCGGGCCGCATGCCGGCGAGATGGTGCTGGCCGGCGCCACCCGGCGCGGCAGCGGCACCACGGTGCGCGCCGCCATCATGATCTGCGACCTCCGGGACTTCACCCGCATCTCCGACAACTGGCCGCGCGACGACGTCATCGATCTGCTCAACAGCTATTTCGATGCCATGGTGGAGCCGATCACGCAGCACGGCGGCGAGATCCTGAAGTTCATCGGCGACGGCCTGCTGGCGATCTTTCCGCTCACCGAGCCCGCTGCCTGCGCCAACCTGCTGCACGCCGTGAGCGGCGCCCGCAAGGCGATGATCGAGCTGAACGCGCGCAACGGCGAGACCGGCCGCGCGCCGCTGAACTACGGCATCGGTGTCCATGTCGGCGACGTCATGTACGGCAATATCGGCTCGCGCACCCGGCTGGATTTCACCGTCATCGGCCCCGCGGTCAACATGGCCTCGCGCATGGAGGCGCTGACCAAGCAGGTGGGCCGGCCGGTGCTGCTGTCGCGCGATTTCGCAGAGCTCGTCGAGGGCCCGTTCGCGCTGGAGCGCGTCGGCGAATTCCCGGTGCGCGGATTCAACGACCCGATCGAGCTGTTTTCGTTCGATGGGTAGGGCATTCAGTAGGGTGGGCAAAGGCGCAGCCGCGCTGTCTCCACGTTCGAGATCGTGGTGGCGCCGTGCCCATCATCCTGCTGATGAGTTCGTGGAAAGACGGCGGGCACGCAGCCGCCTGCTGCTTTGCCCACCCTACGCGGACTTCTCCGCCGTTCACGCCTCGTCCAGAAACGGCGCGACGACCTCGCGCGTCTCAGCGCTCGTCACCACCGGCACGATCTCGAACGTCATGCCGGAGTCGCGAGCATTGGAGAGAATCCATTGCTGCAGCAATCGGGCGTCGTCGCATTCCATCAATTGGAAGCAGCGGTCGAAATTGGGTTCGATCCAGCTGCCGAGATATTTCAGCCCGTCGGGAAACGTGATGCCGGGATCGCGGACGCGTCGATAGACCGGGATCGGATCGCGGTCCTTGAAACGTTCGATCACCATGAACAGCATGCGCGCCTCCGTCCTGACGTGCACGCATTGTGCGGTGAATCGGTGCGGGGTGCCAGCCCGGGGGGACATCGTTCGCCTGACGGACGAGGCCTCGATGGCCTCGTGGACGAGACGCCTTTCCCTGGCGCAGTCCTTGCTTCTGCGAGGGAACTCGCATCCAACGGGAAGAGAAACCCATGAAGAAGGCACGTCTCGTCGCGTACGCTCTGGTTGCAGCGGTGCTGGCCGCACCCGCCTTCGCGGAGGAGCTGACCGGCACCTTGCAGAAGATCAAGGAGACCGGCGCGATCACGATCGGCTACCGCGAAACCTCGCTGCCGTTCTCCTACATCGACGACAACCAGAAGCCGCTCGGCTTCGCGCTCGACATCTGCAACAGGATCGTCGACGAGATCAAGGCGACGCTGACGCTCGACAGGCTGGAGGTGAAGCTCACGCCGGTGTCGTCGGCGACCCGCATTCCGCTGATCGCCAACGGCACCATCGATCTCGAATGCGCCTCGACCACCAACAACATCGAGCGCCAGCGGCTGGTGTCGTTCTCGCCGACCTATTTCCTCACCGCCAACCGCTTCGTCGCCAAGGCCGCGAGCGGCCTCAAGACCATCGACGACCTCAAGGGCAAGACCGTCGCCTCGACATCGGGTACCACCAACATCAAGCAGCTCTTCGAGGCCAACACGGCGCGCCAGCTTGGCATGAACGTGCTGACGGCCAAGGACAATGCCGAAGGTTTTCTGATGGTCGAGAACGGTCGCGCCGACGCCTATGTGATGGACGACATCCTGCTCGCGGGCCTGGTGGCCAGCGCGAAGACGCCGTCGGACTTCGTGATCTCGACCGATCAGTTCTCGATGCCGGAGCCCTATGGAATCATGCTGCGCAAGGACGATCCGGCCTTCAAGGCCGTCGTCGACCGCGCCGCCACGAAGCTCTATACGAGCCCGGAGATCGCGGCCTTGTACACCAAATGGTTCATGGCGCCGGTGCCGCCGAAAGGCGTCAACTTCAACTTCCCGATGACATCCGCGCTGCAGAAGGCGTTCGCGCATCCGAGCGACAGCGGCGATCCCAAGGCCTATTAGTATCTTCGGCTTATGTCATACGGCGTATCGACAGGATGGGATGAGGCCGGCGCTCGCGCGGGTCTCGTCCCGCGCTACTGCCCCGAGGGCGTGCGCAGCCCGTGCCAGGCGTCGCGCACCTGATGGTAGTGAACCTCGGGCAGGTAGTCCGGCGTATTCAGATTGAGGTTCTTGACGTCGAGCCGGCCGATCGCGCTGAGTAGCGTGTAGGAAGCGATGACGCGGTCGCGCTGGGCGCCGATCAGCCGCGCCTTGGCCTGGATCAGGTCGGCCTGCGAGTTGAGCACGTCGACCGTGGTGCGCTGGCCGCCCTGGGCCTCGCGCGAGACGCCTTGCAGCGCGACGGTGGCGGCCTTCACCTCGGCCTCGGAGGCGCTGACGGCGACCTTGGCGCCTTCATTGGCGACCCAGGCGCTGACCACCGCGGTGCGCGCCTGGTTGCGGACCTGGTCGAGCACGAGGCGGCTCTGCGCCGCGAGCTCCTTGCTCTGGCGGGTCTGCGACGCCGCCGTGCCGCCGTCATAGATCGGCGCGGTGACGCTGCCGACGATCGAGGCCTGGTCGGTGCCGAAGGTGCCCAGCGTCTGATCCGAATCGCGGCTGCGGCTGACACCGCCCTGCAGGGTCACGCTCGGCAGCAGCGCGCCCTCGGCGACCTTGATCGAGGTCGAGGCCGCGTCGACGTCGAAGCTCGCCGCAGCCACGGCCGGATTTTCCTTGTTGCCGAGCGCAATCGCGTCCTCGCGGCTGCGCGGCAGCAGGCGATCGATCGGGTCGGCCGCGCGCAGCTGGCCTGGCGCCATGCCGATGACCTGGGCATAGGTCGCCTGGCTGATGGCGAGGTTGACCTCGGCGGCGTTGAGATCGGACAGGCCGCGCGACAGCCGCGCCTCGGCCTGCGAGGCGTCGGTCGGCGTGACGTCGCCGGCATTGAGGCGGCGCTGCGTGACGGAGAGCGTCTCGCGCAGGAAGGCGACGTTGGAGCGTTGTGCCTCGACCAGCGACTGGTTGGCGAGCACGTTGGTGTAGGCGGTGACGGCGTCGAGCAGCACGCCCTGGCCGACATTGCGCAGCGCCTCGCGGCCGGACTGCACCTGCAGCTCCGCCATGCGCACGCTGTTGGCGGTGCGGAAGCCGTTGAACAGCGTCTGCGTGACGGTCACGCCGATGGTCCAGGGCTTCAGCGTCGCGGTCTGGATCGTGTTGTTGGGGAGCAGGTTGCGCACGGCCTGCAGGCCGGCACCGAGGCTCGCGATCAGTTGCGGGCGATAGCCGGCGAGCGCCTGCGGCACGTTCTCGTCGGTCGCGCGCTGGCGCGCGCGCTCGGCATTGAGCGCCGGGTTGGTCTGATAGGCTTTCGCGAGCGCGGCCGCGAGATCCTCGGCGCGCACAGGCGAGCAGACGACGAGGCTGGCCGCGAGGGTCAGGCCGAGGCCGATCCTTCGCGCACGCACCTCGCCGACGCCAAATTCCTTGGCTCGACCCACCATCCGACTCCGCCGCGTCCCACTGTCTTAACCAGTTGTTTACCTGTTTAGGGCGGATGGCGGCCACACACAAACCGCGGATGTGGAATCCGGCAGGCTTTTCCATGGTTTGTTGTGGCGTGCTCGCCACAGACCGTTTGTCGCAGTGCTGCGACATGGCCGCGCGGATACGCGCTCGGTAGGCGGGTGAGGGGCACCCGTGGACATCAGAGGCAGATCGATTCGTTCAGCTGCGAGTGACCCGCAGCAATCTCACCGGTTCTTGTTCACCGGCTTGCGCTTCTCGATGAAGGCAGCCATGCCCTCGGCGCGGTCCTCCAGCGCGAAGGTGGCGTGAAACAGGTTGCGCTCGACGTTCATGCCTTCGGACAGCGGGGTCTCGAAGGCGCGGTTGACGGCCTCCTTGGCCATCGCCGCCGCCGGGCGCGACATCGCCGCGATCTTCTCGGCCGCAGCCATCACCTCGTCCATCAGCCTGTCGGCCGGCACGATGCGGCTGACGAGGCCGGAGCGTTCGGCCTCGGCCGCATCCATCATGCGGCCGGTGAGGCAGAGGTCCATCGCCTTGGCCTTGCCGATCGCGCGCGTCAGGCGCTGGGTGCCGCCGATGCCCGGAATGGTGCCGAGCGTGATCTCGGGCTGGCCGAATTTCGCGGTATCGGCGGCGATGATGAAGTCGCACATCATCGCGAGCTCGCAGCCGCCGCCGAGCGCGTAGCCCGCGACCGCGGCGATGGTCGGCTTGCGGCAGCGCGCGACGCGGTCGCCGCCGATCGCGGTGAAGTCGCTCGAGAACATGTCGATGAAGCTCTTCGGCTGCATCTCCTTGATGTCGGCGCCGGCGGCGAACGCTTTCTCGCTGCCGGTGATCACGATGCAGCCGATGGCGTCGTCGGCCTCGAGATCATCCACGGCGGCGGCGATCTCGCGGAAGACGCCGAACGACAGCGCGTTGAGCATCTTCGGCCGGTTCAGGGTGATGACACCGACCGCGCCTTTGCCTTCGACGATGATGTGCTCGTAGACGCTCATGATGCCAACCCCGAGAAATCAAAATAGCGGGCAATGTGCCCGCTGGATCGATGCGCATCAAGTAGGTGCGGCGCCGCGCGGCGCCTCAGATCATGAACATCCGCGCCGCCGAGCCCAGGGTGAGCAGGGTGCCGCAGGCGATGAAGATCTTGCCGATGATCGAGGCCTTGTCCCAGCCGGAGCTGTCGTCATTGCTGACCGTGACCATGTTCACGGTGACGTCCGAGGCCGCCGGCGCATCGCTCGGCGCGGCGTCGGCCGCTTGCGCCGCAGGTGCGGCCTGAGCCTGGGCTTCGGCCGGCAGCGGCGCCGGGAAGCCGTCCTGCTTCGCCGCCGGAGCGCTCTCGGACCCCACCGGCAAGAACGGACTGTAGCTCTGCTGTTCGGCCGCGCGCGCGAATCCAGTGCCAACGAGGCCCAGAACGAACGCGGCGGCAATGATCAATGCTGAACGTCCACTGGCTTGGATCGTCATCGTCGGCCTTCTCCCCATCCCGCCAGCCCAAGCCGGAGTGAGACCCCGACAGATGTCGAGAACGGGGCAGAAAATGGGTATCTTCCTGCCGCTCACGGCAAAAGCTGGGCGCCGCCGCACTTTGCGACGCTGCCCATCAAACCTGATCATGCACCTCGCGATTCGGTGCTATGGAGCGGTTCCAAGACTTGCCCGGTGGCGTGCTCTCGGTGTGGCGTAACTCGGATGGTTCCGAGGCCAATGTCCTCATCACGAATTAGTGATGAGGATGGGGCGAGAGTAACAAACTGAGTGTTTCGGGCGAATTGCTGGGGGTGGAGCGGAGTTGCGCGAGCGTGACGACGAGTGGACGGGCTGGATGCGCCAGGCCGTCGCCGGTGACGACGATGCCTATCATCGCCTGCTGAGGGCGATCACGCCCGTGCTGCGCGCAGCATCACGGCGCGGGCTGGCGCGCGCCGGCCAGCCCCCCGACCAGGCCGAGGACATCGTGCAGGAAATTCTGTTGGCGGTTCACCTGAAGCGGCACACCTGGGACGTCGACGCGCCGTTCGCGCCCTGGCTGTTCGCGATCGCGCGCAACAAGCTGATCGACATGCTGCGCCGGCGCGGCCGGCGGGTGTTCGTCGACATCGACGATTTTTCGGAGACGCTGGCCGACGCGCCGCCGGCGCCCACCGTCTCGGCCAGCGAGGTCGAGGCGCAGCTGAAGACCTTGCCGCAGCGCCAGCGCGACGTGCTGCAGTCGATCGCAGTCGAGGCCGCCTCGATCAAGCAGACCGCGGAGAAGTTTTCGATGAGCGAGGGCGCGGTGCGGGTGGCGCTGCACCGGGCGCTCGCAAGCCTCACGGCCAAGCTACGGGATACCTGACCATGGACACCGATCAGCTCATCCGCACCCTCGCGGCCGACAATGCGCAGCGCGCGCAGCCGGTCGGCATCGTGCTGGCGCTGGCCCTGATGGCGGCGACGCCGGTATCGACCGCGATGCTGCTCATCGGCCTCGGCGTCCGGCCGGACATCTGGCTCGCGGTGCGCAATCCGTTCTTCGACCTGAAGTTCGTCGTCACCACGGCACTGGCGATCCCGGCGCTGATCATCGGCCTGCATCTGTCGCGCCCCGAAGCCTCGCTGCAGGGCTGGAGCTGGCTGCTGATCGCGCCGATCGTCGTCCTTATCGGCGGCATGGCGGCGGAGATGATGCTGCCGCAGCGCACGCCGATGATGGCGCGGCTGGTCGGCCACAATTCGATGGTGTGCATGAGCGCCATTCCCGTGCTGTCGCTGCCGCTGCTGGCCGCCGCGCTGTTCGGCCTGCGCCATGGTGCGCCGTCGCGTCCGGCGATGACGGGCGCGATCGCCGGGCTGGTCTCGGCGGGGATCGCGGCGACGCTCTATGCCGCGCATTGCACCGACGACTCGCCGCTGTTCGTGGCGACCTGGTATACGGTGGCCGCGCTGATCGTGGCCGGGCTCGGCGCGCTCATCGGCGCAAGGGTCCTGCGCTACTGAGGGGGGCTGCGCGACGAGCGAGGTCGCGACTACGCCTGCATCGGCGCCGCGGCGTCCTGCACGCGGTGGAAGCGCAACACCTGCTGCGCGGTGGACCGCCGGAGCCGCTCATAGGTCGCCTTGCAGGCGTCGAGATCGGCCGGCGCGGTGGTGGCGAGCTCGTCGCGCATCAGGATGATCGATTTCACCGTTGGCCAGGACAGCCCTGCGACCTTGGCAAGGATCATCACGCCCTCGGCACGGCTTTCGATCATGATGCTTTCGGCGACCGCGACCGGCACGTTGGCCATGGCCGCGACGGCGGCATTGGCCTCGTCGAACTTGCGCTGCTCGGTGAACTGCACGACGAGACGGTCGTCGAGCCGGCCCTCGGCATGCAGCGAGCGCACCAGCGCGTGCGCGATCTCGGTCTGGCTGGTCAGCGCCACCGCGCTCGATCGCGCCCGCCGGCCCGCCATGCGCACCGCCGAGGAGACCTCCTGCGCGAGCTTCGGATTTGCCGCCTCGAGCCGCGTGCGGACCGTGGCAGACGCCTTGGCGACCAGCTTCAGATAAAGGTGGCGCGGCAGATTGGGCCGCATGGCGAGGCACGCGGCGAGGTTTTCGTCCAGCGCGGCGCGATCGACCAGCGTGTCGAGGCTGGTCCCCGAGACGTCGGCGCCGGGATTGCTGACGGTGCTGTGAACGACCTCGTCGTTGCCGCGCCTGAGCAGGATGTCGGTGACGGCGTGGCTGAGCACGCGCCGGAGCGAGATCGCGAGCAGATGCGCCTGGCTCTTGGTCTCGGCTGTGCGGATCAGCGCGGCCTCGTCGAGCCGTTCCGACTTCGACAGCACGGGGCCTGCGACATCGATGGCGTCGTCATCGGCCAGCCGGTGCAGCGTCCGCGGCGGCGCCGACGCCAGCGGCGCAAGCCGGCGCGCGAGCAGGGCGCGGGCCGAAATCTCGATGTGGTCGATCAGGCATTCGAATACGTCGTCGAACAGCGCGACCTGGTCATCGGCGAAGTCCGTCGCGCCGTCGACGAACAGGTCCGTCACCTTGCGCAGGGTCTCGACCCGTCGCGCGACGGTGCCGTGCGCGAGCGTGTCCTCGAGCTCGTCGAGCAGGCTTTCGTTCGGGGTGGGTTTCGGGGGCATGCCGGGATGGCTCAGGCGCTGGTGACGCGATTGCGGCCCCGCGCCTTCGAGTCGTAGAGCGCCCGATCGGCCCGGGCGAGCAGCGAATCGGCGGTCTCGTCGCCGCGCGGGGCGGCCACGCCGGCCGAGAACGTGACCTGCAGGCCGGTCGAGAACGCACTCCAGTCGAGGCCGGCGATGATCTGGCGCAATCGTTCGGCGAGCCGCGCGGCGGCGTCCGCCGGCGCGCCCGGCAGCACCAGCAGGAATTCCTCGCCGCCGTAGCGGCCGAAGCGGTCGCTGCCGCGAATGTTGGCGAAGATCGTGATGGCGAAGGTGCGCAGCACGTCGTCGCCGGTCGGATGACCATGCGTGTCGTTGATGCGCTTGAACCAGTCGAGATCGATCAGCACGACCGAGCAGGGCTGGCCGCCCTGCCGCGCCTGCGCCATCTCCTCGTCCAGCACATCCATGATCGAGCGCCGGTTCAGCGCGCCGGTGAGCTCGTCGATCTCGGCCAGCTCCTCGATGCGGCGATAGGCTTCCTTGAGCTTCTGTCCGCGCTGGTACAGCGTCTCGCGCAGCGCGCTGGAGAAGATGCCGAGGAACATGCAGCCGGCGATGGTGAGGAGGAAGACCAGGAGCGTCGCGAGCCGCTCGAGGCCGCTGTCGTGCGGCATGCCGAGCGGCTTGTCGGTGAGCAGGAACAATCCCGCTAGGCCGATCGCGAGGAACGTCCAGCAGATCGCGCTCTGGCGCGGCGTCGCGCGCAGCGAGGCGAAGGCGACGACGATGTACAGCGTGCACAGGAACAGGATGCTGACTTCGGGCGCGATGTAGCAGAACGCGACCGTGATCATCATGCTGGCGAGCGATTGCGGCACCACGAGGTAGTGGTCGCGGAAACGGTCGTTGAAGCCGCTCTCCGACAAAGCGGTCCACAGCGCGACGGTGAGAACGCCGATCGCTGCGTAGGCTGGCGCGATCGTGACCGGGACGGTGCCCGCCTTGGCGTAGATCAGCAGGATGACGGCGTCGATCAGGTAGCATCCTGCGACCAGCGCCAGCATCTGCCGGCGCCGCCCGGCACGACGCGCGCGCAGGTCGCTGGACGGAGACGGCTGCGCGTCCCCGGCCTCAGCGACATTCGGACTGGGAAAAGGCGGTGCCGTCGTGCCCATGTGCTCGCGATTCTTCGTCGTTGGCTCAAAATCTACGTGGGAAAGCATTTAACTTTGGTATCTATGGGCATGGACGAAGAGGCCGCCGGCGTCGTGCTGCGACGGGGAATCTACGGCTTTCAGGGCGCGCAGTTGGTGGGAACGGGCGGAACATGGTAGGCGGGAACCCGCTGGTCGCGATCGACCTGGGCGCTGCAGCGAAATCTGCAAGTCTGTGCGCCAACTCACATTTCGGGACGTATCTTTCCGGTATTTTGAAGATTTTTGCGGTTGTGTTCGAACCGCGACGTCAATCCTCCAGACCAATCTTGCGAGACGGCCATTGAGCGTGACAGCAGCGGCGTCAGATGAAACCCTGATTGCCCGGATCGCTCAAGGCGACCGGCTCGCCATGCAGGTGCTGTACGGACGGCACCATGTCAGGGTGTACCGTTTCGGGCTCCGGCTCGTGCGGGACGAGCAGGTCGCGGAAGACCTCATCAGCGAGGTCTTTCTCGACGTGTGGCGTCAGGCCGGCAAGTTCGAAGGCCGTTCTGCCGTCTCCACCTGGCTCCTGGCGATCACGCGGTTCAAGGCCCTGTCGGCACTTCGGCGCCGGAAGGACGTTGAGCTGGAAGACGAGGCCGCGAACGCGATCGAGGATACCTCCGACGATCCGGAGGTCGCGGTCCAGAAGAAGAATACCGGCGAAGCATTGCGCAAGTGCCTGACGGCACTTTCGCCTGATCACCGGGAGATCGTCGATCTCGTCTACTACCACGAGAAGTCCGTGGAGGAGGTGGCCGAGATCGTCGGAATTCCGGAAAACACCGTCAAGACGCGCCTGTTCTATGCGCGCAAGAAATTGGCCGAACTCCTGAAAGCGGCCGGCATTGAAAGAGGCTGGCCATGATGGCTTTGAGCAAGATGCTGGAGCAAGAGCCCGGAGAGATCGAACTCCTGCTGCCGTGGTACGCCGCCGGCACCCTGAACGCGCGCGACATGCGCCGGGTCGAGGAGGTGCTTGCCCACGATGCCGATCTCGCCAGGCAGTATGCAGAGATCCAGAAGGAATATGCCGAGACCATCGCGCTGAACGAAAGCCTCGGCGCGCCCTCGATGCGCGCGATGCAGAAGCTGTTCGCGGCGATCGAGGCGGATCCGATGCAAAAGCCTGCCGCGCCGCGCGGCTTCAGCGCGCGGCTGATGGATTTCTTCGACAGCTTGTCGCCGCAGACCTTGGCGTGGACCGTCAGCCTCGGCGCGCTTCTGGTGCTGGCGCAGGCCGGCGTTATCGGCGCCGTGCTGATGCGCTCGCAGACCGCGACCTATCAGACCGCCTCGGTCGAGGACAAGAACGCAGCTCCCGAGCCCGCGAGCAAACCGATGGCCGCGCCACCGCCGCCGAGCGCTGCTGCGCCGGCCCCGGCGGAGCGGACGCCCGAGAGCATGACGCGTTCGCGGATGGCCGAAGCACCGGCCCCGGCCGCTCCGCTGATCCGCGGCCTTGGACCGCAGGTCGCCGGATCGACCGCGCCCGCCTATGCGCTGGTGCGGTTCGCGCCGGATGCGCGCATGGCCGACATCTCCGCGTTGCTCGACAGCTACCAGGCGTTGATCGTCGAGGGCGCCAGAGGCGGCCTGTTCAAGCTGCAACTCGGCGACCGGCCGCTGTCGAAGGCCGAGGCCGACAGCCTGATCGGCCGTCTGGCGCGAGAGAAGATCGTCAGCCTCGCGGTGGCCGCGCAATAGGCCCGCGCCGTCCGAACGTCATTCGGAGGCTCCATGTCGTCCACTTCGCCGCTACAGTTCGCCAGATCGGTCGCGATACTGATTGTCGTCGCAATGCCTGCTTTCGCGGGTGGCGACCTCAGTGCCCATGCCCAGGCGATGATGCGTTCGCCCAACATCAACATCCCGAGCCGGGTGCCAAGCATCAACCCGGGCACCGCGATGCGTGTGCCGCCGCCGACCGGGATGGCCTTGCGCCCGACCTTGCCCAATGCGCGATTTGCACCGAACCTGCAGGCGTCCTGCAACCCGGCGGATCGCAGCGTGTCGGGTGAATGTCTCGACCGCCGGTCGGTGACGGGGGACGGGCAGGGCCGGCAAGCCCAAGGAAGATTGGACAAAGGCAGGTCCGCCAAGGTGACGCAACGGCGCGAGCCTAAGGCTGCGGCCGCTGGCGATCCGCGGGCCGTCGCCAACGAGATCGTCGCCGAGATCGATGACGGTCTCTCGATCGACCAGGCCGACGCGCTGGCGCGCCGCCATGGCCTGCAGCGCATCAGCTCGCAGCGCTTTCCGCTGATCGGCGCCACCATCGGCCTGTTCAGGATCACCGATCGCCGCTCGGTGCAGGCGGTCAGCCGTGCGCTCGCGGCAGATGCCAGGGTGCGTTCGGTGCAGCCGAACTACCGCTATACGCTGCAGCAGCAGAGTGCGCCGCCTGTCGAGGGCGATCCGGCGCAATACGCGCTGGCGAAGCTGCGGCTGCCGGAAGCGCACAGGCTGGCCCAGGGCTCCAATGTCACCATCGCAGTGATCGATTCCGGGATCGATCTCAAGCACCCGGAATTCGCCGACGCGTCGTTCGACGCGTTCGACGCGCTCGGCGGCGACGAGGGGCCGCATGTGCACGGCACCGGCATCGCCGGCGTGATCGTGTCGCACAAGCGGTTGATGGGCAGCGCGCCCTATGCACGCATCATCGCCATCCGCGCCTTCGGCATGGCCAAGAAAGGCGGCGGGCCGGAGAGCAGCTCCTATGTGATCCTGAAGGCGCTGGACTACGCGGCCCTGCACGGCGCGCAGATCGTCAACATGAGCTTCGCGGGCCCGAAGGACGCGGTGATCGAGCGCGCGATCGCGGCCGTGGCTTCCAAGGGCGTCGTGATGGTCGCCGCGGCCGGCAATGCCGGGGCCAAGTCGCCGCCGCTGTATCCTGCGGGCAATCCGAACGTCATCGCCGTCAGTGCGACCGATGACAGGGACCAGTTGCTGCCGGCGTCGAACCGCGGCAATTACATCGCGCTGGCCGCGCCCGGCGCCGAGATCTTCCTGCCGGCGCCGGACGGAAAATATCAGATCATCTCGGGCACCTCGTTTTCCGCGGCCTATGTCAGCGGGCTTGCGGCGCTGGTCCTGGAGCGCAATCCGGCGCTGAAGCCGGAGATGGTGCGGACCGTGCTGACCGGGACCGCGCGCGATCTCGGGACGCCCGGACGCGACGATCTGTTCGGGGCAGGGCAGGCGGATGCCCTGGCGGCGGTCCAGGCCGTGGTCTCGCCGCAGGATGCGCCTGCTGCTGCTGTGCCTTCCGCGGGGCTGCAAACGGAGCCCGCGGCGGCCCGCGAGTTGCGCCCGGCGCCGGCCGCGGTGACCGAGGCATCTCCAGCCGGCGACGCGCTTCGGCCGGCGCAGCAATGACGCCAACGTTTTCGTGAACGTTCCGAAATTCTCCCGCTCGCTTTGAACGTGCAGCGGGGCGGTCACGACAGAAAGCATGTGGGAGCGGTGATCCCCTCCCCAAGGCTATATACGGCGCGAGCGCCCATCCACCCCAAGCGCCCATATGGCTCGACCCGTCCGGTTGTCCCCCCGGACGGGTCTTCCATTTCTGGGCCAGGTCGAATCCCGGCGACATTGATATCCGGCAGTGTTCGCCCGCCCGATGGGCACATCTTCGGGTTGTCAGGCGATGTCGTTGGCCGCGTTCGCGTGGCTGCACTAGGCCGGATTCCGAAAAAGCACGGAGAAAATTTCCGCACGACTACGGTTTGGCCGCCAAACAACATGGCATTAGCTAGACTTTGTTAACCTTTTCCACAAAATATTCACGTCACGTTGCGTTGATTCGTGCCGAGTGCGTCCGTCCCCTTATCTCACGGGCTCCCCCATGACACATCGACCGGACGTGACTTGCAGCCGCGAACTGGCTGCGCGCTGGTGCGCGCTTGCCGAAAGGCGCCTGGACCATCTGACCGAGCTGTTCCAGAGCGGCCGTTGGCGCCGCTACTACACCGAGCAGTCGCTCCTCGACGATATCCGGCACGCCAAGGCCGCGGTGCAGACCTGGCAGGCGCTATCCCGCGCCGAGCCCGAGCAGGTGAGCATCGTGCCGAGCCAGCGGCCGGCTGCGATGGTGGCTACGCCACCCGCTCCCGTGCGCCCCGCCGAGCCGGAGCCGATCAAACTCCGTCTCCACGAGAATCACCCCATCGAGCGGCGCCCCATCGCGCTGCCGCCCTCGCTCGAAACCATCCTTGCGGAGTCCGAGATCATCGTCGAGCCCGAGATCGAGCTGGCCGCGGATGATCTGGAACCGGACGGCGTCATCGAACCCGACTATGTGTCCGAAGATGCCATCGCGCCGGAGCCGGCCGTCGCGCCGCCCCGCATCGACATGTTCGCCCTGGAGCAAGCTTTGAGCATCGGCATTCAATCCGACGCCGAGGATGACGAGCCGGTGGTCGATCTCGACGCCATCGAGCGCCGCTATCCCGCGCTGGCGGTCGCGTTCTAGGCGCAGGGCGAGCTCCAGACCCACTCCGCATCGCAGCCAAGGGGGCCGCAAGCCGCCCTCAATCTGGTCACTTGATTTCAAGACCGAATGGTCCATATATCGGTGATGAGCCGCCAGACTCCGATGCAGTTGCCGCGTGGGCGCCCGCGAAGTTTCGACATGGACGCCGCTGTCGAGCGGGCAATGGGTGTGTTTTGGTCGCGTGGCTATCACGCGACGGCGCTGCCTGATCTTCTTCAGGCGACGAAGCTCTCGCGTGGCAGCCTCTACGCCGCGTTCGGTGACAAACACTCGCTGTTCCTGCTCGCGCTTGACCGTTACATCGCCGATGCCCTGGCCCGGATGGATACCGAGCTCGACCCAAGCAGGGAGCCGGTCGACGGCCTGCGGGCCTATCTTGCCGGCTACGTCGACCGCACGCGCGGGGCCAATGGTCGGCGCGGCTGCCTGCTGGTGGCGACAGCCATGGAGCTTGCTGGCCAGGACGCCGAAGTTGGTCGGCGCATCGCGAGTTTCTTCAAGGCCATGGAGGTCCGGGTGGCGGATGCACTGTCCCGCGCGAAGATGGCGGGCAAGCTGGCCGAGGGTGTCGAACCTTCGAGTGCCGCGCGAATTCTCGTCTGTTTCGTTGAGGGGCTGCGCGTGGTCGGCAAGACGGGGCCGACGCCGATCACATCGCAAGCCACCGTTGACGCGCTTCTCGATCGCGTCATTCGATAGAGACCGTTGAGCGCCTTGCTTTCGAGTCGCCTATATCTGGACCGATCAGTCCTTAAATGGAGAATGCCATGACCATCGTCCAGATTCTCTGCTCGGTGGCCGTTCCATTACTGTGGGGTTATCAGTTCGTCGTCATCAAAGTGGGGGTGACGGAGTTTCCGCCGCTGTTCTTTCTCGCGCTTCGATTTCTGGCCATCGCGCTGCTGCTCGTTCCGTTCGTCAAAAGGCCGACGCGTCAACAGCTCGGTCACATCGCAGTCATTTCCGTTTTCCTGGGCGGCCTGAACTTCGGGCTGTTCTATGTTGGTCTTGGGCTCGGCTCGGGAAGCATGTCAGCCGTCGCCTATCAACTCGCCACGCCCTTCACCGTCCTGTTGGCGTGGCCGCTGCTGGCGGAGAAGCCGTCCCTCTCCACATGCGCTGGAGTAGGGCTTGCATTCGCCGGCGTGGTCGTGCTGGCGGCCGAGCCGGGTCTGACGGCAAACGTGCTCCCGCTGCTGCTGGTGGTTGGCGCAGCCTTCGCATTCGCGGTGTCCAACGTCCTGACCAAGCGCTACGGCCCTTTTGAACCGCTGATGCTGATGGGATGGTCGTCGCTGCTCACCGTGCCGCAAGTCGTCGTCATGTCGTCGTTCCTCGAATATGGCCAGGTGGCGAGCCTTGCCGCGGCGGATGAACGCGGATGGCTGGCGCTCGCCTACACGGTCTTCATCGGCGGAATTGTCGGGTTTGGCGTCTGGTTCTGGTTGATCGCCCGCTACTCCATGAGCCGCGTCGCACCGTTCAGCCTGCTGCTTCCGGTGTTCGCCTTGATCTCGAGCGTATTGTTCCTGGACGAGCGGATGACACCGAAGCTGATTGCGGGCGGGCTGCTGGCGATCACCGGCGTCGCGATCACACAAGTGAGGCCGAGCGCTCGGCCGATTTGAAGCGGCGGCTCAGCTTCGTCGCACCGCGTTGCCGCTGACCACGATCTGCGCATAGCCTTGCGTCCCGTCGCGCGTCAGGTCCGATGTCACCGGCTTGATGTGATCGAGCCCGATCACGGCGCCACGGGGCGTGCCCGAGATCATGTTGTTGCTCACAAGCGCCGTGCCCGCGCCCGGAACGACGGACACGCCGACGCCCGCGAGCGCATTGCGAATGACGTTGCCGGAGATCACCACGTCCCTGAGATATCGGCCCCAACCGGCGACGATGCCGTAGGACGGGGCGTTCTCGACGACATTGCCGGTCACCGCGGAGTCCGCCTCGACATAGATCCCGATGCCGGCATCGTCGTCAGGTGCGGTGCCGATCGGCCGCTTCGGGATCAGATTGCGGATGATGTTGCCCTGGACCACCGCGATGCGGCCGCCTTCGTTGAAGTTGCAGACGGAGACGCCGAAGGCGGCACCATCCACCGTATTGCCTGAGATGACGGCGCCCTCGAATGCGAACTCCGAGTAGAGCGCGACCTCGCGCACGTCGCTGACGCTGTTGCCGACGATCTGGATGTTCGAGGCCGAGTTGCCGCGCACTGCCGAGTAGTCGCAGTTCCTGATGCGGTTGCCGCTGATGATGACGTTGCCGGCGCGAAAGGCGTTGATGGCGTTGCCGTACTGGCCCGAGCCGCCGGGGCCGGCCTTGATGTCCTCGATCCGATTGTCGAGCACCATCGTGCCGTCGTCGCCGATCGCGGTGCGCAGGATCTCGATGCCGTTGTCGCTTGTGCCGTTGATGGTGTTGCGCGACACGATCAGGCCGAGCGCGTCGAACGACACGATGGCGGTGACCGCGATGTCGGTGATCACGTTGCCGCTGACGTCGCCCGAGACCTGCTCGAGCCAGATGCCGCTGCCGCCGGAGCGGGTGATCTCGCAATCGGAGATACGGGCGTCGCGGCTAGCGGCGACATGGAGCAGGCCGCGGCGCTGGGGCAGGGCGATGCCGCCGCCGTCGAGCGCGATGCCGCTGACGCCGATGCCGTCAGCGCCTTCTGCTGACAGCATCGACGGGCCGCCGCCGGTGAACACGAGCTTGGTGGCGCCGCGGATGCCGACCAAGTGGCTGCCCCTGGCGAGGCGCAGCATCGAGGTCCTATAGGTGCCTGGCGGCAGCGCCAGCGGCGCCTGCGCGCGGGCGGCCTCGTCGATCGCACGCTGCAGCGCGCGGGTCTGGTCGTCGGGACTGTTGGGCTTGACGCCATACTGTGTGGCGTCGCGCCCGAGCGCGGAGATCAAGGGGGCGACCTGTGCGGCATCCGCCGGCAGGGCCAATGCCCCGGCGGCGCCGGCAGCCGATCCAGCCAGAATGCGGCGGCGATTGACATCCATGGTCAGCGTCTCACGCAAAAGATGATGTGCGGCCACGACTTAAGCTGAAAGCCTCAAAGCTGATGCTGAGGATGAGCGCCTGCGCCCGGGATTGTTGGCGGTAGGGTTAAATCTTCACGTCAGATCGCCGCCGGCTATGGGGTGCCCGTCGAACCGGTGAGCCTCTCCCGAGGGAACCAATGGGACTCGCGGACATTGTTCCGGCAATGGATCGGCGAGGAGAGGGTCATGCATCTGTCCAATGAGAGTCTACTGGTTATTCTGTTCGTCGGCATCGTCGCCGGGTGGCTCGCGGGCCGCGTCATGGAGGGCGGCGGTTTCGGCCTGATCGGCGACCTGGTCGTCGGTCTCGTCGGCGCCTTCATCGGCAACTGGCTGTTGCCGCAGCTCGGAATCCATCTGGGCGTCGGACTGGTCGCCGCGATCATTAACGCCTTCATCGGCGCCGTGGTCCTGCTGCTCCTGCTGCGCCTGATCGGTGGGGGATTTGGCGGTCGGCGCCGTTGGAGCATCTGACACAGCGCTGACGGTCAGCGGTCATACCACTCTCGACGTCAGCTCGTGCGACAGGTCGCCTGTCGCACGAGCTTGACCTGCTCCATCAGCATGGCTTCGCCGGCATCGACCAGCCCCTCCAGCGTGATGCGCGAACTGCCGTGCGGCAACGCCATGCCGGCGCGCGGCAAGGGAGGAATATGGATGAAGGCGGCGACCCGCGGCCCTTCGGCGGCTTTGGTCGCCTCGATCGCGCGCCAGCTCAGATAGTTGCAGAGATAGCTGCCGGCATCGCGCGAGGCCCGGGCATCGATGCCGGTGGCGCGCGCCGCGCGCAGCAGCCGCGCCATGTGCGGACCGAACGTCGCCGGATGTGCGCCCGGCGCGATCACGCCCTTGCGCGCGACGTGGCGATCGGCATCGGGGAAGGTCGTGGTGATCGCATTGCGCGCGCGGGTCTCGATGCGCAGGTATGATGTTCGCCCGGCGAGGCCGAACATCAGGAGCGCATGCGGGCGCCGCTCGGCGATCAGGGCGGGCAGCTCGCGATCCACGGTCGCATAGGTCACGTGAAAAATGTGGCTCGTGATGTCGACGTCGTCCAGCGCCGGCCGCCGCAGCTCCGACAACCGCTTCACCAGCGGCATGGTCGGATTGGACGGCGCGCCGGGAAACGGGCCGAAGCCGGTGATCAGGATGCGCGGCCGCTCGCTCATGTCAGCATCTCCGCGAGCTGCTCGGCGGCGAGCGCCGGCGCGACGCGGCCCTCGGCGACGTCGGTCTCCAGCTTCTTCACTTTCGCGCGGACGGACGGATCGGTGCGCAGCCGCGCCATCAGCCGCTGCTCCAGCATGGTCCACATCCATTTCACCTGCTGGTCGCGCCGCCGCGCGGCGAACTCCCCGGAGGCGATCATCGCCTTGCGATGATCCAGGACCTTCTGCCACAGCTCGGCGATGCCCGTGCCTGATATCGCCGAATAGGTCACGACCGGTGGGTGCCAGTGCTCGGAGCGGGGGCTGAGCAGATGCAATGCGCCGCGATAGTCGGCGGCGGTGATGTTGGCGCGCTTGACGTTGTCGCCATCGGCCTTGTTGATCGCGATCATGTCGGCGAGCTCGACCAGGCCCTTCTTGATGCCCTGCAGCTCGTCGCCGCCGCCGGGCAGCATCAGGGCGAGGAAGAAATCGGTCATGTCGCAGACCGTGGTTTCGGACTGGCCGATGCCGACCGTCTCGACCAGGATCACGTCGAAGCCCGCAGCCTCGCACAGCAGCATCGCCTCGCGCGTCTTGGCGGCGACGCCGCCGAGCGTGCCCGACGATGGCGAGGGGCGGATGAAGGCGTGCTCGTGATGCGACAGCCGCGCCATCCGCGTCTTGTCGCCCAGGATCGAACCGCCGGTGCGCGCCGACGAGGGGTCGACCGCGAGCACCGCGACCTTGTGGCCCTGTTCGATCAGATACATGCCGAGCGCATCGATCGTGGTGGACTTGCCGACGCCGGGCGAGCCGGTGATGCCGACCCGGATCGCGTGCCCCGTCCGTGGCAGCAGCGCCTGCACCAGCTCCCGCGCGGCGGCCTGGTGGTCGGCGCGGCGGCTCTCGACCAAGGTGATCGCACGCGCCAGCGCCGCGCGGCTGCCGGCGCTGATATCGTCGGCCAAGGCCGTGGTATTTGGCGAAGGAGAACGAGAGGACATGCGCCCGTTATAGCGGATGCGCGCGGCCCGGCCAGCTAGTTCTCCTCCGCATCCCCCTTCGGCCTCGCGCCGCCGAAGATCGCCTGCCCCTCCGTGCTGAGATAGGGCTTCAGCGTTTCCCAGGGCACCAAGGCGACATAGTCGCCCTCGGCATAGGAACCTACGGCGTAGGGCGGATAGTGGAAGGTGAGGCCCGAGCTCTTGCCGGCCAGCGTCGAGGGCGCGAGCGTGACGGCGCCAATGCCGAGCAGCTTCGGCTCGACGCTCTTCAGCCACCACTCGTCAGTGTCGCCGGCGTCGCGCGCCTTCTTCTCTGCCCGCAGCGAGGCGATGATCGCCTTGCTGATCGCGGTCATGGTCGGACCGTTGTCGGCGGTCTCGTTGAAGAACGGGCGGATCGAGATGCGCTTGGCGGCGGCCTTGTCCCAGAGGATGGTGTCGACCGTCCGGTTGGGATGGGCGCCATGCGTGTCCATGTAGTCGTTGCGCAGCACGCTGACATAGCGATCGGCGACGATCGAACGCACCGAATAGTCGCGGCCATAGGTGTAAGGGCCGTCGCGGAACAGTTCCTTGTCCGCCTTGTAGTCCTTGGCGGCGTCCGCGGCCTGCTTGTCCATCCACTTGCGGCCTTCGGCGAGGCAATTCGCGGCGAGCGCCGGATCGGCCTTGATGTCGGCACTCAGCGTGACGCTGGCCTCGGCGGCCTTGGTCTTGATCGACGCATCGGGCTTGGCTTCGGCGGCGATCGCCGGCGAGAGGGTGAGCAGGCCGAACAGGGCGGCGACAAGCAGTTTGGTAGAATACATGAGACTTGTGATCCGGGTTTAGTGGTCTGTGCGCGCACGTACCGCAAAGGTTCGATCGTGCCCAGATCGAACGCGCGGCGATCGATTACAGCGCGTCAATAGCTCGACGCTCCCAGGAATGGACGCAAGACAATGTCGAGATTCCGGGTTCAAGGCCTTTGGCCTTGCCCCGGAATGACGGTGGGGTGTGACGCAGTCGGACTACTCCGCCGCCTCGCTGTGGCCGAGGCGCGCATTGAGCTTGTGGATCAGCTCCTCGGCGGCGTCGGCGATGACGGTGCCCGGCGGGAAGATTGCCTCGGCGCCGGCCTTGTAGAGGGCGTCGTAATCCTGCGGCGGCACGACGCCGCCGACGATGATCATGATGTCCTCGCGGCCCTGCTTCTTGAGCGCGGCCTTCAACTCCGGCACTGCGGTGAGATGCGCGGCCGCCAGCGACGAGACGCCGAGAATGTGCACGTCGTTCTCGACCGCCTGCCGCGCCGCCTCGTCGGCGGTGGCGAACAGCGGCCCGATGTCGACGTCGAAGCCGATGTCGGCGAAGGCCGACGCGATCACCTTCTGGCCGCGGTCGTGGCCGTCCTGTCCGATCTTGGCGACCAGGATGCGTGGCCGGCGGCCCTCGGCCTCCTCGAACGCCTCGATCAGCGCCTGCAGCTTCTCGGCTTTGCCGGACATGGCGGCGATCTCCCGCTTGTAGACGCCGGTGATGGACTTGATCTCGGCGCGATGGCGGCCGAACACCTTTTCCATCGCGTCGGAGATCTCGCCGACGGTGGCCTTGGCGCGCGCCGCGTCGATCGCGAGCGCCAGCAGATTGCCGTTGCCGTCGCCGGCCGAGCGCGTGAGCGCCGACAGCGCCGCATCGACCTCGGCCTGCTTGCGCTCGGATCTCAGCCGGCTGAGCTTGTCGATCTGCAGCCGGCGGACGGTGGAATTGTCGACCTTGAGCACGTCGAGCGGCGGCTCGTCGGTCGGCTTGTACTTGTTGACGCCGATCACCGACTGCCTGCCGGTGTCGATGCGGGCTTGCGTCTTGGCCGAGGCCTCCTCGATGCGCAGCTTCGGCACGCCGGCCTCGATCGCCTTGGCCATGCCGCCGAGCTCCTCGATCTCCTGGATGTGGCCCCAGGCCTTTGCGGCGAGGTCGCGGGTCAAGCGCTCGACATAGTACGAGCCGCCCCAGGGATCGATGATGCGCGTGGTGCCGCTCTCCTGCTGCAGGAACAATTGCGTGTTCCGGGCGATGCGGGCGGAGAAGTCGGTCGGCAGCGCCAGCGCTTCGTCGAGCGCGTTGGTGTGCAGCGACTGGGTATGGCCTTGCGTTGCTGCCATCGCCTCGACGGCGGTGCGCACGACGTTGTTGTAGACGTCCTGCGCGGTCAGCGACCAGCCCGACGTCTGGCTGTGGGTGCGCAAGGACAGCGAGCGCGGATCCTTCGGGTTGAACGGCTTCAGCAGCTTGGCCCACAACAGCCGCGCGGCGCGCAGCTTGGCGACCTCCATGAAGAAGTTCATGCCGATCGCCCAGAAGAATGACAGCCGCGGCGCGAAGCGGTCGACGTCGAGACCTGCGGCGATGCCGGCGCGCAGATATTCGACGCCGTCGGCGAGCGTGTAGGCGAGCTCGAGATCCTGCGTCGCGCCGGCCTCCTGCATGTGGTAGCCGGAGATCGAGATCGAGTTGAACTTCGGCATCTTCTGCGAGGTGAAGGCAAAGATGTCGGAGATGATCCGCATCGAGGGCGCCGGCGGATAGATGTAGGTGTTGCGCACCATGAACTCTTTCAGAATGTCGTTCTGAATGGTGCCCGACAATTTCTCCGGCGGCACGCCTTGCTCCTCGGCGGCGACCACGAACAAAGCGAGGATCGGCAGCACCGCGCCGTTCATGGTCATCGACACGCTCATCTGGTCGAGCGGAATGCCGGCGAACAAGGTGCGCATGTCGTAGATCGAGTCGATCGCGACGCCGGCCATGCCGACATCGCCGCCGACGCGCGGATGATCGGAATCATAGCCGCGATGGGTGGCGAGATCGAACGCGACCGACAGGCCCTTCTGGCCCGCGGCGAGGTTGCGGCGGTAGAAGGCGTTGGAATCCTCCGCCGTGGAGAAGCCGGCATATTGCCGGACCGTCCAGGGCTGGTTGACATACATGGTCGGGTAGGGACCGCGCATAAACGGCGCGATGCCCGGCCAGGTGTCGAGGAAGTCGATGCCGGCGAGATCGGCCTCGCCATAGGCCGGCTTCACCGGAATGCCTTCGGGCGTGAGCCACGGCTCGGCGTGGCCTGCGGGAGCCGGCGTGGCCGTGGGCTCAAACGCGATCGCGGTGAAATCGGGAATGCGGCTCATGGCCCGGCGTCCTCGTCTCAATCGTGGTCCGGATGCTGATGGCTGACGATGGTCGCCATCTTCTCCGGTCCATAGTTCTGTTGTGTCGTCTGGCTCGGCAGATTGGCGATCGCGACCACCCAGCCAAGTCGCGACTCCGAGCCATATTGTCGCGTCGGCACCACCCGGTCCGGCCGGTCGAAGCTGCCGGTCATGATCTCGATCCGCGGCCCATCAATACGCCCGAAGCCGAGCGGCGTGCCGCAGGCGGGACAGAAGAAGCGCTCGGCGATCGTGGATGAACGGAACGCGGCGGGCTGACCGCGCGTCCAGGCGAAGTGCTCGCGGTCGATCTCAGCGAACGAGGCGAACGGCGCGCCGGAGGCTTTCTGGCACATCCGGCAATGACAGATGCTGACCTTGTTCGGCGTGGTCTTGAACGCGAAGCGGACGGCACCGCATTGGCAGCCGCCGGTCAGGAGAGGCTTGGTGTCGTCGGTCATGCTCACTCCAGATGCGTATAGGCGTCTTCGAGCGTCTTCAGGGCATCGCCGCCGGCAAACACGAAGCTGCCAATTCCAGCCTCGCGCAGCGCGGCCTCCTGCTCGCCGCCGCGGCCTGCCAGATAGATATGTCGCGCGCCGGCGGCCTGAAGGGCCTTGGCGGCGGGAACCGCGGCGTCGGCATAGACCTTGTCGGACGAGCAGAGGCAGGCAATGGCGGCGCCGGAGGCGCGGAAGGCGGTAGCCAGCGCGGCCGGATCCGAAGCGCCCGCGCCATCGATCGCCGCGATGCCGCCGGCCTCGAAGAAGCTGCGGGCGAAAGTCGCGCGTGCGGTGAAATCGGCGGCGGTGCCGAGATTGGCGAGGAAGATCGAGGGGCGCTGTCCCTTGCTCTTCAACAGGGCGTCGGAGCGATCACGCAGCGTCTCGAACCCGTCTGCGAGACGGATGGGCGCGAGCGCCGTGAAGGTGAGCGCAGCCTTGGCTGTCGCCTGCGGAGCCAGCGGTGCAACCGCTTCGACCGCGACCTCGGCCTCGTTGAGATTTGGAAACTCGCTGGCGCCGGTCAGCACGTCGCGACGCCTGGCGATGTTGGCATTCCGCGCCGCCCTCACCGCGGCGACCTTGGACTGGATCAGCCCAGCCCGCAAGGCAGCTACGACGCCACCGGCTTTTTCGATCTCCTGGAACAGTGCCCAGGCGGTAACGCACAACTCGCTGGTCAGCGCCTCGATGCCGCCGGCGCCGGCGGAGGGATCGGCGACGCGGGCGAAATTGCTCTCCTCCAGCAGCACCAATTGCGTGTTGCGGGCGACACGGCGCGCGAACGCGTCGGGCAGGCCGAGTGCGGCGGTGTGCGGCAGCACCGTCACGGCGTTGGCGCCGCCTAATCCGGCCGCGAACGTCGCAATGGTTGCGCGCAGCATGTTCACGTAAGGGTCGCGCCGGGTGAGCATGCGCCACGCTGTCTCGCCCGAGATGAAGAGCGGCTTCGGTGCCAGCCCGCACGCTTCCTCGATGCGCGCCCACAGCCGCCGCAGGCTGCGGAATTTTGCCAGCGTGAGAAACTGATCGGTGTCGGCGGCGAGCCGGCCATAGATCATGCCGCGCGCGGTCTCGAGCGCGATGCCTTCGGCTTCGAGCGCCCGCAGATAGGTGACACCAGAGGCGAGCACGAAAGCGAGCTCCTGCGCCTCCGATCCGCCGGCGTCGTGCACGACCCGGCCGTCCGCGGCGAAGAACGGGCCTTTGAAGCCGGCCTCGTGCAGTTGCTTGACCAGCGCGCCCGAGTTGCCGCCGAGCATCGATGCGTCATGTGAGCTTGCGCCGCGACTGGCAGCATCCCCGATCGGATCGAGGCCGAATCGGATGTCGCAGGCAGCGGCCTCGACGCCACGCTGCTTGACGTAGTCGGCGAGAAGCGAGGCGGGCGAGACCGATTCACCGAGCTGCAATTCGATTGCAATCGCAGCATCGAGATGCACGCCGTCGAGCGCGCGCGCCACTGCGTCGGCGCTGGCGGCGAGGCCGAAGCCGTGTGCGGCATTCGACCCGGCGAACACCAGCGACAAGCCGGTCGCGCCGTTCTCGAGGTCGATCAGCGCCTGCGCATTGGCCTTGGCCGGATCGGGATGATCGACGCGCTGCATGATCTGCCATGGCGCCGATGCTGAGCGGCCTGCGACCGGCGCGGCATGCTTGGCGCGCGGATAGATCGGCTGGATCTGGAGCCCGTCATAGGTCTTGCCGACCAGCTTCTCGAAAGCCGCGCCCTTCAGCACGCCATCGACCAGCTTGCGCCAGTCCGCCTCGCTGGCCGGAGCAAAATCGGCAGCCAGTCGCAGATCGTCGGTCTCGGTCGTCATGTCGGCACGCGTCTCCCGGGGCGTCTGTTATCGCGATTGTTGTGGCGCAAAATGCCACGTCAGGGGGGCCAAGCCAAACGGTTGTTTGGCCGGAGACGTCAGCTATTCGGCTGGCAGCGGCCGGATTCCGTCGCGCGAAACGGCGCGCAGGGCCTCATCGACGCGGCGGCCGGCAATCTGTCGCGCCGGCACGATCTCGGCCAGCGGCACCAGCACGAAGCCGCGTTCGAACAGCCGGGGGTGTGGCAGCGTGAGATCGGGCGTGTCGATCGCGAAATCGTCATAGGCGATCAGATCGAGGTCCAGCGTCCGCGGACCCCACCGCGTCTCCTGCGCGCGATTGCGGCCGAACATGCGCTCGACCTGGTGCAGAATGCCGAGCAGCGGCCGTGGGGGCATCGCGGTCGCGATCTCGATGCAGGCATTGATGAAAGGCGGCTGCTGCTCCTCGCCCCATGGCGGAGTGATGTAGTCGGACGACCGCGCGACAAGCGCCGCCGAGGCGCGCGCACAGATCTCCGGAATGGCGCGCCGGAACGTCGCCCTGACGTCGCCGACATTGCCGCCGAGAGCAATCAGCGCGCTCGCCATTGCCGTCATGGATGCCGCGAGCGCGTCAGCACGACGCCGACATCCTCGAAGATGGCGGCGATCGGCGCATGCGGCTTATGCACCGTGACCTTCACGGCGCGAATGCGGGCGAAGGTCGACAGGATCGCATCGGCCACCGCGCCGGCCGCGCGCTCGAGCAGGCGGTAATTGACGTCCTTGAACGCCGCCGTCGCGGTCTCCACCACGTCGGAATAGGACACGGTGTCGGCGAGGCGGTCGCTGCGCGAGGAGTCGGACAGATCGGTGTAGAGCTCGAGGTCGATGACGAAGCGCTGGCCGACCTCGCTCTCATGCTCCATCACGCCATGACGCGCGTGGATGAGAACGCCCTTGATGAAGATCGTATCGGTCATCCCAGTGCCTCGATTGCCGCGGCCACGCGCACGGCCTGAACCGTCTCGGCGACGTCATGCGCCCGGATGATTGCAGCACCGCGCCGAGCCGCAATCAGATGCGCCGCGATCGAGCCGCCGAGCCGCTCCTGCGGCTCCGACGCCACCACGGTGCTGATGAAACGTTTTCGCGACGCGCCGACCAGCAGCGGCAGCCCGAAGCGCGCGAATGCGTCGAGCCGCGCCAGTGCGGTCATGCTCTGCTGCGCCGTCTTGCCGAAGCCGATGCCGGGATCGAGCACGATGTTACCAATGGGGATGCCGGCCTTGGCGGCGATGTCGAGCGAGCGCGCGAAGAAGCCCAGCATGTCTTCGATGATGTCGATCTCCGGATCGACGGCAGCGCGGTTGTGCATCACCACGACCGGCGCGCCATGCGCCGCGACGACCGCGGCCATCGCGGGATCGCGCTGCAGACCCCACACATCGTTGGCGATCGCAGCACCATGGTTCAGCGCGTAGTCTACAACTTGAGATTTCATGCTGTCGATCGACACGGGGACGCCGAGTGCGACGATCGCGGGCAGGATCGGCTGCAGGCGCGCCAGTTCCTCCTCGGCCGTGACCGGCACCGCGCCCTTGTAGGGCCGGGTGGACTCGGCACCGATGTCGATGATGTCGGCGCCGGCCGCGATCATGCGCTCGGCCTGCGCGATTGCCCGCTCCGGTGCATCGAAACGGCCGCCATCCGAGAACGAATCCGGCGTGACGTTCAGGATGCCCATCACCGCCGGGAATGGACGCACCAGCCACGGCCGCAGCAGCGGGTGGCTCGACGTGAGGTCCGAGGCGGAGTGCGGCGAAATGGCGCTCATGGGCGCCGCTTTGCGCGGTTGCCACCGTCAAGTCAAGGTGTCGCGCGCGCACAAGCGCGGTCAATCTAGAGGCTGGTCAATAGCTGATCTTCGGCTCCAGCCGGCGCGCCTTTTCGATGAGCTGGCCGACCGACTTCTCCGACGGCAGGATGCGAACCAGCTTCCGCCGGGTGTTCACTTCCTTGATGTTCTGCGCCAGGCGGGCGGGGTTGCGGTGCGCCAGCTCGCGCACGGTGGGCACGCCGGCCGCGCGGACGAGGCAGACCTTGGCCTTGCCCATGCCGGGAATGCGCATGTAGTCGGCGGAATTTGCCCAATCGAGCAGTTGCTGCTCGCTGATGCCGGTCGTGGCGGCAAGCGCCTTGCGCCCTTTCACGGTCCGGGCGGCTTCGAGAAATGCGTCGGTGGTGCGGATGCCCAAAGCTTTCAGCTTGGCAGCATAGAAGGCCGTCATGCCTTCGAGTTCGGTGATCGGATATGTCATGATGCTCGGCGCGCGCGAAGGTGCTTCAGGTGATCTGGCCCAGGCGGTTGGGCTTTGGGCAACCGGCTCAGGCCGGGTGTGCCTGTCGCGATCGTGCCAACTGATCCGCTTCGGTTTGGTCGCGGCCGAATTTGAAAAGTTCACCGGCGGATCGCTGCTGCTCCCGTCGTTGCCGTCCATTGTCGCTGAGGAGGTCGGGCTCGGTGCCGATGATTTCAGCCACGACTCTACCGATGCCGGCCGTTCTGGCCAGCGGCTCAATCAACTCGTTCATGTGAACCCCGTATCATCCGGTCCCCCAAGACCGAACGTCCTCTCGCTGAATTCATCTTGATCGGACGATCCGTGAATTACAAGCGAGGAGCCGGCCCGGTGCGCGAATCGATTCGTGATCGACGATGAACTGTTGCAGCGATGCAAGACCAGATGTTGAATCCACGGCTCAAACCTGCGTATCCCGCAGCACCAATGTTAAGAAGAGTGCGTGTCGTGCGAAGAGGTAAGGCAGCCTGACCCTAGTTCCCATTCGCGAAACTCAACTATGTTACTGCACGAGATGCTCCGCTCCACGTGCGATGCGAAACAATCACTCTCGAAAGATGGATCATCATGGCACCATCCGGAAAATCCCTGGCTGATACCGACGACAAGATCTTCGTGGGAGCCGGTGAGCAGCCGGCCTGGTTGACGCTTGCGCTCGCCAATCGCCACGGCCTGGTCACCGGCGCAACCGGCACCGGCAAGACCGTCTCGCTGCAGGTGATGGCCGAAGGTTTTGCTCGTGCAGGTGTTCCGGTCTTCGCCTCCGACATCAAGGGTGACCTTTCGGGCATCTCGCAAACCGGCGAAGCGAAGGACTTCATCATCAAGCGCGCGACCGAACTCGGGCTCACCTATCAGCCCGATCAGTTCTCGACGGTATTTTGGGATGTGTTCGGCGAGCAGGGCCATCCGGTGCGCGCCACCGTCACCGAGATGGGGCCGCTGCTGCTCGCGCGGATGCTTGACCTCAACGATGTCCAGGAGGGCGTGCTCAACGTCGCGTTCCGCGTGGCCGACGAGAACGGCCTCGCCCTGATCGACATGAAGGATCTGCGCGCGCTGCTCGATGCCATCATTCCGGAGGCCGGCAAGAAAGGCGCTGATGCCGACGCCGATCCGCTGGCGCCGATCCGGAAGGCTGCGCAATCGTTCGGCAACGTCACGCGCGCCACCGTCGGCACCATCCAGCGGCAGTTGCTCGTGCTCGAGAACCAGGGCGGCACGAAGTTCTTCGGCGAGCCGGCGCTGATGCTCACCGACTTCATGAAGACCGACCGCGACGGCCGCGGCATGATCAACATCCTCGTTGCCGACAGGCTGCTGGAGAGCCCGCGACTCTACGCGACGTTCCTGCTGTGGATGCTGTCCGAGCTGTTCGAGGAGCTGCCGGAGGTCGGCGATCTCGCCAAGCCCAAGCTGGTCTTCTTCTTCGACGAGGCGCACCTCTTGTTCAACGATGCGCCGAAGGCGCTGATGGACAAGATCGAGCAGGTGGTGCGGCTGATCCGGTCGAAGGGCGTCGGCGTCTATTTCGTCACGCAGAATCCGCTCGATGTTCCGGACCGGGTGCTCGGGCAATTGGGCAATCGCGTGCAGCACGCGCTGCGCGCCTTCACGCCGCGCGATCAGAAGGCGGTGGCCGCCGCCGCCGACACCTTCCGCCCCAATCCCAAGCTGGACACCGCCAAGGTGATCACCGAGCTCGGCAAAGGCGAGGCGCTGGTTTCGTTCCTGGAGGGCAACGGCACGCCGGCGATGGTGGAGCGCGTCCTGATCCGGCCGCCGTCGGCGCGGATCGGGTCGGTGACTCCGGAGGAGCGCAAGGCGGTCATCGCTGCGAGCCCGGTCAAGGGCAAATACGATACCGCGATCGACGCCGAGTCCGCCTATGAGCTGCTGCAGAAGCGGATCAGCGGAACCGCCGTGACGACGGAAGCCTCGTCCGGCAGCGTGCTCGGCAAGATCGGCGACATCGCCGCGACGATCTTCGGCACCAACGTCAAGCGCGGCCAGCTCTCGACGACACAGGTGATTGCGCGCAACGTCGCCCGCTCGGTCTCCGACAAGGTGGTGGGCGGGATTGCGGCCGATCTCGGCAAGCAGGTCGGCGGCTCCTTGGGCAGTTCGATCGGTCGCTCTTTGGTGCGCGGCGCGCTTGGGGGATTGCTGCGGCGATGATCCAGGCAGCGCTCTCCTTCGGCGCGATGCTCTCGCCGCGGGAGGCTGGCCCGGACCGCGCAACGGAGCTACAAGCGGGCCGATCATCGTCATTGCTTAAGGGATCTCGTGGCCATGGCCAATGCGCAGCTTCAATCCGTTCTCGACCACATCGATGCTGATTTCGACAACAGCCTGGAACGGCTGTTTGCGCTGATCCGCATCAAGTCGATCTCGGCCGATCCGGCCTTCGCTGAGGATTGCAAGGTGGCGGCCAACCACCTCGCCAAGGATCTCGCGACGCTCGGCTTTGCGACCGAGGTGCGGCCGACCGCCGGCCATCCCGCCGTGGTCGGCAAGAGCAACGGCCATGGCGCCGCCAGGCCGCATGTCCTGTTCTACGGTCATTACGACGTGCAGCCGGTCGATCCGCTCGAATTGTGGCACCGGCCGCCGTTCGAGCCTGTCGTCGCCGATCACGCCGACGGCCGCAAGATCATCGTCGCGCGCGGCGCCGAGGACGACAAGGGCCAACTGATGACCTTCGTCGAGGCCTGCCGCGCCTGGAAGAAGGTGACGGGCGCGCTGCCGCTCGACGTCACTGTGGTGATCGAAGGCGAGGAGGAGGTCGGCTCGAAGAACTTCGTGCCGTTCCTCGAAGCCAACAAGCACGAGTTCAAGGCCGACTTCGCGCTGGTCTGCGACACCGGCATGTGGGACCCGAACACGCCGGCGATCACGACCTCACTGCGTGGCCTGCTCTATGAAGAGGTGAAGATCAAGGCCGCCAACCGCGACCTGCATTCGGGCGTGTTCGGCGGCGGCGCGCGCAATCCGATCCGGGTGCTGACCGAGATTCTCGGCGGTCTGTTCGACGCCGACGGCCGCATCACCATTCCCGGCTTCTATGACGGCGTGAAGGACGTTCCGCCGGAGGTTCTGGAGCAGTGGAAGAAGCTGAACCTCACTCCCGAAAGCTTCCTCAAGCCGATCGGATTGTCGATCCCCGCAGGCGAGAAGGATCGTCTGCTGATCGAGCAGATCTCGTCGCGGCCGACCTGTGACATCAACGGCATCTGGGGCGGCTATATCGGTGAGGGCTCGAAGACCGTGATCCCGTCGCTGGCCCATGCGAAGGTCTCGTTCCGGCTCGTCGAGGGCCAGGACCCGCTGAAGATCCGCAAGGCGTTCCGCGACTACGTGTCGGCGCGCATCCCCGGCGACTGCTCGGTCGAGTTCGGCGATCATTCCGCAGGTGCCGCGATCGCGCTCGACTGGACCATGAAGCCGCTGGCGGCTGCCAAGCAGGCGCTGACCGAGGAGTGGGGCAAGGAGACCATCCTGATGGGCTCGGGCGCCTCGATTCCGATCGTGACCGACTTCAAGAAGACGCTCGGTCTCGATTCACTGCTGGTCGGCTTCGGTCTCGACGACGACAACATCCATTCGCCGAATGAGAAGTACGACCTCAAGAGCTACCACAAGGGCATCCGCTCCTGGGCCCGCATCCTCGCTGCGCTCGCGGAGATGCCGCGCTAGATCCGCTGGCCCTCGCATGAGTCCGTAGCCCGGATGAGCGAAGCGACATCCGGGGGCAACGCGGCAGCGCGTGAGATCCCGGATGTCGCTTCGCTCATCCGGGCTACGACTGCGACGGCGCAGATTGTTTGCACGAGGCTGAACTCACGCTGCGCTGGCGACTGACTTCGCAGCGAGATCGCCGCCGGCGATTTTGCGCAGCGCTGCGAGGTTGGCTTCGGCCGAGGCCAATCGCCAGCAGGATTTCCCGCTCGATTTCGCTTCATACAACGCGGCGTCCGCCGCGAACAGCAGGGCTTCCGGATCGGTGCCGTGCTCGGGCGCGACGGCGATGCCGATACTGATGCCGATCTGGACATGCGCACCGCCCGGCATGACCATCGGGGCGGCCATCACCTCGATGATCCGCTCGCCGAGCGCCAGTGCGTGGTCGATCGTCGGATCGCCGGCGAGCACCACGAATTCGTCGCCGCCGATCCGGGCGATGACGTCGTCCGGAGAGGCGGTCCGCCGCAGCGTATTGGCGACGATCTTCAGCAGCTCGTCGCCTGCGGCGTGACCGAAGGTGTCGTTGACCGGCTTGAAGCCATCGAGATCGAGATACAGGACGGCGAAGCTCCGATCGCCGCCGGCCTTGTCCGTGAGCCTGCTCTGCAGCGCGTCGATCAGGCCGGCGCGGTTGGACAGGCCCGTGAGCGGGTCGCGCCGCGCCCGCTCGTCGCTCTCGCGTTTGGACTGCATGACCGCCACCAGCATCTTGTTGAGCCGGAACGCCGCGCCGGTCATGGCGAGGAAGTAGACCGGCATCTGCAGATACATCGCGAACAACAGCGGCTCATGCGACGTCGCGACGCCCGGGATCACCGGGCCGATGCTGAACAGGATCATGGTGCCGACGAGGCGCGGCGCGCTGAAATTACGAAAGCAGATGCCGCCCACCATGGCCGCCGAGGAGATGCAGGTGAGTGACGCGGCGACCCAGTCGCCCGACGCCAGGCTGATGCCGACGCCGAAGCCGACGCTGGCGCTCCAGGCCACCGACAGCAGGATGTGGATGTCGGTCGGCGTCGTTAGCCGCTCGCGCGCGCGGCGGTAGGCAATGATCATCACGATCAGCCGCGACAGGCAGATTACGACTTCCATCACGAACCATGTGATGAAGAGGGCGGTCGGCGTGCGCAGCGCAAGCGCCGCGGCGACCGCCACGGTGTTGATGGCGCCGCCGGCGAAAACCGACCAGCAGCCGTACAGCTCACCCGTCAATGCGAGTCGGATATCTGATGACACCGGATATCCCGGGTCGGCCAGCCAGCGCGTCACGCGCCAGCGTGGCAAACTGAACGCCAAACCATCACCCCGCATTTCAATACCTCCGCGGGGTTGCAATAAGCGCGATGGCACTTAACAGGCGTTTAGAGAGGTATCGGCGTCTCGCTGCATGCTTGATGCACGGTAAAAATTTACTCCACGTGGTATGCGCAGCTAACAGCGAACAGAAGTTGAATTCTCAGCCCGAGGTTCTCGCGCGCGCACGTTCTTCGGTGACTGGCGCGACCTCCACCGTCGCGTTGCCGAGCGCGCGGTCGCGCTCGAATACGAGACGGACGCGCTGCCCGACCGGTGTGAGGCCGATCAGGTTGCGAACCTGCGTGGCGCTGCGCACCGGCATGTCGTTCGCCTTCACGATGATGTCACCCTTGCGCAGTCCCGCGCGTTCGGCCGGCGAGCCCACGGTGACGTCGGCGACGCGCGCGCCCTGAATCCGGCCATCGGCCGGCGCATCCAGGTCGAGCAGGGTTACGCCGATACGCCCGCGGTCAACGCGCCCGTTGGCGACCAGTTGCTCCATCACCCGCCGCGCCATGTTGATGGGCACGGCGAAACCGATGCCGACATTGCCGCCGCCCGGCGAGATGATCGCCGTGTTGATGCCGACCAGCTCGCCGCGCAGATTGATCAGCGCGCCGCCGGAATTTCCGGGATTGATCGCCGCGTCGGTCTGGATGAAGTCCTCGTAGCCCTGCTTGCCGAGGCCGGTTCGCCCGAGCGCGCTCACGAGACCCGAGGTGACGGTCTGGCCAAGGCCGAACGGGTTGCCGACGGCGATCACGAAGTCGCCGACCTCGAGCGCATCACTGTCGCCAAGCGAGATGACCTTGAGGTCGATGGGGTCCCTGATCTGCAGCAGCGCGATATCGGTGGCGGGATCGCGCCCGACCAGGCGGGCGGCGAATTTGCGGCCGTCCTTGGTGCGGATCTGCGCTGTCGTGACGTGCTCGACGACGTGATTGGCGGTCATGACGTAGCCGCGCTGCGCATCGACGATGACGCCCGAGCCGGTGGCGCTGATCTGCTTCTCGACCTGCTTGGGGACGTCGAAGAACTCGCGAAACAGCGGGTCCTGGTAGAGTGGGTTGTCCTGGCGGACCTTGCCTTCGACCGAGATGTTGACGACGGCCGGCGTCACCTCCTTCACCAGCGGCGCGAGCGTCGGCACCCGGCCGAGCTTGAGATCGGGAATTTGGGCCAGGGTGGGCCCGGTCATCAGGCAAAACAGGATGGCAGGCGCCAGGACGGCCCGAAGAGAAGGCGGAAGCTGCATCGTGATCCCCAACAAGCGCGATCAGGTTCTTTTGGCGACGACAGAGCTGGGAAAGCAGCCGGCCCGGTTCAAGAGCCGCACTGGCAATCGTTCCCCGAGAGTGCCAAAAAATTTACGTGACCCTCTTGAACGAAAAGTTCGGCTTTCCTAGGTCGTTGCTCGCTCGGGGGCCGGATGGGACCCGAGGCTTATGACATCGCTGATCTGTAAAGGAGGATGTGCATGCATTTCCGTCCATTGCACGACCGCGTGCTCGTGCGCCGCATCGATGCCGAGGAGAAGACCAAGGGCGGCATCATCATTCCCGACACCGCCAAGGAGAAGCCGCAGGAGGGCGAGATCGTTGCCGCGGGTCCTGGCGCGCGGAATGAGCAGGGGCAGCAGGTCGCCCTCGACGTCAAGCCCGGCGACCGGGTGCTGTTCGGCAAGCCGCGCCATCGATGGACTTCTGATCGCACGAATCCGGGCGGACTGGTCGCAGCCCGGCCCCGGCTGCGCGAAAGAAATACCTACAAACAACTCATCGCTGCCGCGGCCGGTCGTGGATCGGCCACAACGCGCAGCTATCAATCAGGTTGACGACCGCAATCGGTCCAGAACCGGCCACAATTGCCATGCGGCTGGACTGTGAATGGATCGACGGTTCACGGGAGGTGTGGTTGAGCGCTGTCGCGCCGCCCGGTCTCATCAGCAGCGCAGCGCGAGCTCGCAGGCCCGATCATGCCAGCCTGGCAATACGATCATCCGCCGCCCAACCCGACCTCCGTCATGAGCATGGGCGATCCCCGTCGCTTGACGCGGTTTTTGATCGAGAGCGAGCAGCGCGTGGTGGCGCACTGCCAGGCCGTGTTGTCGCGTGGCGACATCGATCAGCGCGAGCGCGACCGGCTGGTCAGCGTGCTCCGAGAGGCGACGATGCGGCTGCAACGGCTGTCTGCCGTGGCCGCCTGATGGGTGTTGCGCTGCGATAGAGGCTGCGACAAAAAATTCGATTTTCCCTCTTGAAACGGATATCGGCTGTTCTAATTCGTCTGCTGCCGCTTCGGCGGCGCCGGGTGCCGTAAGGGCCCGGTCGATATCTGGGCGCTGACCGGTCGTCTGGTACTCAGAAGTTTCTGGGACTTTGAAGTCTGCATCGGCTCGGCGCTCCTTCGTATCCATCTTGCTCTTAGGAGGACTTGGCTATGAGGACCTACGACTTCTCTCCGCTGTGGCGTTCGACCATCGGCTTCGACCGTCTGTTCGACCTGCTCGACGAGACCCAGCGCGCGGTCGAGGACAACTATCCCCCGTACAACATCGAGCGGCTCGGCGACGACCGCTACCAGATTTCGCTGGCGCTGGCTGGCTTCGCCCCGGACGAGCTGTCCATCACCGCCGAGCACAACGTGCTCACGGTGGAAGGGCGCAAGGCCGACAAGGAGACCCGCGAATATCTCTATCAGGGCATCTCGTCGCGTCCCTTCAAGCGGCAGTTCAATCTCGCCGACTACGTGCAGGTGACCAACGCGGCGTTCGACAACGGCCTGCTGCGGACCGAGCTGGTACGCGAGATCCCCGAGGCGATGAAGCCCCGCCGCATTGCCATCGGCACGGCGCCGGTCGAGAAGATCGCGCAGCAGAAGGCGGCCTGACGCCTTGTTCGAGCTACGGCGCGGGCGGCGTGTCGCCCGCGCCGTTGCAGCATCTGTCTCTGGTGAAAGGAGTGGAGGAGGAGAGGCGCCATGAGCGAGCACCGTTTTTCGATCACCCCCGGCAGTGCCGGATTCCATCCGGTCTCACACTACGAGTCGCCGGCAGACCTGCTGAATGACCGCAAGCTGTCACTGGCCGAGAAGCGGCTGATCCTGTCGTCCTGGGCGTCGGACATGTATGCCGTCGAGTCGCAGCCTGGCCTGCGCAAGATTCCCGGCATCTCCAGGCCGCTGCATCTGGCCGACGTGCTCGGTGCGCTGCGTCAGCTCGACCGCGAGGATCAGCCACCGCGCCCGCGCGGCGGGGCCGCCATGCGCATCGTTCCGCCTGTCGATGTCGATGCCGATGGCGCCGCGGCCGACAATCTCCCCGGCGGCCGGATGCGGCCCGCCGCTCGCCTGCGCTTCTCGCGCGAGGCCAATGTGCGGCGCTATCGCAAGCTGCTCGCCACCCGCCTTGCCGAGCACGAGCGGCGCTTCGTCGAGCGCCGGCTGGCCGAGGAACTGCAGCAACTCGACGGTCTGCCTGAGCGGCAGAGCCGGGCGGTGTGCTGCTGACGGACGCATCATCGGACAAATAAAAACGCCGCCCGGAATTGGGCGGCGTTTCATTCCGAAAAGCGTAGAGGATGATGGACTCAGACTAGCCGATCAGCGGGCGACAATCAATTCCGGTAGCCTGGATTGAGGCGATCGAGCCGGCGCAGCAGTGGCGGCCAGACCAGCTGAGTGGAGCGCAGCTCGACGCGATCCTCATTGTCGAACAGCTTCGCGTTCTTGTCGATGACCTCGTCGCGCACCGGATAGGCCGAGGGTCCCAGCGTGCGCGTCCGCACCTGGATCGAGCAGGCGCGCTCAAGGTGATACATCCGCTCGAAGGCGGAGGCCACCGAGCGACCGACCGTCAGCGTGCCGTGATTGCGCAGCAGCATGTGGTTCCTGGTGCCGAGGTCGCGCTGCAGCCGCGGCCGCTCGTCATGGTCCAGCGCCACGCCCTCGTAGTCGTGGTAGGCGAGGTCGTGGGTGACGTATTGCGCGATCTGGTTCAGCGGCAGCAGGCCGTCGGCGCAGCTCGACACCGCGACGCCGTCCAGCGTGTGCAGATGGATCACGCAGCCGGCATCCTCGCGCACCTCGTGGATCGCCGAATGGATGGTGAAGCCGGCGGGATTGATGCTGTACTCGCTCTCGGACAGCTGGTTGCCGTAGAGGTCGACCTTGATCAGGCTGGAGGCGGTGATCTCCTCGAACAGCAGGCCGTAGGGGTTGATCAGGAAGTGATGCTCGGGGCCGGGCACGCGGGCCGAGATGTGAGTGTCCACCAGGTCGTCCCAGCCGAACAGCGCCACCAAGCGGTAGGCGGCGGCGAGATTGACCCGCTGCGACCATTCGGCCTCGGTCATGTTCGACGGCACTTCCTTGAGGCGCGCTTCGGCTGGCGACATGGCATTCTCCGATTTCCAGGGTTGACCGGAGCCTAGGCGGCACGCCGCCGTGCGGCAAGGCGCGGGGCAGGGCAGCAGTCATGTCGTTTGGCTGAGCCGACGCCTCAGGGCGCCGGGATCGACAGCAGGCTGGAAATGCTACGGCCGCGGATGTCGTAGACCCGGGCGAACACGACGTCGTCGCGCTTGATCTCGACCATGACAGGGGCAGTCAGTCCCTTGCAGTAGAACTCGCCGAGCGTCATGGCGAAGTCGGCCGCATGGCTGTCCCAGCCGATCGTGAAATCGGGGCCGAGCGCGACCTGGGCGGGACGCTGCGGGCCGCACACCGCGACCTTCCATTTGTGCCCGATCGGCGGCACCTCCTGGCGCTCGTCGAGCTGCTCCTTCAGCCCGTCGGAGGCCTGCTTCAACGCCAGCCCCCAATAGTCGAGCATGAAGCGGGTGTCGGCCTCGCGCACGGTGCCGGCGATGAAGTTGAAGTGGGTGTACTGATAGGGATGCAGCCGGATCATCTCGGCCAGCGGCAGCAGCAGGCCGAAGCAGAAGGCGGCGATCGCCACCGGCTGCCAGCTGCGGCGCTCGTCGGCGTTGAGCCACGACAGCAACCACGAGAAGGCGATGCCGCCGAGCAGCGCCATCGGCGGGATCACGAACACGAAGTGGCGGATGCCGTTGTAGAGCGCCGGGCGTTTGACGATCGCGATCAGGATCGGCAGCGTCGCCGCCAGCGTCAGCATCAACAGGATGCTCTTCTGGCGTGCCGGCACGTCGGGCCGCGACAGCGACATGATGGAGGCCACGACGCCGGCGACGAACAGCGCAATCATCAATTCAGGCAGCTGCAGCGCGAACAGCGTCGGCAGGTACGACCAAGGCATGTCCGGCACTGAGACCAGCGCACCGTCGAACATCTCCTTCCACGGCTTCTCGAAGAAGTGCGAGAAGTAGGTCAGGGCCCGGAACGGGTTGGCCGGCTCGATGATCGACCAGGGCCAGATCAGTCCCATGATCAGGTAGCCCAGGATCAGGCCGGGGATCAGCACATAGAGCACGTGGGCGAAGCGGCGGATCGCCTCGCGCGGCCCTTGCGTGCGGTATTCCTCCATGAACAGCGGCAGGAAGCCGACCATCGCATAGACGACAGCCATGCCGCCCAGGATGCGCGAGCCGATCGCAAAGCCGGCCCCCAGGCCCAGGATCAGGATGGTGCGCGGCGAGGGGTAGGGATACTCATCGGCGAGGCGGACCAGGCCCATCAGCAGCACCACCATCGCCACCGCGAAGGGCGCATCCTTCGGGTTCATGAACATGTGGCCGTAGAAGATCGGGCAGAGCGCCAGCAGCAGCAGGGCGGCAAGGCCGGCCACCGGGCCGCCGATGCGGCGCGCCAGGCGCCAGGTCACGGCAAGGCCGATCAGCCCGACGATGGCGCCGACCAGCCGGCGGGTCTCGAACAGCTCCAGCGGCAGGATCTTGTGCAGCAGGGCTGCAACCATGTCGAAGCCGCCGCCGTACATATAAAGGTTGGCGAACGACAGCGCCGCCTGATCCCTGAAACCGGAACCGTACATGCGCAGCAACAGATCGGCATATTCGGCATGGGTGTAATCATCCCAGCCGAGGCCGTAATCCCGGAATGTGAGCCCGGCCACCACCGCGACCGCGGCAAGCGCGAACATGGCAAGATCGTCATACGTCCGCTCAAGGGACCGCCGCGTCGGCGTCTCGAGGACCGAAGTGGTTATCGTTGTCATGGCTGAGTGTAACCCGGCGTCCCCTGGCGACCCCGCTTCCGCGTTTCAGGCCTGTGTTCCCCGCCTCCGTATAGCGCGTCCCGGCTTCCGAGGTGTCGGAATTATGGGAAGGCATGCTTCTCGCAGCGCAGCGGGGACCCGAATTTCGGCTGCTGAGCGCCATATTGGCACAGTCAAATGAACGCCCGCTGAACCACGGGGGCCGGAAGAACCCGGGAGGAACCTCAATGAATGCCGAGGGTTGGCCGATGTATATTGTGGCGGCATCATGACGATGGCTGCACGGCGGACGAGAACTTCAGCAGGATTGGCCGAACTTCCGCTGCAAATTGTCGCGGATTTGGACTAGAAACCGGATTCAAGGACGCGGGCAACCGCAACTATCTAATGTGATTTCGGTCGGGACACCGTCCGGAACCGGCGCATTAGGGGATGAGTTCGATGATGAGTGCAATGTTGGCCGCCGGGGCCCTCGCCGTGTTGGCCGGGCTCGGGGCGATCGCCTGGGGAATTCCAGTCAAGGAGTTCAGCGTCGGTAACACGCTGATCCTGTCGGGGACCCTTGGCGTCTGCAGTGGGCTGATCCTGTTCGGACTGTCGGCCGTCCTGAGCGAGCTGAAGATGATCTCGAGTCGGCTGCGGTCGCGTCCGGGCGCTGAGGCTGAGTCCGAACCCAGGCCTCTTCAGCTCCCGCTCGCCGCCGGCAAGACCGACTTCGAGACCGCCCCGGTGCCGCCGACGGAGGACGTCTGGCGCGAGGGCGGCTCGCCACGTCCGCGTCCCCGCATGCCGGACCTGTCGTCTCCCTTGTCCTCGGGGGTGTCGTCGTCGCCACTGTCCTCGTCTCCCTTGTCGGCCTCGCTGCGCGAGTCGAAGCCGGCCTCGGATGAGCCGCCGGCCGAACCCGCCGAGCGGCCCAAGCGCAACCTGCTGTTTGCGTCTTCGTCGCGCCGCGAGCGGGAGCGCGCCGAGAAGCGCGGCGCCGAGCCGCCGCCGACGGATTTCCGGTCTCCGCCCCTCAGCGACCCGCCGCCCGTGCCGCTGGACGAGCCCGCCGCAACCGAATCGGATTCGTCGTTCGACAATGGCTGGTCGCGACCGGAGCGGACGCGGACGCCGGAGCCCCTGCGCCCGCCCTTCCCGCGGCGCCTGGCGCGGGCCGCACCGGCTTTCGTCGAGCCCGAGCCAACCCCGCCGCCGCCCGAGCCGAAGGACCTGGACGCGCCGGCCGTCAGCATCGTCAAGTCGGGCGTGGTGGATGGGATGGCCTATTCGCTCTATTCCGACGGGTCGATCGAGGCGCAGATGCCCGAAGGGATGATGCGCTTCGCGTCGATCGACGAGCTGCGCACCCATCTCGAAGGCCGCTCCTGACGGGCCAGACCACACGGTCAGGTTGAGCGCGTCTGGAATGTGGTACACAGTACTTGGCAGGTGACAGACTTCTCAAGAAGAAGTCCTCACTATCTTGTCATTTTGCCAGTCAATTGCCCATATTGCTTGTAGAATCGCGAGACAACGCTGTCACTCGGCGTGAGTGATACTTGCGATCGAGGGATACTTTGCGATCGACGGTCACAGGGCGGAGCGGGATGAGGGTTCGATGACCGAAGCGGCCGGCAAGAGCTTTATCGATCTGACGGCCGACATCGTGTCGGCCTATCTCAGCAACAACCCGACCCCGGCGGCGGAGATTCCCTCGCTGATCAGCCAGGTGCATGCCGCGTTGACCCGGGTCGCGGCGGGACGAAGCGAGCCCGCGCCGGAGCCGGCGCGGCCGGCGGTGCCGGTCAAGAAATCGATCCACCCGGACTATCTGGTCTGTCTCGAGGACGGCAAGCGCTTCAAGTCCCTGCGGCGGCATCTGCGCACGCAGTACAACATGACGCCGGAACAATACCGCGACAAATGGAACCTGCCGCCGGACTACCCGATGGTGGCGCCCAACTATGCGGTCACCCGGTCGCAGCTCGCCAAGAAGATGGGCCTGGGCCAGCAGCGGCCCGAGCGGGAGAAGTAGCCGAACCGATCAGGACGCCGTGGCGAGCGCTTCGCGGGCGTCGGCACGGATGCGCTCGACCATCGAGCGCAGGCCGTTGGAGCGCTGCGGCGTCAGGTGCTCGCGGAACCCGAGCTCGTCGAACACGGCGGGCGCATCGATGGTCATGATCTCCTGCGGCGTCCGCCCAGAATACAGCGTGAGCAGAATTGCGATCAGACCGCGAACGATATGGGCGTCGCTGTCGCCGAGATAGTTCAGCACCGGCACGGCGCTGCTGCGATCGACGTGCTTCGACAACCAGACCTGGCTGGCGCAGCCCTGCACCTTGTTCGCGGCGGAGTGCTCGTCCTCCGGCATCGGCGCCAAGGTGCGGCCGAGCTCGATCACGTAGCGGTAGCGGTCGTCCCAGTCGTCGAGCAGGGCGAAATTGTCGCGGATGTCGTCGATCGTCATGATGCTCTTCGGTCCCGATATCGGCCTTCATATAGGCGTTCGGGACGGCGAAAGCGACAGTCGGTTCCGCCGGTTCAGGGCGTCGGCGGCAGTTGCCATTCGGCGGCGAGATCGTCGGCCGAGAGCGTGTCGGCCGGCGCGTCGCCCGGCGGAACCTCCTCGACCACGGGGGCGTCGATCGAGCCGGTGTGATCGTTGCCGCGCTTGTCGAGACTGGCCGGTTTCACCGGGCCGATGAACTTGTCGGCGCCGGCCGGCTTCTCCGCGGCATCGGCCTTGTCGGTGATGATCTGGTAGATCTTGCGCGCGCCTTCCTGGGCGCGGTGGCCGATGACGGTCGCAGCCTGGCCGCCGACCTCGCAGGCCTGCGGCTGCCGCTTGCAGAACTGGCTCATGTCGGAGACGGCGGCGGTCGCAGCTTGCACGGCTTCGTGCGCATTGATCTGCGGCAGCTTGTCGGCGTCTTGGCTCTTCTCGCGCGGCAGCAGCACCAGCACGAGCCCGAGCCAGAATGCCATCCGAAGCAGAAAGAACATCACGCAACCCCGACCGTGCTGCTGATCTCGCGTGCTCAAATCGCGCAACCGGGATCGCAGCTGATTGTTCTATGTCGCGACTGCTTGCATTGGGCTTAATTGGTTGAGATTTCGCGAAGCCGGAGGCCGGATTTTCTTCGGAGTAAATTTTTCATTGGCGCGGGCCGCATGCGCCGCGCAACCGGCTGTAGATCGCACAGCTTTCGCAACCGCAGGCCCGGCCGGAAACGATGCATTCACCATCCCGGCCGAATGGCGGGCTTACCGCAGTCTGGCCCTTAGCGTTCGCTTAATGCGAGTCTGACACGGTGACTTCCGACGACAGGGGGCGTCCCGGCGCGTTCTCTTTGTGAGAACGACCGACAGGCCGAGGCGCGAGAGCCGTGAGTGTGTTGAGTATCATCCGCGATTGTCTCGATGCGTTATTGCATCCATCGGCTCGAACTGATGCGATGACGCGCGCGCGTCACCGCGCCTTCATCGCGCCGCGCCTGCTGGGCAGCCTCGCCGTCTTCGCTGTGTTTCCTGCCTATCTCGCGATGCGCGGCGCGCCGAGCGCGCTCGAGGTCGGCGCGCTGTCGTGGCTGATCGCGCCCATCCTGCTGTCCTGGTATCTGTCGCGCACCGGCCGCTACGAGAGCGCCTGCGCGCTGTCGTCGCTGGCGTTGTCGGCGTTGATCATGGCGGTCTCGATCGAGACCGGCGGCATCGAATCCTTTGCTGCGGTGTGGCTGATCGTCGTTCCCCTGGAAGCCTCGTTCTCGGCCTCGCGCCGCGTCGTCGTGTTCTCCGCGGGGCTCGCGCTGTGCTGCGCGCTGCTGCTCATCCTCATCGGTCATTTCGGCTGGCTGCCGAAGCCCGAGACCACCCCCGCCTTGCGCACCGTGCTGCTCGCCTTCGGCGTCGCCTCCGCGACGCTCTATGCGGCCGTGCTCGCCTTTGCCGCCGACACGCTCGCGCGCACCAGCGTGACGCTGCTGTCGATGGAGGAGGAGCGCTATCGCCTGCTCGCGCGCAACATGAGCGACGTGATCTCCCGTCATCGCCGCAACGGCGCTGTCATGTTCATCTCGCCCGCGGTCGAGACGCTGCTCGGCGCGCCGGTCGCGCAGTTGCACGGCCATGGCCTGTTCGAACGCGTCCATGTTGTCGACCGGCCGGCCTATCTCACGGCGCTGTCGGAGGCGGCAGGCGGCAGCGAAGCCTCGAGCGTCGAGTTCCGCCTGCGCCGCGATGCGCCGGGCGAGGGGCGCGGCTTTCAGCATCCGGTCGATTTTATCTGGGTCGAAATGCGTTGCCGCCCGCTCGACCGCATCGGCGTGGCGCCGGGCGGATCGGAGCAGGAGGTGGTCGCGGTCATGCGCGACGTCACCGACCGCAAGCTGCAGGAGCAGGCGCTCGAATTGGCGCGCAGCGCCGCCGAGCGCGCCGACGCCGCGAAGACGCGATTCCTCGCCACCATGAGCCACGAGCTGCGCACGCCCTTGAACGCCATCATCGGCTTCTCGGAGATGCTGATGCAGGAGCAAATGCTGGTGCTGAACGCCGCGCGGCGTCGCGAATATGCGCAGCTCATCAACGATTCCGGCCAGCATCTGCTGTCGGTCGTGAACGGCATCCTCGACATGTCGAAGATGGAGTCCGGCAATTTCGAGCTGACGCCGGAGCCGTTCGCGCCGCGCGCGGCGCTGATCAATTGCTGCAACCTGCTGGCGCTGCGGGCGCGCGAGAACGGTGTCGATCTGTCGGCCGACGTGCCGCAGGATCTGCCGATGGTCACCGGTGATCCGCGCGCCTTCAAGCAGATCGTGCTCAACCTCGTCTCCAATGCCATCAAGTTCACCGAGCGCGGCGGCCGTGTCACGGTCTCTGCCGGCGTCGACGGCGCGCGCCTGCTGCTGCGAATCACCGACACCGGCGTCGGCATCGCCGCCGATGATCTCAAGCGCATCGGCGATCCGTTCTTCCAGGCCGGCAAGACCTACCAGCGCCGTCACGAGGGAACCGGCCTCGGTCTGTCGATCGTCAAGAGCCTCGTGAACTTGCACGGCGGCGAAATGTCGATAGAAAGCAAGATCGACGAGGGGACCACGGTCACGATCGCGCTGCCGATCAACTTCGTGGCCGAGGCGACCGCGGGCGCCACCATCACGCCGCTGTCGCCCTCGCGCTCCGCCCTGCCAGGGCAGGTCATGCAGGTGAAGAAGAGTGCCTAGACGAGCTGCAGAGGATGATCCGGCGCCGCCGCGCCGTCGCAAGCGCGCTGCCGCGGCTGCGGCCGTCGTCGACGTGGCGGACGAGCGCGGCTGGCTGCTGCGGGCCATGCTCTACAGCCCCAAGGATCTGTTTGCGGGCCTGCTGGCCTGCGCGGCCGGCAGCGCCATCATCGTCAATGCCGTGTTCCTGCAATCCGGACCGCATCCGGCGCCGATGTTCGGGTCCATCGTGACCGTTCCGCCCAATCTGACGAGCTCCAATCCGCTGCCGCGGCCCCGGCCGATGGACATCTCGCCGTTGGATCCGAAGGTGATCGAGACGCGGCCCGCTGAAACCAGGGCGGCGGAGCAGAGGGCGGTTGAGCAGCGCGCCACCGAGGCGCGTCCGGATCAGAAATATGCCGATCCGCTGGCCGATCTCGTCCGCTCGGTCAGCGGCGGTCAGGGCAACGTGCCGCGTCCGCAGCCGACGCAGCAGGGCGGCAATGTCCGCCGTGTCGCCGCGGTCCAGCGTGCGCTGACCGAATACGGCTATGGCCAGTTGAAGCCGACGGGAATGGTCGGCTCCGACACCCAGGCCGCGATCCAGAAGTTCGAGCGCGAGCGCAAGCTGCCGGTGACGGGCCAGGTGTCGGACCGCCTGGTGCGCGAGCTTGCGATTGTCATAGGTCACCCGATCGAATAGAGCAGGGGCGGCTGCGACTTGCAGCGCGCTTGCACCTGCATCGAACCATCATGCGATTGAAGAGCAGCATCTGGGTGAGCGCCTATCTGCGGCGTTGCCAGTCGGCCGGCGCGTTCAGCGCGATCCGCCACCGTGGCGCCGAGGAAGCCGGCGCGGTGTTCGTCAAGGTCGCGCTGATGGACGGCACGGCCCAGCTCTATGTTCCCGCGCCGCAGACCGTCTATGACGACAGCCGGCCGATCGACCGCTTCTTCGTACCGATATCGCCGCAGCCGATCGAGGAAGCGCAGATCGAGGAACGCCTGGTCAAGGAGCTGCGCTTCGATCCCGACGCCTGGATCATCGAGACCGAGGACAGGCAGGGCCGTCATTTTCTCGATCTCGTGCGCGAGCGTCCCTGATCATCGCCAAGATTCGGGACAGCGATCGCGCGTCATCGCTTGAAGCCGTCGGTCCCCGTGCGCACGATCGGCCGCGTCGCGGTGCCGGCCCGCGCCGTGCTGCCACGGACGTGCTGACGTTCGTCGTCATAGAGCGCCGTGCGATGCTTGGCCCTGATCGCGGCCATCCCGGAGCCGCGCCAGGCCGCCAGCATGATCAGCGCCGCGCGCTCGCTGAGGCGCTCGTAGAAGCGTGACAGCCGAAACACGGTCTGGACCGACTGGCCCATCTCCGGCTTGAGGAACAGCAGCACGCGCTCGAACACCGGCGCCGGCATGCCGAGCGCCTTTGCGGCGCAGGCCAGCGGCTCGCCGTTCGGGTCGTTGACGACCTCGTGGGTCATGCGTGAGGGCAGGATCAGGCTCTCGCCGAGCTCGATCGTGAACGTCTCGACGTCGGCGTTGAAGGCGGCCATCTCGAGCGCCTCGATCGCATGCACCGCGCGGTGCAACGGCGTCGGCGCGGCGGGTCTTAGCGGCGTGGTGGCGAGGTTCTGCAGGATGGCGATGCGTTCGTGCGAGGCGGCGCGCATGAACATCTCGCTGAGCTCGGCGGCATCCTTCGGCTGCATCGACAATCCAGACGCCGCGTCGTCGCGCGGCGGGATCGGAGACGACGCGCGAAGCGATGCGGGAATGGGGCCGGCGAGCGGCGGCGTCGGCTCGCTCTGCGCCGGGCGCAAGCCCAGCTTGTTCAAAATCTCGATCGGCGTCGCCGGATAGATCGCCAGCCGCGCTCGAACCGCCGCACGGGTCGCATCATCGACGTCGTCGACCAGACGGGAGGCCAATTCGACGAACTGCCGCTCCTCGTCGGCGGAATGCGCGCTCGCCTGGACATAGAGGTCGGTCAGGACGCGCAGCAGAGTGGGCTTGATGTCCACGCCCTCGCGGCGCGAGAGCGTGAGCAACCCGTCGAAGCCGGGGAACAGCGATGATCTTGTCATGTCGGGGTACGCAACTTCGGCAATCGTTGCGCCGATTAGAGCGGAGTTGTTTTAATGCGGCGTTAAGGAAAACAATCGGTGAAGATGGGCCGAAATGACCCGGTGAGACAAAGGCGCAACGCTGGCTTGCCTTCTCTCCCGCCGGTGCACGCGATCCGTGTCGGGCGGCCCGCGCATTAATATCCTCTTAACCACGTCCTGATCTTAATCGATCCGTTCGATGATCTCGCCTTGGCCGCGTCACGCGGCCAGCCTGATCTTCGCCGCGCCGAATGCCAACGTGCAGCTTCATGCGCCGGCATTCGTGATCGTCAGTTCTGCGTGCCCTCTTGCCTGCGAAGTTCGGGCGACGGGGAGTTTTCAGGGGGTCAGAACTTCGGGCACGAAAGAGAGTCAACATGGCGACCATCATTGAATTCCCGGCGGACGTTGCGCGTCGCGCGCGGCCTGCCGTGACCGGCGCGCCGCAGGAGGGCATGGGAACGATCCTGATTCTTCCCGTCGTTCGGATCGAGCGCGAGACCCCGACCGACGACCGCGGGCCCCGCGAGGGCACAGCGCCAAGCCGCCGCCGCCGTCGCCGCTGACAGGTCGGGGGAAACGGGAATGCCGGCCATCGTGAATCCGGCCCGGCGCGCGCTGCCGGTCCTCGCACTCGTTCTCGTCGGCGGACTGCTCGGCGCCTGCAGCGGCGGCGATTTCGGTCGCACCCGCGCCGACATGCGCAATGACGACATGCACAAATGGATCGGGGCGGAAGCCACCGCCAGCGTCGGCGTCAACCCATCGCAATTCCAACTGACCGACAACGAGCGCCAGCTGCGCGATCTCGCTTATCCGCTGATCGAGCCGCCGCATTCGCGCCCTGCCTGGAAGAGCGTGTTCGGCGACTATCAGCCGTCGGCCTCGCCCTGGCGCCAGAAGGTCGTGTTCGACCGCACCGCCTATGGCCGCGCCCTGATCGACGAGCCGCACCGCTCGCACGCCTCGCGCTACGCCCAGTTGATCGACGACGTGCGCGACGACATCACCCGCTTCGAGCCGTTCTTCGCATCGGCCATCCGCGTCATCGATCTCGACCGCAAGCGCGATGCCAGCATGAGATACATGACCGAGCTCTCGCCGCGCGAGAAGGCCGATGCGGTCGCGCGCATGCAGGAGAACTCGCTGATCGTGCAATGGGTGCAGATCAGCCTGGAGCAGCGCGTCTCGTCCTACCGCTGGGCCTTGGAGCGCCTGGTGCTCCAGGCTCCCGACGGATTGGCCGCCGACGCCGATCGCCTGATCCATGAACTGGCGGCTCAGACCGCCAATCCGCCGGTCGCGGCGCGGCCCCTGATCGAACGGCCGCTGACGACGCGGGGCTAGCCCGGCACGACCTTGCTCCGGCGCCGGCCTCGCTTGGCCGGTGCTCCCTTTTGCCGCCCTGCTGTCGCACGGAGCTTCTGCGGCGCTGCCGCGCGCAGCGTTGCGATCAGGATCTTCAGCGCCTCGGATGGGGCGCGCGAGGCGGAGTAGGCGAGGCCGACCTGGCGCTTCAACGTCATCTCGATCTCGCGGACCGCAACGTCGCTTCGGCCGTGCACGACGCCTTCGGGAACGATCGCGACGCCGACGCCGGCGGCGACCAGCGCCAGGGCCCAATCCTCGGTTTCGGCGATGGCGGCGATCTCGCGCGGCCCGCCGCTGCGTCGCGCCAGCGCGCTGTGCTCGCAATGGCAGCGGTCGATCATGGCGACGTCGGCGAGGTCGGCCGCGCGCAAGCGCGGCTTCAGCGTGAGCGGATGCGCGAGCGGGAGCGCCGCGACATAGCGCTCTCTCCACAGCGGCAGGAAATGCTCGCCGTCGCCGACCAGGCTTTTTGAGACGATGCGTCCGTCGGCCCGCTCGGTCGGACCGACGATGTGAAGCCTGAGATCCTCGCGCGCCGTGAGCGGCTTGAGCAGCGCGGTCACGCGGCGTCCGTCAAGGGTGCGCATGAGCCCGAGCTTGAGCGCCTGCTTCGGCGCGCCGTGCCGGAACAGGTTGCGGGCGGCATCGGCCTCGCCGACGATCCGGCGGGCGATCGGCTGCAGGCGTTCGGCCGCCTCCAGCGGCACGACACCCTTGCGGTGGCGGAGGAACAGTTCGGTGCCGAGCTCGGCCTCGAGATTGGCGATCGCCAGCGAAATCGATGGCTGCGAGACGAAGCAGCGCGCCGCGGCCCTGGTCAGGCTGCGTTCCTCGAACACGGCGGAGAAATAGCGGAGCTCGCGGATATCCATAGGAGCTGCCTATGATGCGTATCACTGATCAATATTTTACTTATCTCAGGCCGGCACGCAAGGATGCGCCCGATATCGGCAATGAAGGAGGAGATCGATGCGCGTCCACCACCTCAACACCGGCACGATGTGTCCACGCGGCGGTCGGCTGGTGAGCGGCAGCGGCGGCCTGTTCGCGCGCGCCCGCCTCGTCTGCCACTGCCTGCTGATCGAAAGCGATGACGGCCTCGTCCTCGTCGACACCGGCATCGGCACCGGCGACATCGCCGTGCCCGCACGATTGGGGGCACGCTGGGTGAGGCAGGCCGCGCCGCTTCTCGATGCGTCGGAGACGGCGCTGCAGCAGGTGCGGGCATTGGGCTTCTCGCCTGATGACGTCAGGCACATCCTGCTCACTCATCTCGACCGTGACCACGCCGGTGGCATCGGCGATTTCCCGAAGGCCAAGGTGCACGTTCATCGCGCGGAGCATGCGATGGCCGTCGAGGGCTCTCCGGCGCCGCCGCGCGGCCGCTACGTCGCCGGCCAATGGCGGCATCGTCCCGACTGGCAGTTCTACGGCGGTGATGGCGAGGACTGGTTCGGCTTTCGCGGTGTCCGCGCTGCCGTCGATCGCAGCGGCGACATCCTGATCATTCCTCTGCCGGGCCATACGCGCGGGCATTGCGGCGTCGCCGTGCGTCGCGGCGACGAATGGCTGCTGCACGCCGGCGATGCCTATTTCTTCCACGGCCAGCTCGATCCGCGGCCACGCATGCCGCTGCTGCTCGGGCTATTCCAGCGCAAGGGCGATCAGGATCGCGCGATGCGGATCGCCAACCAGGAGCGGCTGCGGCGCCTGAAATGCGACCATGGCGACCGGGTCACGATCGTGAACAGCCACGATCCCGTTGCCTACGAGACGTGCCGCTGCGGTGATCGGGCCGCAGCGCTCATTCCGGCCTGAGCAGGCGGAACGCCTCCTCGAGCAGATGCGGCGTGTGCTTGCCGGTCGAATCACGGCAGGCGCGTTCGAAATAGTCCGCCAGCGCCGGCCGGAATTTGGGATGCGCCGCCTGGTCGATGATGGCGCGGGCCCGCTGTTTCGGCGACAGGCCGCGCAGATCGGCGAGGCCGCGTTCGGTCACGAGAACCTGTACGTCGTGCTCGGTGTGGTCGACATGGGTGACCATCGGCACGATGCAGGAGATCGTCCCATTCTTTGCCGTCGAGGGCGTCATGAAGATCGATAGATAGGCGTTGCGGGCGAAGTCCCCGGAGCCGCCGATGCCGTTCATGATGCTGCTGCCGCGGACATGGGTCGAATTGACGTTGCCGTAGATGTCGGCCTCGATCATGCCGTTCATGGCGATGACGCCGAGCCGGCGGATCACCTCGGGATGGTTGGAGATCTCCTGCGGCCGCAGCACGATGCGGTCGCGCAGGAACTCGATCTCGCGATTGAATTCGATCGCAGCTTCCGAGCTCAGCGACAATGCGGTCGCGGAAGCGAGATCCATCCGGCCCGAGCGGATCAAATTCAGCATGCCGTCCTGCAGCACCTCGGTGTAGGCGGTGAGATGCGGGAACGGCCCGTCGTCGAGCCCGGCCATGACGGCGTTCGCGACATTGCCGACGCCGGATTGCAGCGGCAGCAGATTGCGCGGCAGGCGGCCCTGCTTCACCTCGTGTGCGAAGAACTCCAGGATGTGCCCGGCGATCGCGCCGGAGACATCGTCGGGCGCGGCGAAGCTCGTGTTGCGGTCCGGCGCATGGGTCTCGACGACCGCGATGACCTTGTCCGGATTGCAGCGATAGGTGGTCTCGCCGATGCGGTCGCCGGGCGCCACGATCGGGATCGGTTTGCGATGTGGCGGCAGGCGCGTGCCGTAATAGATGTCGTGCATGCCGAGCAGCGCCGGGTTCATCCACGAATTGACTTCGATGATGACGCGGTCCGCCAGATCGAGCCAGGTCTTGTTGTTGCCGATCGAGGTCGATGGGATCAGCCGCCCGTCGGGCAGGATGCCGGCGCATTCGATCACGGCGACGTCGAGATGGCCGAGAAAGCCAAACCACACGAACTGTGCGACATGGCTGAGATGCAGATCGATATAGTCGATGCTGCCGGCGTTGATGCGCTGTCGTGTCGCCGGATCGGACTGATAAGGCAGGCGCAGGTCGATGCCATCAGCCCGGGCGAGTGCGCCGTCGAGCTCGGGCGCGGTGCTTGCCCCGGTCCACACGCCGACGCGGAACGGCTCGCCGCGCGCATGCGCGGCTTCGATCCGGCGCGCCAGCGCGAGCGGCACCGCTTTCGGGTAGCCCGACCCGGTGAAGCCGCTCATGCCGACATGGTTGCCGGGCTCGACCAGCGCGGCAGCCTCGTCCGCCGACATGATCTTGGCGCGCAGCGCCTGTGACATCACCTGCGATGAACTCATCGTGCAAACTCCATGCGCGATCGTCCAGACCGCCAAGTCCGCGCTGTTTAAGGTGGGCCCTCCACGGGTGATTTGACAGGGGTCAAGCCGCAACGGCCCGGGCGTGCATCACAGCCCTGCAAGGCGCGCGCGTCGCAGCTCCCGGACCTTCGCGGCGCGCGAGCGCTCCGTCAGCATGTTGGCCTTGCTGTAGCGCGGATCGCCGGTGACCTCGTCTCCGACCCAGTCCGGCAGGGTCACGACGGTCGTTTCGGTCGGCAGCTCGATCTCGGCGATCACGACGCCCTCGAGCGCGTCGTGGTAGACGTCGACCTCCCAGACGCCGCTTTCCGCGGGCACGTAGTGACGCGTCTTTTCGAGGATGCGCCCATTGCAATGCGCGAACAGCACCGCGGCGTGGTCCGCTGGAATATCGTACTCGAATTCATCTCGGGTCAGGCCGCGGCGGCCGCTCTTCACGCACAGCGTCGTCCGGTTGCCATAGCAGCGAACGCGGACCTTGAGGCCGTCCTGACGTGCGACGAGCCCGTCGCGCAGGCGTTCACTGTGCGTCGCCTGATCCCGCCAAGCATCGGACTTGACGAGAAACTTCCGTTCGATTTCGAGAGCCATGACCTGATGTTGAGCGAAGCGCCGCCGTCTTGATACGTCATAGCAGCGGCGCGCGACAACGACTATGCCACCAAGGATGAAGAGAGTGTTGTCGAATTCATCCAGGACGTCGTATTGACTTATCGTTTGCCGCGCGGCTTCTCGGCCTTGGCTGGTGCCTCGGTCTGTACGCCGCAGCTTGCCGCTGCAAGGGAGGCCTGCGCCTGCGGCATGAGACCCGGCTCGGCGGCAAGGGCCTTCAGCACGATCAACCCGGTCGTCGTCGGCGAATCGATGATCAGCCGGTCGGCGGCCGTGATCTCCTCGTCCTCGGGCAGGTCTTCATGCTGCGCCTCGGTCATCAGGTTGAGCTCGATCACGCGCTTGCCGGCGGAGCGGTCGTTGATGGCGTAGTAGGCGATCTCGTTGCGCGTGTAGAACGACACCGACGTATAGGCCTGGCTCACCGGAACCGTGAGCTTCAGCGGTCCGTCGGACAGATCGTAGCGGCAGATCGCCATGGCGAAAGCCGGGTCCATGAACGGCATCGGCGAATTGCCGGGATCGGCGAGCGGCAAGGGCGTCACGGCGTTCAGCTTGGTCATCGGCGTCAGCCGGGAATAGGCGTCCTGGGTCGAGATCCGCGGCAACGCCAGCACGCTGACGAGATGGACCACGCCGCCGAGCAGCACGCCGACGACGACCGTGAACAGCAGCCGGATCATGATGGGCAGCCCACTGTCGTGATCGACGGCATCGGCGCGTCGCGCTGCGTGCGGGTTGCGACACCGACCGGCGTGTCGTAGAGCCGCAGCATCAGCGCGTAGCGCTCGATGCCGCCGGTCGGCAGCCAGTTGCCGGAGCGCGAGCGCGCGGCGACGCGAATCTCGAAGGAGCCATCGGCACCTCGCACCAGCTCCTGGCTGGTGAAGCCGTAGCGCTGCAGCGTGTTGGCGACGAGGTGGCCCTTGCGGTCGTAGAGCGTGAGCGTCCAGAAGCGGGCGGGGGGCGTGACGCCGCTGACGAGGATGTCGCAGCGACCGTCGAGCGGCTTCTTCTTGTCGTCTCTGGTGGCGGTGAAGGCCACGCCGTCGCCGGTGCCGATCGGCAGCTCGCCGTTGCGGGTGATGGTCGCGCGGGCATAGGGGTCGACGTCGGCCGTGCCCGTCTTCGGACGCGCCGTCCACGCGCCGATCGTCAAGGTGCCGAATTCGGTGCCGCGGGTCGTCGTCATCCAGGTCGCGCCGATGCCGACGCCGGTGGCGATCAGGAGCGTAAGCAGGGTGATGAAGAGCAGCCGCACGGGGATCGCTGACGTCAGTTCTTGCGCAGGGCAGGAGTGGTCACGCCGTCGGCCGTTGCCGCGACGTAGTTTTCAGGAAAGGCCAGCGCGCTCGACGACACCGGCTTGGCGGGTTTGCGCGGATCGACGGGCGCCGCCTTCTCGGCCACGCGCGCGGCGTCGTCGAGCATCTTCTCGACCTGGACCAGGACGTCGGCGCCGCGACGGGTCAGGACCGGCGGTGGGCCGGGTTTGATCTCCAGCGTTTTCGGCTGGCCGGCCTGCGCCATCGCGGCGGACGCGGGCTGCGGCGGCAGCTTCTCGCCCATGCCGACTCCGGGCAGCTCCTTGACCTCGATGCCCTGATGCGCGGCGACCATGATGTCGTGCCACGTCTGTGCCGGCAGCGAGCCGCCGGTCATACGGTTGGTCGGCGAATAGTCGTCATTGCCGTACCAGACCGCGCAGGTGAAGTTGCCGGTGTAGCCGACGAACCAGGCGTCCCGATAGGCATTGGTGGTGCCGGTCTTGCCGGCGGTCGGAATGCCGTCGAGTGCGGCGCGGCGTGCGGTGCCTTCGCTGACGACGTGGCTCATCATGCCCGCCATGTCGGCAGCAACCGAGGCCGGGATCGCCTGCTTCGGCTTCGGGCCGTCGCGGTCCCAGCGCCAGACCAGGTCGCCGCCGCCGGTGCGGACCTCGAGCACGGAATGCGGCGTCACCGCCTTGCCCTTGTTCGGGAAGGTCGCATAGGCGACCGCGTGCTCCAGCACCGTGACCTCGTCGGAGCCGATCGGCATCGACGGCGTGTCGGGCAGCGGCGCCTTGAGGCCGAAGCGCCGGGCGACCTCGATGATCTTGGCGCGGCCGGCCTTTGGTCCCTCCCTGCCGCCAAGCGCGATCGACAGCTTCACAGGCACGACGTTGATCGAGCGCGTAATCGCCTGCGTCAGCGTGACCGAGCCGGAATAGGAATGGCCATAATTCTGCGGGCACCAATTGCCGATGCAGACCGGACCGTCGACGACGATCGACGTCGGCTTGAAGCCGTTCAGCAGCGCGGTGGTGTAGACATAGGGCTTGAAAGATGACCCCGGCTGCCGGTAGGCGTCCACGGCGCGGTTGAACTGGCTGGCGCCGTAGTCGCGGCCGCCGACCATGGCGCGGATGCCGCCGTCGAGGTCGGAGACGACAGTTGCCGCCTGGGTTGCGTGATAGTCGCGGCCGAACTGGCGCAACTGGTTCTCGATCGCCTCGTCGGCCGCATGCTGCACGGTCATGTCGATCGAGGTCCGCACCACGAAGACGCGCTCGGTGTAGGATTTCGGGAACGTGTCGACCAGCTTGCGCATCTCGTCGAAGGCGTAGTCGAGGAAGTAGTTCGGCGAGCTCTCATCGCGGCGGTCGACCGCGAAGGCCGGGTTGCGGCGGGCGCCGAACACCTGGCCTTCGGTCATGAAGCCGGCGTCGACCAGATTGTCGAGCACGACGTTGGCGCGGGCGCGGGCGGCGGGCAGGTTGATGTGGGGGGCGAACTTGGTCGGCGCCTTGAACAGGCCGGCCAGCATCGCGGCTTCGGCGAGGTTGATGTCGCGCACCGACTTGTTGAAATAGAAGTGTGCCGCGCCGTCGACGCCGAAGGTGCCGCCGCCCATATAGGCGCGGTCGAGATAGAGCTTGAGGATCTCGTTCTTTGTCAGCCGGGTTTCCAGCCAGATCGCCAGGAACGCCTCGTTGACCTTGCGCTCGATGGTGCGCTCGTTGGACAGGAACAGGTTCTTGGCGAGCTGCTGGCTGATCGAGGAGCCGCCCTGGCGGACGCCGCCGGCCTGGGCGTTGGTGACGAGGGCGCGCGCCGTGCCGGCGATGTCGATGCCGAAATGATCGTAGAAGCGGCGGTCCTCGGTGGCGAGCGTCGCCTTGATCAGATTGTCCGGAAAGTCCTCCAGCGGGATCGAGTCGTTGTGCTTGATGCCGCGGCTGCCGATCGGGTTGCCGTAGCGGTCGAGGAAGGTGACGGCGAGGTCGGACTTCTTCAGCCAGTCCTCGTCGGCTGTTTCCCGGAAGGCGGGGATCGCGAGCGCCAGCATCAGCACCAGGCCGCCCAGCCCGATGGTGGCGGCCTCCGAGAACGGCTCGACGAACACCCAGCGCTTCCAGCCGCCGACATAGAAGCGGTCCATGAACGCCGAATAGCGTTCATACAGCTCGCGGGTGCCGCGCAGGGAGGAGAACAGCGCTGAATCGAAGCGGGCGTCGAGATCCAGGCGGAAATTGTTGATCCGCTTCTTCCAATCGTCTGGAATGATCTGCCGCACGGGAACCCTGGTCGTTTCGAAAGCGTGTCAGCTGGCTTCGAAAGCACTCAGCAAGTGGGGCTGGGGGCCATCGAAGGGTCTTGCGCGATTGTTGCGGCAAACCCATGGCACTGCACAGTCAGCCGCCCGAACCCGAGCACCTGACCCCAAGCCGCGTTGCCGGCGCCGCGCCGGAGTGACTCAACCATCTATCTAGCCGAGCGGAGGTCACAAACCAATGGTTCCGCTCACAATTTGATGCACAAAGCTAACGTGCCGCCGTAATCGGCAAAGCCCCTTGCGCGGCTCGGGGCCGGGCACCTAGATGGCGGCCACGCCATGCCCTCCTTGAGAATCGCCCGATGACCGCACCGCTCAAACGTCCCTCGGGCCAGGAGGGAATGTTCTGGAAAACCAAGATCTTGGAAGAGATGTCCGAGGCAGAATGGGAAAGCCTGTGCGATGGCTGCGGGCGATGCTGCCTGGAGAAGCTGGAAGACGAGGATACCGGCGACATCTACTTCACCCACATCTCGTGCAAGCTCTTGGATGCCGGGCTATGTGCCTGCAAGGACTACCCGAATCGTTCCGAACAAGTGTCGGATTGCGTTCGCCTGACGCCTGAGAACGTCCGCACCCTGACGTGGCTGCCGCCGAGCTGCGGCTACCGCCTCGTGGCCGAGGGGCGCGATCTCTACTGGTGGCATCCCTTGATCTCGGGCGATCCTCAGACGGTGCATGAAGCCGGCGTCTCGGTGCGCGGCCGGGTCGAAGGGACCGAGGACGACGTTCCGGACGACCAGCTCGAGGATCACATCGTGCAATGGCCGGTGCTGCTGCCGAAGCGGGCCAAGTTGAAGCGACGGCCGAAATAGGCTCGATCACCTCGCGTTCGCAGCAAATCACGATGATGCGACCGTTCTCGTGCTGTCGGGATGCACCCATGCGCCCGGCCGGCTGCCGCGGGGGAAATTTATGCCTTAAGTAGTTCGCCAGTCAGCGAATCCGCGCGGCGTTCGTCGCGCCCGGCATAGCATTCATCCCATGAACAAGTTCGATCGGCAGAGCCATTGTCCTGCCGCGTCCCCATCCCTGCCCGAAGAGATCGCCGCCGAGCTGCCGGCCATTCCGCCGCAGGTGCAGGCGATCGAGGATGCGCCGCCGCTCGCGCCGCCCGTGCCGCTGACCCAGGCCGAGGTGCGGACCATCCTGATGAGCCTGCTGCTGACGATGTTCCTGGCCGCGCTCGACCAGACCATCGTGGCGACCGCGCTGCCGACCATCGGCCGCGAGTTCCAGGACGTCACCAATCTCTCCTGGGTGATCACCGCCTACCTGCTGGCGTCGACCGCGGTGGCGCCGGTGTTCGGAACGCTCTGCGACATCTATGGCCGGCGCTCCATGATCATCACCGCGCTCAGCCTGTTCGTGGTCGGCTCGGTGGTCTGCGCGCTGGCGCCGAACATGCCGGTGCTGATCCTCGCCCGCGGCCTGCAGGGGTTGGGTGGTGGCGGCATCATGCCGGTGGTCCAGACCGTGATCTCCGACGTCGTCAGCCCGCGCGAGCGCGGCCAGTACCAGGCCTATTTCAGCGGCGTCTGGCTGTTGGCCGGCCTGCTCGGGCCGGTGATCGGCGGCTTCTTCGCCGACCATCTGCACTGGTCGATGATCTTCTGGATCAACGTCCCGCTCGCGATCGCGGCGCTCGCATTGCTGCTGCCCAAGATGGGCCGGCTGCCGGTCTATCACCGGCTGCGCAAGGTCGACTGGGCCGGCGGCCTGCTGCTGATGGCCTCGGCCGTCGTGTTCATGCTGGTGCTGACCTGGGGCGGCCACAAGCTGGCCTGGCTGTCGCCGACCTTGCTGGCGATGATCGGCAGCGCGGTGGCGCTGGGCTTGGCCTTCGTCTGGCACGCCAGACGGGCCGATGAGCCGTTCCTGCCGCTGTCGCTGATGGGCGGCACGGTCGTGCCCTACGGCATGCTGGCAAGCGGCTGCGCACTCGGCGCGCTGATCGGGCTCACGGTCCATCTGCCGCTCTATTACGAGCTGGTCTATCATTTGACGCCGAGCGAGGCCGGCCTCGGCCTGATTCCGATCGCGGCGATCTCGACCTTCGGTGCGGCGATTGCCGGCCGCACCATGGCCCGGGTCAGGCACTACAAGCGCGTCGCCATCGTGGGCACGATCATCGGCACCATCGCCGCCGCGGTCATGACGGTGACCACGCCCTCGCTCTGGGTGCTGATGGCGCTGCTGTCGATCTACGGCATCGGGCTCGGAACGGCGTTCCCGATCTCGGTGGTCTCGCTGCAGAACGCGGTGGACCGCTCCCAGATCGGCACCATCACCGGCGCGATGAACTTCTTCCGCTCGATGATGTCCTCGTTCACGGTTGCGGCCTTCAGCGCCATCCTGCTGATGGCGCTGGGCGCCGACATTTCGCTGGCGGAGGGCGCCCATGGCGCGGTCAGCGGCATCGCGGAAGCCGACATGATCCATGCCTTCCGCTTCGTCTATGCCGCGGCCACCGCGATGCTGGCCTGCGCCTCGGTCTGCATGATGCTGATGGAGGAGCGGCCGCTGGCCGGCCCGTCGCGCACCGAGCCGGTGGAGATGGCGGAATAGGAAAGACAGGTAGGGTGGGCAAAGGCGCCCGGCACAGCCGTTGTTCCAAGGCACCCTGTCGCGCGCGCCGTGCCCACCGTCGTCAAGCACAGCCCGCGGCGAGATGGTGGGCACGGCGCCACCACGATGGGACGTGAGGAGAGAGCACAGCTGCGCCTTTGCCCACCCTACGGTTCGTCAGTTGGGGCCGCTACTCGCGCGGCTGAGGGATCTCGATGTTGTCCTGCCCGCGCGAGCCGTCGTCGAGCGATGACTTCACCAGACCAGCCTCGACGCGTTTCGCAAATTCGGTCGATCGGCCGTTCGCCAGCTCCCTGGCTTGGCTGATCCATCGCTCGCGCTCGATCCGTCCTGCGAACGCCAGATACGAGCCGACCCATTTGGCGTGCTCGGCGGTCCAGGCTGCGATCTGCTCGAAATGCCAGATGCCGAGGCCGTGCAGCCGGGCCTCGTTCTGCTTGCCGATGCCCTTGATGAGCTTGAGATCGTCGGCTTGCCCGCCGCGCGGCGCCGCCAGTCCGAGCGGGCGGGCGCCGCCATGGGTGTCCTCGTTCTCGACGGGCGGCATCAGCGCCGGCAGGTGGGCCAGGAGGTAGCTGGCCTCGTCCTCGCTCAGCGGCGCGTCGGCCTGATCATCGATCGTGATCGCGCCGGACTTCACCGCAGTCGAATGCGCGGTGTCGAGGCCCGCGGCGAGCAGCTTGGCCTGCGCGATCCAATGCTCGCGCTCGATCCGGCCGGGGAAGGCCATGTGATGGCCGACCCAGCTCGCATGGTCAGGCGACCACGCCGCGATCTGGCTGAAATGGTGGATGCCGATGTCGTTGAGGACGCGCTCGTTCTTGGGTCCGATGCCCTTGATCAGCTTGAGATCATCGGCGGCACCGTTGGGTGCGGGCAGGGCCGGCGGCCTGCCGTCGGCTGTGGCTGGGATCTCCGGCGCCGATGATGCGGCAACCTCGGCTGCAAGCCGTTCCGCCTCGGCGTCTGCGGCGAGGTCATCGGCTTCCGCCCTTGCGGCCGCGTCGGCGGCCAGGCGATCGGCCTCGGCCTTGGCGGTCGCTTCGGCCGCGAGACGCTGAGCCTCCGCCTCGGCTTTCGCGACGGCCTCCGCCGCAAGACGGTCCGCTTCGGCTTTCGCCGCTGCTTCGGCGGCCAAGCGTTCAGCTTCGGCCTTTTCAGCCGCTTCTGCCGCAACACGATCGGCCTCTACTTTCGCGGCTGCTTCCGCAGCGAGGCGGTCGGCCTCGGCTTTCGCGGCGGTCTCCGCAGCAAGGCGCTGGGACTCGGCGTTCGCCGCCGCCTCGGCAGCGAGACGTTCGGCTTCGGCCTTCGCCGCGGCCTCGGCCGCCAGACGATCAGCCTCGGCCCTTGCCGCGACTTCCGCGGCGAGCCGCTCAGCCTCGGCCTTTGCGGCCGTTTCGGCGGCTAGACGCTCGGCCTCCGCCCGTGCAGCGGCTTCGGCCGCAACACGATCGGCTTCAGCTTTCGCGGCGGCTTCAGTGGCGAGGCGATCGGCCTCGACGCTGGCTGCGGCTTGCGCAGCCGGGGATGGGCTGTCCGCCCAAGGACTGGCCGCCGCCGTTGCGCCGGCGAACGCGACGCTGTGTCCAGGACCGCCCGGCGACATCGCACTGGTGTCACCCAGCCCGACATAGTCCTTGAGCTGTCCGCCGATCAGGCAGCCGAGCACATAGGCGCCGACCATCAGCAGGCCGACCTCGAGCCACAGGCCGGCACGTCCGGGCAGCACGCTCAGCAGCGCCATCACGATCCCGATGACGAGGGCGAGCGTCGCCGGCAGCAGCCAGCTTCTCAGCCAATCCGGCCGCGGCGCGTCCGACCAGGTGCGCCAGCCGACAAAGCCGCCGATGCCGACGGCGAAGATGATCCAGAACGGAAATGTCGCAAGGTCGTACATCATGATGTCAGCGCCTCACTTGACGACGAATTCGATGCGGCGGTTCTGCGCGCGGCCTTCGGCCGTGTCGTTGGAGACGACCGGCTTGGTCTGGCCGTAGCCCTCCGAGGTCATGCGCGAGGTGTCGATGCCGGCGTCGCCGATGTAGCCGACCACCGCCGCCGCCCGGCGCTTGGAGAGGTCCATGTTGTCAGCTTCGTCGCCGACATTGTCGGTGTGGCCTTCGATCGCGATCTCGGCATCCTTGCAGCGCTGCGCAACCTCGATCAGGTGATCGAGCAGCGCCAGCGAGGCGCGGCTCAGCTCGGCGCTGCCGGTGCTGAAGCGGATGCGGCCCTTGGCGAGCAGCCCGTTGAACGCCGGCTGGCACTCCGCGACCGCGAGTGGCGGGCTTTCCGGCTTGACGCCGATCTTGACGTCGTCGAGCTTGAAGCCGCTGCCGACCGCCTCGGCGAGCTCCTTGCGGACCTGCGCGGCCGACTTGTCGTAGATGGCAAGCCCGTCGACCGTGATCGCCGCGTCCTTCGCCGTCAGCGCGCCGGACCACAGCCGCGCCAGCGCCGGGAACGTCGCCTTCAGCGACTGCACGTAATCCTTTGGCGCACCGTCGCCGATCTTCAGACCGTCCTCGACCGTCTCGGTGATGAAGGTCGACGTGGCGGCGTCGACGAGATCGCGGCGGGCGGCGTCATCAGGCACGTAGCCGCTCAGCATGACACGGCCGTCCTGCTTCTGTAGTCCGAACGCGTAAGGCGAGACCGGGCCGTCGCGGACGTCGATGGACGCGAGCGCGAACGGCGCGGGCAGGGCGCCGGCCAGTTGCTCGCGCACGGCTGCGCCGGTGACGTTGGCGAGTCCGACGCCCCTGAGCGAGACCTGGGTGTCGTTGATCTCGGCGCGCCCCTGCGACAGCCTGGCGAGCTGCTGCAGCAGGCTCGCGCTCGCTTTGGCAAGGTCGCCATCCGGAGCGCCGCGGGCGATGCCGATCTGGCTCTTGATCGGCTTGCCGTCGAACTGTCCGCTGGCGGAGCCGAGCATCGCATCGCGGGCCGCTCCGCTCGGCGCGAGACCTGTGAGGCTCAAGCCGGTGCCGTCGAACTCCGCCGACCAGCGATAGGGCTTGATCTCCGGCGGCAGAATGTCGGCCTTCGCCAAGGTCAGCCCGGTCGGCAGCTTGCCGACACCGGCCATCGTTTCGTCATAGGCGGCGGTCGAGGGCGCCTCGCCCGAAATCGTGTAGGTGGCGTCGGAGATGACGACGCGGCCCGTGCTCAGCCTGGTGAGCTCCGTCAGCGCATAGGACGTGTAGGCACCAAAATCGCCAGCAGGCGCGCCACGCGCGATCTGCATGTGATGCATCACCGACGCGCCGGGCCAGGCCTTGATCGCGGCGGCCTCGAGCGCGCGCCTGATGTCGTCATTCGGAACGACGCCGGACATCACCAGCGTGTTGCCCTCGCGAACCGCGCTCCAGATGAACGGCTTTGCCTCCGGCGGCAGGATCGCGACCTTGTCGAGCACGGCGCCGCCCGGCAACTGCCGCGTCGCGGCGATGGCGGCCTCATAGGCGTCCGACGATGCGGCGGCACCTGCGATCGAATAGGCCTTGTCCGCGAGCGCGAACGTGCCGCCGTTGAGCTTGGCGGCCTGGATCGATCCGTGGCTCGCGATGGCCGCGAAGTCGGCCGGAGCTCCCAGCGCATAGCCGAGGCGATCGACCACCTCACCGCCGGACGAACGGACGGCATTGAGCACGGCATTCCGAACGGCGGGCGTCGGCACCGCGCCTTCGAGCACGAGCTGGCTGCCGTTTCGCGTGGCGCGGAAGGCATACGGTTTCGGTGTCGGCAGCTTGTCGTAGGTGCCGTCGACGAGCCGAACGCCGTTGACCGACGCGGCGTCCTCCAGTTTCGTCGACTGATCGGGACTGAACTCCGGCCCTTCGATGCGAACGTCACGCCCCGCGACAGAGACCTTGAGAGCCGCGGCTGTGTCGGGGACGGCGGCGGCAACGGCGGCACGTGCCCGCGGTGCGATATCGTCCTCGACCCCCGCCGTCTTGAAGCTCATGGCCGCGAGCCACAGCACGGCAACAGCGATCAGTCCCGCCCACCATTTCGATGGTTGATGCATGTGAGAGCCCCTCGTTTCCCCACCTGCGCCCGGTTCACCCGGATCGTTCCGTTGTCATGAACCACGTGTCGAGCCTATCAGAACAGCTCTCGGAGACCAGCCGTCGGCACGTTGTGTGTTTCAATATGCACAAGCTGCGAGAGCGTCGCCGTCTGCGAGCTTCGCACCGCACCCGATCGTCCTCAAGGTGCGATCAAAGTGTGACCGTTCGACGACGAACATCGCAGGCGCGCAGCCTTCGCGGCTACGCCGCTCGCATCACTCCTCCAGCGCCCGGCGCAGGCGGCGGATGATGACGCCGCGGGCGCGATCGTCGGCGGCCTGCTCGATCCGCTCGTGGATGTCGAGCAGCAGACCCGACATGTCGTTGTGCCAGTCCAGCCGGGTGACCGCCTCCGGCGCCAGCCGCCGTCGGCGCGCGACGTCGAGCGGCGTCGGCACTGCGCTCGTCAGCTCATAGACGTCGTCGAGCAGGGGCGAGAACACTTTCGCCGCCGGCACGATCCGCTCGGCGACGCGCGTCGCCAGCGCCGCGATCGCAGCGTCCTCGCCGTGGGACAGGAAGAGGCCGCGCGCGATCGGGCGGCGGGCCGCGATCCAGCGCGCGATCTCGGCGCCGTCGGCGTGGCCGGAATAGTCGTCGATCATGCGGATGCGCGCCGCGACCTTGATCTCCTCGCCCTGGATGCGCACCGCCTTGACGCCGTCCTGCAGGAAGCGCCCAAGCGTGCCGTTGGCCTGGTAGCCGACCAGCAGCACGGTGGCGCGGCTGTTCCACAGCCAGCGCTTGAGATGATGGCGGATGCGACCGGCATCGCACATGCCGCTGGCGGCGATGATGATGTGGAAGCCGGTCAGCTTGGCGATCGCCTTGCTTTCATCGACGGTCTCGGTGAAGCGCAGATGCGACGACGACAACAGACGGCCGACATCGCTGCCGCCGTCGAGGCTCTCGGTGTGCGCGCGAAACACCTCGGTGGCGTGGATCGCCAGCGGCGAATCCAGGAACATCGGCGCGGCCGGAATCTCGCCACGCTCCATCAGGCCGACCAGATCGACGATCAGCTCCTGCGTCCGTTCCACCGCGAAGGCCGGGATCAATAGCGCGCCCTGGGCCGCCGCCGCGTCGCGCACCTCGCCGGCCAGACGGCCGCGGCGCAGCTCCGGCGTGGTCGGCTCACGGATGCGGTCGCCATAGGTCGCCTCCGAGATCACGTAGTCGAAGCCCTCGGGCGCTTTCGGATCCGGCTGCAGCAGCTTGGCGTCGGGCCCGACATCGCCGGAGGCGAGCAGCCGCAGCGGCGCGCCGTCGGCGCCTTGTCCTGCGAATTCGATCTCGATCGAGGCCGAGCCCAGCAGATGCCCGGCATTCCAGTAGCGGGCGCGGACGCCGGGAATGATATCGGTCCAGGTCTCGTAGGGGACGGCTTGGAAGTATTGCAGCGCGGCGATGGCGTCGTCCTGGGTGTAGATCGGGCTGACCTCGCCGCGGCCGCGCGCGGTGTTGCGGCGGTTCAGCGCCAGCACCTCCTGCTCCTGGATGTTGCCGGCATCGGGCAGCATCCAGGAGCAGAGATCGATGGTGCCGCGCGTCGCGAAGATCTTGCCGTCGAAGCCCATGCGCACCAGTTTCGGCAGCAGGCCGCTATGGTCGATATGCGCATGCGTCAGCAGCACGGCGTCGATATCGGCGGGACGGAATGGGAAGTCGCCGTAATTTAGCTCCTTCAGCGTCTTCTGACCCTGGAACAGGCCGCAGTCGATCAGCATCTGTCCGTTGTCGGTCCGGACCAGATAGCAGGACCCGGTGACGGTGTGCGCGGCACCGCAGAATCGAACGGTCACACTCATGCGGCGGTCTCCCGAGGACGATGGATCGATGCTCGACGACGGTTCATCACGAACGACCGTTCGCGCCGTCGGCGAAGCTATAGCCGTGGTTGGCGGCGGCTGCGGCTGCGGCCAGATCATGCTCCGACGGATCGCAGGTGAACACGCGATAGAGTGGCTCACCCCGGTCGACACGATCGCCGATCTTCCTGAACAGCATGATCCCGGAGCCCTTGTTCACGGGCGCGCCGGCGGTGCGCGCCAGGCGATTGAGCCGCAGGCAATCGATCGCGGACACGATACCGTCGTGTTCGGCCTTGACGTCGAAGGCGAGATCGCCGAGCTCGCTGCGGCATTCCGGTGGGCCCTGCGCATCGATGATCTTCAGCATCTGCTTGAGCGCCGCGCCGCTGTCGAGCAGCTCGCGCGCCCTGTTATAGCCGGCGCCGCCGCGCAGCTTCGGATCATATTCGAGCAGATGCGCCGCCAGCCGCAGCGATTTCTCGCGCAGGTCAGCCGGGGCCGACGGCTCGTTGCCCAGCACCGCCATCACGTCGCGCGCCTCCAGCACCGGCCCGATGCCGTTGCCGATCGGCTGGCGGCCGTCGGTGGTGATCACCTCGACCTTGAGACCGAACCTGTCGCCGACGAACTCGAACAGCTTGCGCAGGCGCATCGCCTCCGCTCCGCTGGTCAGCTTGGCGGTCGGGCCGACCGGCAGGTCGAGCAGCAGATGCGTCGAGCCGGCAGCGAGCTTCTTCGACATGATCGAGGCGACCATCTGCTCGCGGGTATCGAGGCTGAGCGGGCGCTCGACCGAGATCAGGATGTCATCGGCCGGCGACAGGTTGACGTGGCCGCCCCAGATCACGCAGCCATTGCAGGCGGCGACGATCGATTTCATCTCCTCCGCGCCGACATTGACCCGCGCCAGCACCTCCATCGTGTCGGCGGTGCCGGCCGGCGAGGTGATCGCACGCGAGGAGGTCTTCGGGATGGTCAGGCCGTGGGCGGCGACGATCGGCACCACCACCATCGAGGTGCGGTTGCCGGGGATGCCGCCGATGCAATGCTTGTCGACCACGACCGGGTCCGGCCATTTGAGCTGAGTGCCTGCATTGGCCATGGCGCGCGTCAGCGCCAGCAGCTCACCCGAGGTCATGAAGCTGGCCGACCCGATCAGGAAGGCTGCGATCTCCATGTCCGAATAGCGGTAGTGGGTGAGGTCCTCGATCACGGCAACGATCGCCTGGTCGCTCAAGGTCTCGCCCCGGATCTTGGCCCGGACCGCCTCCATGCTGTCGGGCGGCGTCGCGGGCGACACGGTCGCGAGCGTGCCGGCCGGCTCGGCAAAGCGCCGCAGCGCCGGCTCCGACAGGCCGATCTCGTCGGGCCCGATCAGTGCGTCGTCGTCGGTGATCAGGAGTGTGGCCAGCAGCGTCCGCGAGTTGCAGCGCAGCTCGACGCGGCTGAAGCCGCGGAAGACCTCGGGCCGCAGCGCCTTCGAGCGGCGGGAGATCACGACAACGTTCTCGCGGCCGGTGTCGAGCGCGACGCTGCGGATCTTGAGCTGGGGGCGGGCGGAATCTGTTGTGCTCATGGCGACCAGGATAACCTTTAAGGCGGTCCACGCCATCGCCGTTGACCCAGATCATGACGTGGCATCTGGCGGATAAGCCGAATTTTTTCTGAATGTGTCGGACGAGGATTCAGCGGCTCGGCTCTGCCGCCAGCCGGCCGGGGGCCGCGGACTGAGAATAAAGCGAAGCAAGTTCAGTTGCTTGCACTCCGGTTCGGATCTCGGAGGTCGGGTGAGGGCGGGCCTGCGATCGAATGCCGGCTCCGAATCTGGGCCGCGCAGGTACCTCATCGGGTTAACCGATTGTTCAAGCCGATGACGGAGGGTTTCCGGCGGGGCGTCCATCCCGGCCTCGGCGCGCCCTTCCGGCGCGTCAGATGATCGAGCCCGACCGGAGAGGTAGATGCGGCAGTTGATTGCGAGCTTCCTGAAGAATCAGGCTGGCGCGACCTCGATCGAATACGCCATCATTGCCGGCGGATTGAGCATCGTGATCCTGGCGGCCGTCAATGGCCTGGGCTCGGGGCTGAGCAGCAAGTTCACCGCGATCAACACCTCGATCAAGTAGCCCGGCGGTCAAATTGCCGCGCGATCAAGTCGGCGCGTGATCAACTCATTGGCCGATCAAGTCACAGGCGTCGTGATTGTGCACGACGCCTGCTGCATTGTGCCCCATCCCATTCTGTTGCATGCGACGCGCCGCCAGTCTCCACGAACGAAGCTTCCGGCGGGGGCATCGCCGGAAGCTCGTCGAGCAGTCAGAGGTTCAACAGCCCAGCTTCAAAAGTTGCGCTGGGCGCGCAGCAGCATGCTCACCGTGTCCTGGTCCTTGAGCTGGTAGATCGCGGCCGGCTTCGCCGTGCTCGTGACGGCCGGAGCAATCGCCGTGCCCGAATATTTCTGGTCGAGGTGGCTGTAGGTCACGTCGGCCGAGAAGGTCAGGCCCTTGACCGGCGTCCATCGGGTGATGAGGCCGATCTGTCCGAGATTGAAGTCGGGGTTGCAGGTCGAGCCCGCCGTCAGCATTGCGGTGGCGGCAATGCCGGCACAGATGAGGCTCGATCCCGTCTGGCCATAGCGCACCTGGGCATAGGCGCCGTACAGCGCCGTATTCCAGCGCGGATCCCAATTGTGGGTGAAGGCGCCGCGCATGCCCCAGGTCTGCACGGTCGACAGGCCCGTGCCGGTGCCGAACACCGCGTCGGCGACGCCGGCGAAGCCGATGCTCTGATAGGCGCCGGCTACGTTGGTGCCGCCGTACATCGCGTAGGTCGTGTTGGCGAGGCTCTGGAAGTTGTAGCGGCTAGCGCCGTCGGTGTAGACCGCCTGCAGGTTGACGACGTCGCCCGGACCGGTCGGGATGTTCTTGATCGACAGCGCCAGTTGCGCGGCCCAGCCCCACTTGTCGGAGGGATGACCCGAGGTCTCGGTCGCGCCGTAATAGGCGGCATGATTGTCATGGGCGGCGAACGACGCCTGGAAGATGCCCCACGCCTGGTCGACGCGAACCATGCCGATGATGTCGGGAGACACCGTCCCGCCGAAGCTGCTCGAGCCATAATTGCCGCCGAGCACGCCGGCCGCGGTGATGCCGGAGGTGTTCCAGATGTTGGTGGTGAAGAATTGCGTCTGGTCTTCCAGCGAGACCGCGGCGGTGATGCCCTGGCCGAAATCGGCGGTGTAGGTGAACTGGTTGACGCCGTTGTTGGAGCCGCTGCCGCCGACCAGGCCGTCGAAATTGTTGCCGGGATAGTTGGTCCAGGGCGCGTCGAAGGTCGACACCGCCTTGCCCATCGTGAAGCCGGCGAACTGAATGAAGGCGTAGTAGACGCCGACGATGCCGCCCGAGATGGCATCGCCGGTGTAGGAGGTGGCGCCGGCGCCCGCGCCGCCATAGGAGCCCGAAGTCCAGTTCAGCACGGTCTCGAAGTAGGTGCGCACCACGCCATATTCGGTCGCGGTGCGCGTATCGATGTTCAGATCCTGGCGCGAACGGGTCTGATAGCGGTTGCTCAGGCGGTTGTCTGCGCCGGCCTGGCCTGAATAGGCGCCACCGTAATTGCTGTTGGTCCACAGCGCGGTCTCGGCGCGCAGATAGCCGCCGAGCTTGATGCAGGTGTCGGTGCCGGGAATGTAGTAGAAGCCGGTGCCGTACAGCGAGCACACCTTCACATATTCGACGGCCTTGGCCTTCAGCGGAAGATCCGCGGCCTGCGCCGCCGCGGCGGACAGTATCACTGCTCCCGTTCCGAGTAGCAGGCCCCTCAACGTCTTCATTTCCGTTTCTCCGGTTGACGGCGATGCACACGGCCCCCCGCGTGTCGCCTCTGGCTTCGCCAGATTGCTGCTCTCACACATTTGATTCCGGCGACGGCTTGATCGGCGCGACTGGCGGAATGGTTGAATGCAGTGTGCATGAGCCAATTTCGATTTGATGAATGTGCTCTGCTTGTTCGAGGCACACTCGATCGTCGTTAACACGCTGCTCGCACGCACCAGCGTCGACGCGGTCACGCCGCGGTTTTGGCCTCGCTGTGTCAATTTGTTAATGGTGATAATCGTGAATAGGTTAGATGGGAATCCCGAACAATCCCGCTGCACATCGCAAACTGCGCGCATCATGGCGTTTCGCAGCGTCGCTGCCGACGCGCGAATGATCTCTCCGGCCTCGCACGTGATCTCAGCGGCGGTTGGGCTCGACGTGCATCGACGTTCGATGTGACGTCGCTGCTACCAACCCGTGTGCGCCGTAATCCGCCGCGCGCGTCATCGCGTCCAGGGTGACGCCGCTGCGCCAGCGCTTGACGAAGTCGAGAAAGACCTGCAGCGGCATCGGCGGTTGCCGGCGGCTCGGATGGTACAGGAACAGTCCGGGCGTCGCGTAGCTCCAGCCGGGCAGCAGCCGCATTAGCCGTCCTTCGGCCAGATGCGGCTCGATCATCGGCTCGACGAGATAAGCGACGCCGATGCCGTCGAGTGCGGCATTCAGCGCGAGATCGAAGTCGTTGACGATGAGGGAGCCGTCCACAGCAATCTCGGTGCGCTCGCCGCCCTTTTCGAAGATCCAGGGCTGCAGCGTATCGTCGGCAGGGACCCGATGCCGGATGCAATTATGGGCCTGGAGATCCTCGGGAACGGCCGGCGCGGGATGCGCCGCGAGATAGCCGGGGGCGGCAACCGCAACGAAGCTGCACTCGTCGAAGACGCGGATGACCTTCATGTCGCGCTCCACCCGGTGTCCGGATCTGATGCCGGCATCAAAGCGATTGCGCACGATGTCACTGTTGGTGTCGTCGACAGCCAGTTCGATATGGATGTCCGGGTATTCGGCCAGGAATGACCTGATCAGGGGGCCGAGCCCCCTTACGGCGAACACGCGGGATACGGTCAGGCGCAGGGTGCCCATCGGCTTGTCGCGGAACGCGTTGATGCTCTCGATGGCCTGGTCGACCCGTTCGAGAATCGGCTGGATCTCCGCCAGCAGGCGCTCGCCGGCCTCCGTGAGGGCCACGCTGCGTGTCGTCCGGTTGAACAGCCTAACGTCCAGCCGCTCCTCGAGGCTCTTGATGGTCTGGCTGATGGTGGGCAAGGAGCAGCCGAGATAAGCGGCGGCCTTGGTGAAGCTCAACGAATCCGCGACGGCTGCGAAAGCGGAGAGCTCGGACAGCTGAACCCGTGCCATCGCTAGGCGTACTGCGCCCGGCGTTGGTCCGCATCGTGCTGAAACATCCATATCCCCCTGATACGCCGCGTCGTGCGGCTGGGACGACTTCGCCAGCGTCGTCCCGACCGACCAGGCACATCGATCTTCCATCAGGAAGCTGTACGCCCGGATCACCATCCCGCGCCGCAGAGCTAGGCGCGACGTGATCATTCCGCAAGCATCGAAGCGATGTCGACACGATCACAAATCCGCGCCTGATCGATGGATCACCGTCGCAGGATCAACTTACCTGACCAAGGCAGATGTTTCCGCCGTGAATGGGACGGCGGCGATCGATGCGGTGTCGTTGGTGGATGACAGACCCGTGGTGTCACGCGCGGTGTGGCGTGCCCGCTGCAACACCTGGAACTCGCGGCAGTCGCGGCCGAGCGACCGTTATGCAGAGGACCCGTACGCCGTGCAGAGATCCGGAGGTCGCTCGCCGTATCGAAGCCTCAACTCGCTTTGCGTGAGCGCGCGGTGGTTCGCACGGGCTTCTCCGACTTCTTCGGCTCCTCGGCCTTCTTCGTCTCGTCCTTGGCCTTCTTGCCGCTGATCGGCAGCAGCATCTCGCGCTGGCCTTCGACGCGCTTCTTCGGCTTCTTGGCCTTGGCCTTCGGCGCGGGGGCGGCCGCGGCGGGCGCCTTGTCACCCTCGCTGGCAAGGCTGCGCTTCAGGGCGTCCATCAGGTTGATGACGTTGCCGCTCGACTTCGGCGCGGCCTTGGCGGCGATCGTCACGCCGCTGCGCTTCTTGTTGATGAGCTCGATCAGCGCGGCCTCGTAGTGATCCTCGAAGTTCTCCGGCTGGAAGTCGGCCGATTTCTTCTCGACGATGTGCTTGGCGAGATCCAGCATGTCGCTGGTGATCTTCACATCCTGGATGTCGTCGAAATATTCTTCCTCGTTGCGCACTTCGTAGGGGTAGCGCAGCAGCGTTCCCATCAGGCCCTTGCCGAGCGGCTCCAGCGCGATGATGTGCTCGCGGTTGGTGAGCACGACACGGCCGATCGCGACCTTGTCCATGCTGCGGATGGTCTCGCGAATGACCGCGAAGGCGTCATGGCCGACCTTGCCGTCAGGGACGAGGTAATAGGGGCGGATCAGATAGCGGCTGTCGATGTCGGTGCGCGGCACGAACTCGTCGATCTCGATCGTGTGCGTCGATTCCAGCGCGATGTCCTCGAGCTCGTCCTTGGTGACCTCGATGTAGGTGTCGGTGTCGACCTTGTAGCCCTTGACGATGTCGTCATTGGCGACTTCCTCGCCGGTCTCGGCATCGACCCTGCTGTATTTGATGCGGTGGCCGGTCTTGCGGTTGATCTGGTTGAAGGAGACCTTCTCGGACTCCGACGTCGCCGGATAGAGCGCGACCGGACAGGTCACGAGCGACAGGCGCAGAAAACCCTTCCAATTGGCGCGCGGGGCCATGACCTACTCCACTTAACTCCGAACTAACGGCTTGCTCCGAACCGGGCTGCTGCGGACGTCGTTCTCGCGGCAGCCGCGAGGATAACACCCGAGGCTGCGGATTCAACAAGCTGGCCGGCAGATTCTCGGATCGGCGTTAACCCGTCGCAGGGGGGCGCCGTACCGGAACATCACCTGGCTGCCGACGTTGCCAACGAGAGTGCGTGACAGAGCGCTTTACCGCTCGAACGCGGATAACAGTCAGCTGAGGGCACCATGGCAGCCAGACGACCGACGCAGATCGTCGAGACCCCCACCGAAGCGCGGCAGGGTGAGCCTGGACCGTCCGTCCTGGCGATCCTGGCCATCTCCACCGGACTGGCGCTGCTGGTCCTTGGCCTGGTCTGGTTCGTGTTCTTCCGCACGTGACACGAGGACCGTTCGACCCGCTCCGTTGCGTGGCTGGGGAGGGGACCGGGGGAGCAACGTCCGTCCGCGTCCCCGCGGGTCCGCGTTCGAGCCCCGCCATCGGTGCGGCGGGTCTTCACATGCCCATCCTCCAGAGCTTATATCCGCCCCAATTCTGTCGGCCCTTGCCGGCGGTCCCGATCGAGATGACCAAAAAGTAACTTGGTCGCTCGGGTTCCGTTCATGCACGGTTCACGGCCTTCCGGTTCATCTTGAGGGCGGAAATCGTGCAGTTCAGCTTTGGAGGCAAGCGTGCGTCTGCTCGTTGTCGAGGACGATCCGGATCTCAACCGTCAGCTCACCACGGCCCTGAGCGACGCCGGCTACGTTGTGGACCGTGCGTTCGATGGTGAGGAAGGGCATTATCTGGGAGACAGCGAGCCCTACGACGCTGTCGTGCTGGACATCGGCCTGCCCAAGATGGACGGCATCTCGGTGCTGGAAGCCTGGCGGCGCAATGGCCGGGCGATGCCCGTGCTGATCCTGACCGCGCGCGACCGCTGGAGCGACAAGGTCCAGGGCTTCGACGCCGGTGCCGACGACTATGTCGCCAAGCCGTTCCATCTCGAGGAAGTCCTGGCGCGCATCCGCGCGCTGCTGCGCCGCTCGGCCGGCCATGCCCAGAGCGAGCTGACCTGCGGGCCGGTCACCCTCGACACCCGCACCGGCAAGGTCAGCGTGTCAGGCAACCCCGTCAAGATGACCTCACACGAATACCGCCTGCTGTCCTATCTGATGCATCATTCCGGTCGCGTCGTCTCGCGCAGCGAGCTGGTCGAGCATCTCTACGACCAGGACTTCGACCGCGATTCGAACACGATCGAGGTGTTCGTCGGCCGCATCAGGAAGAAGCTCGACTGCGACGTCATCCAGACCGTGCGCGGCCTCGGCTACCTGCTGACCCCGCCGCCGGCCGCAGGCGCCTGATCCATTTCCGGAGCCAGCCATTCGAGGTGGCCGGGCGCCGGCCGTTTCGCTAGTTTGCGGTCATGCGCCAGAGTTCACTTGCCACCCGGTTGTTCCTGTCCGCGACCGCGTGGCTCGTGGTCATTCTCGCCATCACCGGCATCGTGCTGTCCTCGGTCTATCGCAACGCGACCGAGCGCGCCTTCGACCGACGGCTCAACCTCTATCTGCGCACCCTGATCGCCGAGGTCGCCACCCCCGACGATCCGCCGGACCGCCAATTCCAGTCATTGGGTGAGCCGCTGTTCGAGCTGCCGCTGTCCGGCTGGTACTGGCAGATCACCCGTACCGACGCCGAGAAGCCGGAGGTACGGGCCTCGCGCTCGCTGTGGGACAAGAAGCTGCCCAAGCTGGAGGAGCAGGGGGTCGAGCTCACGGCGGCCGGGATCCGGATCGGCTATGTCGAGGGGCCGGAGAACCAGGACCTGCGCATGGTCGAGCGCCCGGTGGATCTCGGCTCCGACGGTAAGTTCCTGGTCAGCGTCGCCGGCGATGCCTCGGAGATCTTCGACGAGACCCGCAGCTTCGACTATTACCTCGGCGGCACCTTCACGGCGCTCGGGATCGTGCTGCTGCTCACGACCATCTTCCAGGTCCGCTATGGCCTCGCGCCGCTGAAACGCATCTCCGAATCGATCGCCGACATCCGGTCCGGGCGCGCCGAGCGGCTGGAAGGGGAGTTTCCGGTCGAGATCGCGCCGCTGGCCCGCGAGACCAATGCGCTGATCGATGCCAATCGCGAGATCGTCGAGCGGGCGCGCACGCATGTCGGCAATCTCGCCCATGCCATCAAGACGCCGCTCTCCGTCATCGTGAATGAAGCGGCGACCCATGCGGCGGACCCCTTCGCGGCCAAGGTCATGGAGCAGGCGGACGTCATGCGCGACCAGGTCGCCCACCACCTCGAGCGGGCGCGGATCGCCGCGCGTGTCACCATCGTATCCACCGTGACGGAGGTGGCGCCGGCCATCGAGGCGCTGCGGCGCACCATGGAAAAGATCTACCGCGACCGCAGCATCGTGGTCGAGGCGACCGCCGATCCCGCCGCGAGGTTTCGCGGCGAGCGCCAGGATCTGGAGGAGATGGTCGGCAATCTGGTCGACAATGCCTGCAAATGGGCGGCTTCGCGGGTTTCGGTCGAGCTCACGGTGGAGCCGCCGGCCCAGTCCGGGGCGTCGCCGATGCTGCGGATCGTGGTCGACGACGATGGCCGCGGCCTCTCGGCCGCCGAGCGCGCTCAGGTGCTGCGGCGCGGCCAGCGCCTGGACGAATCCAAGCCGGGATCGGGGCTCGGGCTGTCGATCGTCACCGATCTGGCCGCGCTCTATGGCGGCCGCCTGACCCTGGGCGATGCCCCGACCGGCGGACTGCGGGCGGAGCTGAGATTGCCCGGCGTTTGACGGGGCGGCGAATTTCGCCATCCTAAAGGTGTTCTTAATACCGCGGACGCTATGGTTCGGGCAGGGGTGCGCGATGTGCGCTCTCGCCGTGGAAATTTGCACGCCGGCGCATGGGTCAGACAGCTCACGAGCGGTTAAGGGAATATCTCGGGCAGCTGCCGCCGAACGCGCAGTCGCTCCTGATGCGCGAATTCGAGCGCGCCATCGAGCGCGGCCAGGACGTCGCCGTGGCGACCCTGGTGCTCGAGCAGCTGCGCAAGGTGGTGCGTCCCGTCGCGCCGCCGGCTCCCGCTCCATCTGCCGACCCGGTGCGGCCCCAACCCGCCATCGAGATCGCCCGTCCGCAGGCCCGCGAGGAGCGCCGCCAGAGCGGCGATGGCCCGCGTCGGCTGTTCCGGCCGCTCGACCCGTTCCTCACCGATTCCACCGGTCCTCTCCGTCCCGGCCAGATCCGCCGTGCCTCGCTGCTGCCGGTCTGGCAGTGGCTCGGCCGCGAAGGCGCGCCGGAGCGCTACGCCGAATTCGAGGCCGCGATGGCGGTCTCCAGCGACAGTTCGCGCGAGGTCGAGATGGCCGCGCGCAAGCTGCAGCGCGCCGCCGCCGACGCGCTGATGAACCTCGTCGGCCCCAACGCGACCGGCGACCGCCAGCGCGCGCTGGCCCGCATCGGCGCGCCCAGCGTGATCGAGGATCTCCTGCCGATCGGGCTGGTGCTGCAGAATCGCGAGGCGCTCGACGGCCTCAACGGCCGGTTGCCCGGCATCATCCGCGTGCTCGGCGATTCGCAGATTGCCTCCGTCACCGAAGCCATCAACGTGCCGTCGCTGCAGACGCCCTCGATGCTGCCGTTCGCATTGTCGCTGGTGATGCAGCGGCTCGCCGCGCCCTGGCAGATCATCCGGCTCGCCACCAAGATCGCGGCATCGGACGACGAGATCCGCGTGGCGGCGACTCCGTTCGGCGTCGCCGTCACCATCGCGCTCAACGATCTCGCCGGGCTCGCCTCGGTGCTGCGCGCCGACATCCGGCGCGGTCATTTCTCCAATCTCGGCGATACGCTGAAGACGCTGCATGACGGCGTTCGCGGCCTGCGCACCGAGCTCGACCTGCGCTCGGAATCGAACTGGGGCAAGCAGCTCACCGCGATCCGCGCCGACATCTCCAATGCCCTGCAATCGGAGATCGACAGCGTGCCGGGCCGCGTCCGCCGCATCCTGCGCCAGCGCGCCGACAAGGACATTCCGGCCGGCGCCGGCGTCGACGGCAGCGAGGTCGAGGAGGTGGCGGCGCTGATCGAGTTCGTCGCCGTCTGCCGCAACTATGCCAGCGAGCTCGCGATCAACGAGGTGACGCTGCGGACCTATTCCGACCTGCAGCAATATGTCGAGAAGGCCACCGAAGCGCTGGTGCAGTCGCTGCGCTCGGGCGATGCGCGGGCGCGCGCTTATCGACAGTCGCAGGTGTCGGCGGCGATCCGCTTCTGTCACGTCCTGTTCGGCAACGACTACGCCCAATTGATGAGCAGGGCGGCCGAGAACGCGATGAACGGCGAGCGAAAATCCTCGCGCGCCGGCTGAGATTTTCTGCTAATCTGTTTACGTTTTTGATTTTGCAATTTCAGGTTGACCCCGCCCCGGGGCCACGCATAGGTTCCCGCCAGGTTCCATCCTTTTTCATCAAGACCATGATTTCCGTCATCAACTTCGTCGAGGTCGAGAACCGCGTCGTTCGCGCGACCTATCGCAACCTCATGATCAAGGCGAAGGTCGTGCTCGTCGACAAGACGAGCGGGGCGCCACTCGCCGATCCCGTCACCACCATCGCGTCTCCGGTCCCGGTCGGGTCGCTGCGGATCAGGCTCACCGACCATGTCAGGCCGGGGACCTATTTCCTGGTGGCCCTGAACGGGCGCGGCAGCTATCTCGCCAAGAGCGCCGAGTTCGAGGTCCCCTAATTACGTAATCCTCCTGAGTTTTTTGGCGCGGACGGCTGGGCTACCACGGCGGCAAATGTGAATTGCCGCCGGGAACGGTGCTGGTTAAAAGCGGCGCGAGGCGCGCCTGCCGGTGGGCGCTGACTGGAACTCTGTCCGATGACTCTCTGGTTCGTGTTCGCCGTGATGACGGCCGCGGCGATCTTCGCCGTCCTGCTGCCGCTCGGCCTGGGCGCGCGGGCCTCGTCGGACGGTCGCGAGGTCGTCGTCTACAAGGACCAGCTGGCCGAGATCGAGCGCGACGTCGAAACCGGGCTGATCGGCAAGGTCGAAGCCGAGGCCGCGCGGGTCGAGATCAGCCGCCGCCTTTTGGCCGCCGCGGACCAGGAGGGCGAGGCCACGGTGAAGCCGAGCCTCGGCCTGCGCCGCGCGTCGGCCGTGCTGGCGCTGATCGGCGTGCCGATCGTGGCGCTCGCGGTCTATTTGCCGCTCGGCTCGCCGCAACTGCCGGATTTCCCGCTCACCGCACGCGCGGCGCCGCCCACCGGGACGCAGCCGCTGGAAACGCTGGTGTCGCAGGTCGAGCAGCATCTGCAGAAGAATCCGACCGACGGCCGCGGCTGGACCGTGCTCGCCCCGGTGCTGGCACGGCTCGGCCGCACCGATGACGCGATTCGGGCCTATCGCAACATGATCACCTATGCCGGCGACGGCGCGGCCAAGCGCGCCGATCTCGGCGAGGTGATCACGGCCGCCGCCGGCGGCGTCGTCACCGCCGAGGCCAAGGCCGAGTTCGAGCGGGCCCATGCGCTCGAGGCCGACGAGCCGAAGTCGAACTACTACCTCGGTCTCGCCGCCGAGCAGGACGGCCGCAAGGACGATGCGGGCGCGATCTGGCGGGCGATGCTGGGCAAGGCGCCGGCGGATGCGCCGTGGCGGCCGCTGGTGACGGCGGCGCTCGGCCGGGTCGGCGGCGGCGAGGTGCCGGCGCTGCCGAGCGAGGCGATGGCCGCGGCCAAGAGCATGAGCGACGGTGACCGCGAGACGATGATCCGCGGCATGGTCGACCGGCTGGCGGCGCGGCTGAAGCAGAATGGCGACGACGTCGAGGGCTGGCTGCGCCTGGTGCGCGCCTATGTCGTGATGGGCGATCTCGACAAGGCCAAGGGGGCGCTGTCGGATGCGCGGCAGGCGGTGTCCGGCGATGCCGAGCGGTTGCGGCAGCTCAACGAGGGCGTGAAGACTTTCGGCTTGGATGGATGAGCGGCGCTTCCGCCGCCAACGGGATGACGGGATGACACGCAAGCAGAGGCGTTTGACGATCATCGGCGGTGCGCTGTTCGTGCTCGCGGTCGCGGCAGGGCTGGTGCTCAACGCGCTGCGCGACTCCATCGTGTTCTTCTCGACCCCGACCATGGTGGCGGAGAAGCATATCGGCCCGGGCAAGCGCTTCCGGCTCGGTGGACTGGTGCAGCCGGGCTCGCTGAAGCGCGGCGACGATCTCGACATCAGCTTCGAGGTCGCCGACGGCGGGGCCAAGCTGCCGGTCGCCTACAAGGGCATCCTGCCGGACCTGTTCCGCGAAGGGCAGGGCGTCGTCGCCGAGGGCGCGCTCGATGCCAACGGCGTGTTCAAGGCCGACACCGTGCTCGCCAAGCATGACGAGACCTACATGCCCAAGGAAGTCGCCGACAGCCTGAAGAAGCAGGGCCATTGGAAGGACGATTACGGCAAGCCGCAAGCCGGCGCCAAGCCAGCCGGCGCAGCCACACCAAGCCCGGTGTCGATGCGCGAGGGAGCTGACAAGAGCGCGGCAGGAGCGACGCAGTGATCGCAGAGAGCGGACATTATGCCCTGGTGCTGGCGCTCGCGCTGGCGCTGATCCAGTCCACCGTGCCGATGCTCGGCGCCGCCCAGCGCGACGTCGCGCTGATGAATGTCGGCCGCTCGGCGGCGCTGGCGCAATTGCTGTTCGCCGGCCTGTCCTTCATCGCGCTGATCACCCTGCACGTGACCTCGGATTTCTCCGTCGCCAACGTGTTCGAGAACTCGCACTCGATGAAGCCGCTGCTCTACAAGGTCACCGGCGTGTGGGGCAACCACGAAGGCTCGATGCTGCTGTGGGTGTCGATCCTGGCGCTGTTCGGCGCCATGGTCGCGGCCTTCGGCAACAATCTGCCGCTGTCGTTGCGCGCCCGCGTCCTCGCGGTGCAGGCCTGGGTCGCGACCGCGTTCTATCTGTTCATCCTGACCACCTCGAACCCGTTCACGCGGCTCGCCACCCCGCCGATCGAGGGCCGCGACCTCAACCCTGTCTTGCAGGACATTGGCCTCGCCGTGCATCCGCCGATGCTCTATCTCGGCTATGTCGGCTTCTCGATCTCGTTCTCGTTCGCCATCGCCGCGCTGATCGAGGGCCGCATCGATGCCGCCTGGGCGCGCTGGGTGCGGCCGTGGACCCTGATGGCCTGGATATTTCTGACGCTCGGCATCGCCATGGGCTCGTACTGGGCCTATTACGAGCTCGGCTGGGGCGGCTGGTGGTTCTGGGACCCGGTCGAGAACGCCTCGCTGATGCCCTGGCTCGCCGGCACCGCGCTGCTGCACTCCGCCGTCGTCATGGAGAAGCGCAACGCGCTCAAGGTCTGGACCATCCTGCTGTCGATCCTGACCTTCTCGCTGTCCCTGCTCGGCACCTTCCTGGTGCGCTCCGGCGTCATCACCTCGGTGCACGCTTTCGCCAGCGATCCCACGCGCGGCGTCTTCATCCTCGGCATCCTCGTGCTGTTCATCGGCGGCAGCCTGACGCTGTTCGCCGGCCGGGCCACCGCGCTGAAGCAGGGCGGCCTGTTCGCGCCGATCTCGCGCGAGGGCGCGCTGGTCTTGAACAATCTGCTGCTCACCGTGTCCTGTGCCACCGTGCTGTTCGGCACGCTCTATCCGGTGATCATGGAGGCGCTCGACTTCAAGCTCTCGGTCGGCGCGCCCTTCTACAACATCACCTTCGGCCCCTTGTTCGCGCTGCTGCTGCTGATGGTGCCGTTCGGCCCGATGCTGGCCTGGAAGCGCGGCGATCTCGTCGCCGCGATGCAGCGGCTGCTCGCGGCCGGCATCACCGCGCTGGTGGCGATCGCGATCGTCTGGGCGTGGGCGCGCGGCGGCAGCGCGCTGGCGCCTGTTGGCATCGGCCTCGGTGTGTTCGTCATCACCGGCTCCGTCGTTGATCTGGTCGAGCGCAGCGGCGTGGCCCGCGTGCCGTTCAGGACCGCGCTGCACCGGACCCGCGGCCTGCCGCGCTCGGTGTGGGGCACGGCGTTCGCGCATGCCGGCCTCGGCGTCGCGCTGCTCGGCATCGTCTGCGAGACCACCTGGAACAGCGAGCTGATCAGCACGCTCCGTCCCGGCGACGTCCGCAATCTCGCCGGCTACCAGATCAAGTTCGACGGCATGACCCAGCGCCAGGGCCCGAACTTCAGCGAGGTCGTCAGCACCTTCGTCATCAGCGAGGACGGCAGGCAGCTCAGCGTCCTGACGCCGAGCAAGCGCAGCTTCGCCACCCGCGGCATGTCGACGACGGAAGCCGCGCTGATGACCCGCGGCGTCAGCCAGCTCTACGTCTCGCTCGGCGACGCCACCGCCGACGGCGGCCTCGCCGTGCGCATCTATCACAAGCCGCTCGTGCTGCTGATCTGGTTCGGTCCGGTGCTGATGGCGTTCGGCGGCCTGCTGTCGCTGTCCGATCGTCGTCTCCGTGTCGGTGCGCCGCGGCCGGCGCGTGCCGCGCACGCGCTGCAGCCGGCGGAGTAGGGCGGATGCGACGCATTCTCGGTCTCGCGGCGCTCGCGCTGCTGCTGCTCGCCGCGCCGGTGGCGCATGCGGTGCAGCCCGACGAGGTCATGGCCGACACGGCCAAGGAGCAGCGCGCCCGCGCTCTGTCGCGCGAGCTGCGCTGCATGGTCTGCCAGAACCAGTCGATCGACGATTCCGATGCGCCGCTGGCGCGCGACCTGCGCCTCCTGGTGCGCGAGCGTCTCGCCGCCGGTGATAGTGACAATCAAGTGCTGGATTTCCTGGTCGCGCGCTACGGCCAGTTCGTGCTGCTGAAGCCGCGCTTCGAGCGCCAGACCCTGTTGCTGTGGCTGCTGCCGCCGGTGCTGCTGCTCGGCGGCGGCCTCGCGCTGTGGCTGCAGGTGCGCCGCCGCGGCCAGCGCGGCCCGGAGGCCACGCCGAAGCTGACGGCCGACGAGGAGGCGCGGCTTGCGGCGCTGATGGCCGCGGAAAAGCAGCCGCCGGCGACATGAAGTGCGCGACTCATGGTCGATGCGCCGCGCCGGTTTCGGAGCTCACCCTCATGGTGAGGAGGCGCGCAGCGCCGTCTCGAACCATGAGGCCACAGCGCGGGCCTCGCCCTTCGAGACGCCCGCCTGCGGCGGGCTCCTCAGGGTGAGGAGCGGAAGGCAGAACGTGGCCGGAGTGCTCATGGTCAGCGTCCAGCACGCCTTCGATGCTCCATCTTGCTTCGGCCGGTAGCCCGCAAAACCCCGTGCTCGCCCCGCCCCCGTGCTTTCATCTTATTTTACCTTTGTCTGGAAGTGTGCGTTGACATTCCGTCTGACGTACCCGGGCAAAGCCGATGTTCTCCAACAGTAATCTGACGATCCGCTTCCTCGTGGGGGGCGTCGTGGCCTCTCTCCTCATGCTGTTGGCGATCGGCGGCGGCACCGGCTTCATCGCGGTGCTCTATCTCAACAACCAGATCACCAGCCTGTCGTCGGATTTCGCCAGTCTCAGCGGCCCCGCGCGTGATCATGCGATGCTGACCTATCAGCAGGCGCATTCGGCGTTCTCCTACTTCCTCATGGCCTGCGTCGCCATTGCCGTGTTCGCCAGCGCCGTCTGCCTGATGACCTACGCCGCCGTGCAGAACGGCATCCTGCGCCCGCTCGCCGCGATGGTCAGCGCCATGCGCGACGTCGCCGACCAGAAATTCGACACGCGCATTCCCGGCCTCGGCCTCAGCAACGAGATCGGCCAGCTCGCCGGCGCGCTGGAGGTGTTCAAGACCAACGGCATCGAGCGCCAGCGCCTCACGGAGCGCGAGCTGCAGGAGGCGCAGCGCCAGGGCGAGCGTTCGCGCTTTCTCGACGGCCGCATCCACTCCTTCAACGAGCTCGTCGCCAGCGTCGTCGGCAGCGTGGCGTCCTCGGCGGTCCGGCTGAAGAGCAATGCCGAGACCCTGTCGCGCGCCGCCAACGACACCTCTGCTAAAGCCAATGCGGTCGAGGCCGCCGCCAACCACGCCAATCGCAGCGTCCAGACGGTGGCCGGCTCGGCCGAGGAGATGTCGAGCTCGATCGGCACCATCAGCCGCCGCGTCTCCGACGCCACCCAGCGCGCCGAGGGCGCGGCGTCGCAGGCCGAGAAGAGCAAGAACACCATCCATTCGCTGTCGGACGCCGCCGAGAAGATCGGCGCCGTCGTCCAGCTGGTGCAGGCGATCGCCTCGCAGACCAACCTGCTGGCGCTGAACGCCACCATCGAGGCCGCCCGCGCCGGCGAGGCCGGCAGGGGCTTCTCGGTCGTGGCGTCGGAGGTGAAGAACCTCGCCAACCAGACCAGCAAGGCGACCGACGAGATCTCCGCCCACGTCGCCAGCATCCAGGGCATCACCGCCGAGACCCGCGGCGCCATCGACGGCATCTCGACCACGCTCTCCGAGATCAGCGCCATCATGTCCGGCATCGAGGTCGACACCTCGCAGCAGCGCAACGCCACCCAGGACATCTCCAAGAGCGTCCAGGAAGCCGCCCGCGGCACCCTCGACGTCTCCAACCACATCGCCCAGATCACGTCCACCTCGGCCGAAACCGGCCGCCTCGCCTCTGAGGCTCGCGACGCCGCCGGCGAGCTGTCGCAACAGGCCGAGACGCTGAAGCGCGAGGTGGATGCGTTCATTGTCAGCGTCAAGGCGAGCTAGTAGCGGGCACCTCGCCCGTAGCCCGGATGAGCGAAGCGACATCCGGGGTCTCACGCGCTCTCGAGGCGAATCCGGACATCGCTGCGCTCATCCGGGCGACGCGTTCGGTCGAGTAGGGCGGATTAGCGCAGCGTAATCCGCCACTGCAGACCGAGCTTGGATCGTGGCGGCTTACGCCTGCGGCTAAGCCGCCCTACAAGTTGTCGTCATAACGCGACACCGCTACCCAGCTCTCCACTGTCGTCCCTGCGAACGCAGGGACCCATAACCCCAGGGAGATGTCGTTGCGCGTGATGCCGGACCAGTCTTGTTTCACCACGACCGTCACGGAGTATGGGTCCCTGCGTTCGCAGGGACGACAGCGGCGGGTGTGGTGCCCGCTCGCGTCATAGCGGCGGTCTCGCAGCCCGGATGAGCGAAAGCGACATCGGGGGTCTCACGCCCTGTCGATATGAATCCGGATATCGCTGCGCTCATCCGGGCGACGCCTGCCGACCTCCACCATCGCCGGCCAGACCAGCCTCCAGGCGCTCAACGCCACCATCGAGGCGGCGCGCGCCGTCGAGGCCGGCCGCGGCTTCGCGGTGGTCGCCGCCGAGGTCAAGGCGCTGGCCGATCAGACCGCAAAGGCCACCGGTGAGATCGCCCAGCAGGTCTCCGGCATCCAGGCCGCCACCGAGGAGTCGGTCGGCTCGATCAAGGAGATCGGCAGCACCATCGGCCGCCTGTCGGAAATCTCCGCCGCCGTGGAAGAGCAAGGCGCCGCCACCCAGGAGGTCTCCCGCAACATTCGGCACGCCGCCAACGGTACCCAGCGCATCTCCCGCGACATCGACGACGTGCAGCGGGGGGCGTCGGAGACGGGGTCAGCGTCGGCGCGGGTGCTGACGGCGGCAAGGTCGTTGTCGGCGGAGAGCGGGAGGCTGAAGCGCGAGGTGAGTAGGTTCCTGGGGTCGTTGCAGGCGGCGTGAGGGGGAGGAGAGTTGCGCCGACGACGGATTAGCAGGGCGGATTAGTACTAGTGCGTTACAAATTTCTGCGCGTGTCGTTTGATTTAGGTTTCGCCATTGGCTGGTGCGCGGCCTGCCCGCTAAGCCGCCAGAATGTAATCAAGCATAGATCGGACTGGATCGTACACCGGAGCCGCACACTGAAAAATGCCCTTCGCGAAGGCATGTTGTATGCCGGCCATACTACTATTGATTTTCGCGCTTATGAACATTTGAACTTTGGCTTTTTCGTCCACCTCGGTGCCGTTGGCGGCGGCTATGCATGCGAAGCTCTGCTCAACACACTTGAATACGTCGTCGTTAGCGACTTCGGCTAGAACCAAGTTTTCAATCCGGCCCACCTTGTCGTTTGCGGGCGAAAGTGAAACTGCAAACCTGCGGTTTCTGCTTTCGTGCCTACCTAAGTCTCGAATGTCACCAGAGCAGCTAGGAAAGGCTAATGCGACGCCAAATTGAATAGCCATATTGAGACGTGCGACGGGATCGTTCTCTGAATCGGCGAGCATCCCAATCCCTCGAAGCTGATCAAGTCCGGTTGCGCCCTTCTCCATTAACTTTGCGAGGGTCGGAACAAATGTAGCAGCTTTGGTCAATCCACGAAAACACAGTATGCTAGTTGTCTCAAAATCTGCACCGATCTGATTGAGATATTGATCCACTAGCCCGACTTCAGCCTCGCCCTCTGCTAGGAATAGATGAGTGGTTTTCGGCTTGGCCGCGAGATCAAATTTCTTCAGATAATAAGAGCTCATCAACGCAGCTCCGCCTCAAGCTCCTTGGCATACGCAACTTCATCCGGACTGAAATATGCGATCTTCGTGCCGTCGTCCGAGCGGGTCATGTTCAGAAGGCAAAAATCATTGAACCCTCGTTCTTGGACTACTTTGAGCGCAGAATCGATCAGCTCTGACGAATGGGTAGTGATAAATGCTTGCGTATCTTTTCCGTGTTCCAGAAAGTCAATGATGGCGGAGAGTACGCGCGGAAAAGTCTTATAGTGCAAGCCATCTTCCAATTCATCGATCAGCAATATGCCCCTTTCTATTCGAGACATTGACAGCGCCAGTCGAAGGACGTGAAAGAAGCCGGCTCCAAGGACTGAGGCAGGCAGCAGTTTTGATGCACCGGTATCCACATAGATCATTGGTTGGCCCTGCTCCGTGAGAGCTTCTAACCCGTGAATGTCGGCCTGAATGAGCTGAAGAGTCTTCAAAAGGCTCTCCACTCCCTTCTCCTTAATGACCTCGGTTAGCTGATTGTAGGTTTCGTGGTACGCCTCACGGACGTACGGAGACAAGAATTGTCCAAATATTACGTCCTTCGGGTTAGGGCCGCCGGTATGATGAATTGGAGAAGCAGGCGGCAAACCAACAGGCAACGTGGGATCCGAATATTCCATGCTCACAGTTGAGGAAGACTTCCCGTTGGCACCGCTAAAGCGCACATGCACTCCAGAGAGGAACGTTGACGGACGTGCTTGGCCCAGTTTTGTCTGAGTGCTTGTTTGGCCGTCAATGGTGAGAACGCGGGGGCGAGATTTAAGCTGACGCTTCTCGTCGGCCGAAATCGTGATCGTCTTGCGGATATCAAGATTGGAGAAGCAGGTAGAGAAAACCCGGTCAGTCTCGGCGTGAAGAACCGTGTCGCCCCTAAACGTGTTGATTGAGAATAGTAGGTTCGCGTTTGCCCCACCGCAGTTGAGGAACACTGCCTCAAGAAGGGACGTCTTTCCGCCAGCATTTCTTCCGGTCACCAAATTTAATCGCTTCAGTTTGGAAACGGAAGCGTCTCGAAGCGATCTAAAATTCTGAACTTGCAGTCCTGTGAGCATCGCCTCAAATCCAAACTGAAGGGTGTGCCCTTCTTTCCGCTATCACTCAACTATCACGAAAGTCGCCGCGATTCACTCCCCCGCGACAATCGATAGCTGTGGCGAACAGAATTTGGCTGGTTACGGCGGGATTGGCCCTGGAAGCTTTAGTCCATCATCCTTGGCTCCGCCCCCCTCCCAGGTCATCCAGATCTTCGGAGATGTCGTCAAAACTTCCGAAAATCAAAAATCCTCTTGCCTCGCACCCCAAATCACCCTTATCCTCCACCCATTCCGTTCCGCTGAGGGAGCGTATCGCGATCGTCACGGACGCGGGTTTCGGAATGCGATGGACGCGGGCTGCCGCAGCGGGGCTTTGGCCTCGCCGACGAACGGCGGATCGCGGACGGGAAATCGTGTGGTCCTGGTCGCCCGATGCTGCGGCCAAGCCGGTGGTGATGATCCGCCGGTGACGGGGGCAAGACAGCCGGTCCCCGGGGAGATCACGTATAATCGTTAACACCATCGCACAGGGAGGGCCGGGCGTGTTCGGCCAGACCTGTGGTACCTGCCGCCTGCATTTTTTTCCGCAGGCGGGCCACGGGCGGTGTGCCGAGTATGAACGACAGCTTGGAGGTGGAAGTCCTCTATCCAGCCTGATGGCGGCGAAGGATTAGCGAAGCGCAAGGGCGTCATCGCGAGGTGGGGTCTGAAGACAGCGTGGAGCAAAGCCGCGGCCCGATGAACAAACATCGGATGTGAGGCCTACCCGGCCGGACGAGCGAGCCACCAATCGCGAAGTCCACGGTCATCAAGGGGCGGGGTGGTAGATCCGACGGGCATGCGGTGAAGGCGGTCGGTCTTACCTCGGGAGATCTGCGTCGTGTCCCGGCAACGGGACTGAGGTCGTTGCAAGGCGATCTGAACGCGACGCAGAAGTCAGCAGAGGGCATAGTAGGCGGCAGCGTACCGCCGAAGGCCCGAACGATGGAAGTTCTGGTGGAGCGGTGATCTCGCACGACCCAATGCGGCAGGAAGCTCAGAGCAATCTGAACCCTCGCCCCGGACCGAGGGGTGAAGCCCCGCGGGCCGGCGCCGGGGCGGCCGAAGCTCGCGCGGCGAAAGCCTGTCTCGATCAGACGGCGGTCGCGGGACCGTCGATGGAAAGGATCGTCGCACGTGAGAACCTGAAGAAGGCATTGGACCGAGTGAAGCGCAACAAGGGCGCGGCGGGGGTCGACGGGATGACCGTGGATGATCTGCCGGCCTACCTGAAGGTGAACTGGCTCGCGATCCGCGCCCAACTGCTCGACGGCACCTACAAGCCGCAGCCGGTGCGGCGTGTCGAGATTCCGAAGGCATCGGGCGGCGTCAGGCTGCTCGGCATCCCGACGGTGCTCGACCGCTTCATCCAGCAGGCGGTTCTGCAGGTGCTGCAAAGCGAATGGGATCGGACGTTCTCCGAGACGAGCTTCGGCTTCCGGCCGGGCCGCTCGGCGCATCAGGCGGTGGCGAAGGCGCAGACCTACATTGCGTCCCGGCACGCGGTCGTGGTGGATATCGATCTGGAGAAGTTCTTCGACCGGGTCAATCACGACATCCTGATGGGGCTGGTCGCCAAGCGGGTTGCCGACAAGCGACTCCTGAAGCTGATCCGCGGCTTCCTGACTGCGGGCGTGCTGGAGGGAGGGCTGGTCAGCCCGACGGAGGAAGGAACGCCGCAAGGCGGGCCGCTCTCGCCGCTGCTGTCGAACCTGATGCTGGACGTGCTGGACAAGGAGCTGGAGAGGCGAGGTCATCGCTTCGTGCGCTATGCCGACGACTGCAACATCTATGTGCGCAGTCGGAAGGCGGGCGAGCGGGTGATGGCGAGCATCGAGAGATTCCTGGAACGGCGCCTCGAGCTCAAGGTGAACAGGGCCAAGAGCGCGGTCGCCAGACCGAGCCACCGCAAGTTCCTGGGCTTCAGCTTTACGCAGGGGAAGAAGCCGCGCCGGCGCATCGCGCCTGAGGCCATTGCCCGTTGCAAGGCGAGAGTTCGGGAGCTGACGGGGCGACAGTCTGGCCGAAGCCTGGAGCAGATCATCGAGAAGCTGGCGCTGTATCTGAAGGGATGGCGCGGCTACTTCGGGTTCTGCGAGACGCCGTCGGTGTTGCGCAAGCTCGATGAGTGGATCAGGCGGCGGTTGCGCGCCGTCGTCTGGACCCAATGGAAGTGCGGTCCTACTCGCTTCGACGAGCTGCGACGCCGCGGCGTCGACCGGGAGACGGCGCTTAAAACCGCCGGCAACCCACGTGGTCCCTGGCGGCTCGCCAACAGCGCCGCACTGGCCAACGCTCTGCCAAGGTCCTTGTTCGCCTCACTCGGCCTGCCTTTCCTCGCAGCCCGCAAAGCCGCTTAATCCGCCGAACCGCCGTATACGTGATCCGTATGTACGGTGGTGTGGGAGGGGTGGAGTCGCGAGACTCCCCCCTATCCCGATCGGCCAGCGCCCGGCCTTCCCTGTGCCCTCGACGTGAGGGCACGAGTTCAAGGGCATAGCTCGGGCGCGGGATGCGTCGCGAGGATGATGGGGCTCGTCTCTCGGTTATGTTCTCCAAGTGCTGTTTGATAGTGTGGATCGAGATCTCTCCGCGTCATTGCGAGCGCAGCGAAGCAATCCAGAGTCCCGCCCACCACCCTGGATTGCTTCGCTGCGCTCGCAATGACGGAGATTGGGACAGGCGGTGTGCCTCACACTCCACTGTCATCCTCCGCGAAAGCGGGGGATCCAGTACGCCGGAGCGGTCATTGTTGAACCGAGAGGGCTCGGCGTGCTGGATTCCCCGCTTTCGCGGGGAATGACAGGATGGAGTGGAGCGGCGGCTTTCGCCTAACTGTCATCGCCCGGCCGAGCGGCCCGGTCGGGCCGTCGCTGGGTGCGACTTTGGTTGGAGCGGCCAAAATGATGGCGGCCAGAGGGCGGCCGAGGCTTTGGCAAGTTATTGGGCGCAAACGTCTTTTCACCCGCGCTCCACCATCTGCGCCATTCCGCCGCAGTGTTCGTGTCCGTCCATTACAGAAGTTTAACGCCGCAGCCAGCACGCCGTAAGGCGGCGGCCCCCATCTTCACTGGCGAACGGGGCGCACAGCCCGGGACCCCAGTTTAGACCTTGACCAAAATCGCTTGCGGAGAAAACCGTATGACTGACCGTCCGACCGACCTGTCCTCGCTTCCGTCCTATCGCCAGCCCCGGCGCGGGCTGTTCTCGGCGCGCAAGTTCGCGCTGATGGCCTCCGTGGTCGCGGGCCTCGGCGTCGCCGCCTATGGCCTGTCGCCGCAGGGGGCGCCGGTCGATCTGTTCTCGACCTCGGCGCACGCGCAGGTCGCCAACGAGGTCAGCAAGGTCGCGCGCCCCGTCGGCTTTGCCGACATCGTGGAGCGGGTGAAGCCGTCGGTGATTTCGGTCAAGGTCAACATCGCGGAGAAGGTCGCCAAGGACGACAGCGACGACGATACGCCGTTCCAGCCGGGCTCGCCGATGGAGCGCTTCTTCCGCCGCTTCGGCGGTGAGAACGGCATTCCCGGCATGCCGGGCCGCGGCGGCCGCGGCGGTGGTCGCGCCGTGACCGGGCAGGGCTCCGGCTTCTTCATCTCCGCCGACGGCTATGCCGTGACCAACAACCACGTGGTCGACGGCGCCAACAAGGTCGAGGTGACGACCGACGACGGCAAGACCTACAGCGCCAAGGTGATCGGCACCGACCAGCGCACGGATCTCGCGCTGATCAAGGTGGAGGGCAGCACCAACTTCCCGTTCGCCAAGCTCGCCGACGGCAAGCCGCGCATCGGCGACTGGGTGCTGGCGGTCGGCAATCCGTTCGGCCTCGGCGGCACGGTGACGGCCGGCATCGTCTCGGCGGTGGGCCGCGACATCGGCAACGGCCCCTATGACGATTTCATCCAGATCGACGCGCCCGTGAACAAGGGCAACTCCGGCGGTCCGGCGTTCGATGTCGACGGCAATGTGGTCGGCGTCAACACCGCGATCTATTCGCCGTCCGGCGGCAGCGTCGGCATCGCGTTCTCGATCCCCGCCTCGACGGTGAAGAGTGTGATCGCGCAGCTCAAGGACAGCGGCTCGGTCAGCCGCGGCTGGATCGGCGTGCAGATCCAGCCGGTGACGCAGGATATCGCCGACAGCCTCGGCATGAAGAAGGCCGAGGGCGCGCTGGTCGCAGAGCCCCAGGCCAATGGTCCGGCGGCGAAGGCCGGCATCCAGTCCGGCGACGTCATCACCGCGGTCAATGGCGAGCCGGTGAAGGACGCGCGTGAGCTCGCCCGCACCATCGGCGGCATTGCGCCGGGCGCCTCGGTCAAGCTCAACGTCCTGCAGAAGGGCCAGGAGAAGACCATCAACCTGACGCTCGGCAAGCTGCCGAACACGATCGAGGCCAAGGCCGACACCGGCGGCGACAATGCGAGCCCGACCCGCGGCGCCGACGTGCCGAAGCTCGGCATGACCGTCGCGCCCGCTTCGAGCGTCGCCGGCGCCGGCAAGGACGGCGTCGTCGTCACCGAGGTCGATCCGAAGAGCGCGGCCGCCGATCGCGGCTTCAAGGAAGGCGACGTCATCCTGGAGGTCGCGGGCAAGTCGGTGACCTCTGCCGGTGACGTCCGCGAGGCCATCAACGCCGCGAAGGCCGACAACAAGAACAGCGTGCTGATGCGCGTGAAGAGCGGCGGCCAGTCGCGCTTCGTCGCGGTGCCGCTGGCCAAGGGCTAAGAGCCCTTACGAGATGGGAGGCCGCCGGCAAGTGCCCCCGCGTCGGCGGCTCTTCCTGGGGCGGGCTTAAAGTTCCGCTTCCACAGACCTTCCGTTGGACAACGCCCCCCTCCGTCGGAAGGAACTCGGGCGGTGAGGTCCCCCAACCTCACCGCCCACTTTGCTGCCGATCAACCCCGGGCCCACGCCGCCTTGCACGGAAACCGCGGCCGGTCCATGTAGATGGACACCAACCGTGACCACCGCCCCCGTTTCCGCAATGCGCCTCCTGATCATCGAAGACGACCGCGAGTCCGCCGACTATCTGGTCAAGGCGTTCCGCGAGGTCGGACATGTCGCAGACCTCGCCAGCGACGGCGAGGAGGGGCTCGCCATGGCCGAAAGCGGGGATTACGACGTGCTGGTGGTCGACCGCATGCTGCCCAAGCGCGACGGCCTGTCGCTGATCGGCGCGCTGCGCGACGAGGGCAACCGGACGCCGGTGCTCATTCTGTCGGCGCTCGGCCAGGTCGATGACCGCATCAAGGGCCTGCGCGCCGGCGGCGACGACTATCTGCCGAAGCCCTACGCCTTTGCCGAGCTGCTCGCCCGCGTCGAGGTGCTGTCGCGCCGCCACGGCGGCCCGGCCGAGGAGACGACCTACAAGGTCGGCGATCTCGAGCTCGACCGTCTTTCTCACAGGGTTGCGCGCGGCAAGGACGAGCTGACCCTGCAGCCGCGCGAGTTCCGCCTGCTCGAATACCTGATGAAGCACGCGGGGCAGGTGGTCACGCGCACGATGCTGCTCGAGAACGTCTGGGATTATCACTTCGATCCGCAGACCAACGTGATCGACGTCCACATCTCGCGGCTGCGCTCCAAGATCGACAAGGGGTTCGACCGCCCGCTGCTCCATACCATCCGCGGCGCGGGGTATATGATCCGTGACGGCCTTCGGTAAGCTGATCCGCACCACGGCGTTCCGGCTGACGCTGGTCTATCTGCTGTTGTTTGCGCTGTTCGCCGCCTCGCTGCTCGGCTATTTCGCCTGGAACACCCGCCGCCTCATCACCGAGCAGATCTCGACCACGGTCACCTCCGAGATCAGCGAGATGACCGACATCTTCGCCCGCTGGGGCCTGCGCGGAATCGTCGGCGCGATCGAGAGCCGCGCGCTGCGGCCCGGCGCCAATCTCTATCTCATCACAACGCCGACCGGGCAGGCGATCGCCGGCAATGTCGGCTCGCTCGCGCCGGGCGTGATGGGCTCGTCCGGCTGGTCGGAGACGTTCTACCGGCGGCTCGACGACAGCACCGAGCACAGCCACCGCGCGCTGGTCTATGTCACGCAGCTCTCCAGCGGTTTTCGGCTTTTGATCGGCCGCGATCTCGAGGAGCGCCGCCGCCTGTTCGGCATCGTTGCCAAGGCGGCGCAATGGTCGGTGCTGGTGGTGGTCGTGCTCGGCATCGGCGGCGGCATCTTCGTCGCGCGGCGCGTGCTGCACCGGATCGATGCCATGACCGGCACGACGCGGCGGATCATGGATGGCGATCTCTCCGGCCGTCTGCCGGTCGGGCGCAGCGGCGACGAGCTCGATCGCCTGGCCGAAAATCTCAACGCGATGCTGGAGCGCATCGAGGCGCTGATGACCGGCCTCAAGGAGGTCTCCGACAACATCGCGCATGACCTGAAGACGCCGCTGACGCGGCTGCGCAACCGCGCCGAGGAGGCGCTGGCGAAGTCGCGCTCCGAGGACGAATATCGCGCCGCGCTGGAGCGCACGATCGAGGAATCCGACGGCCTGATCCGGACCTTCAATGCGCTCTTGATGATCGCGCGGGCGGAGTCCGGGCAGGCGCGCGGCGACATGGTCGAGTTCGACGCGGCCGAGGTCGCCGGCGGCATCCACGAATTGTACGAGCCGCTGGCCGAGGACAATGAGATGACGTTGCGGGTCAAGGCCGCGGCCGCGCCGGTGCATGGCAATCGCGAGCTGATCAGCCAGGCGCTCGCCAATCTCGTCGAGAACGCGATCAAATACGGCAATCCGGCGGCGCTGCCGCTCGATGCCGCCGCCGCCGCTGATAGCCGCGAGATCCTGATCGAGGCGCGGCGCGAGGGCGGACAGGTGCTGCTCAGCGTCACCGATCATGGCGAGGGCATTCCCGAGGCCGAGCGCAAGCGCGCCGTCGAGCGTTTCGTCCGGCTGGAGGCGTCCCGCACCTTGCCGGGGTCCGGCCTCGGCCTCAGCCTCGCCTCCGCGGTGGCGACCCTGCATGGCGGCGAGCTCCGGCTCGGCGATGCCAGGCCGGGCCTTGTCGCGACCCTGGTGCTGCCGGCCGGTGCCGGCGTGCCCGCGAAGCTTGCGGCGCCGGCGCAGGATGTGCCACAGAAGGCCGCATGACCTCCTCCGCGCCGGGAAACGCGGACGGGCAGATGCTGGCCGAACGTTTCGTTGCCGGCCCGCATGTCCGTGCGCCCGACAAAGCCGAACACCGGCTTCACGAGTGGCTCGCCGAGCTCGAGCCGTCCTTGGCCGTCTCGCTCCGCGCGCTGCTCGCCGGCGGCTGGCCGCGAACCATCCTGCTCGGGATTGCCGAGTGCTCGCCCTATCTGTTCGATCTCGTGCGCGCCGACGGCCATCGCCTGGACCGTCTCTTGCGCTGCGACCCGCAGGCGCACCTTTCCGAGCTGATCGCCCGCACCGGCCGCGAGGTGTTCGCCGCCTCCAGCGAAACCGAGGTGATGAGCCTGCTGCGGCGGCTGAAATCCGAGGCGGCGCTGCTGATCGCGCTGTGCGACATCGGCGGCGTGTGGCCGGTGATGCAGGTGACGGCGGGGCTGACCGACGTCGCGGTGTCCTCGGTGCAGATGGCGCTGCGGTATCTGCTGCGCCTGGAGACGGTGCGCGGCCGGCTTGCGCCCGTTGATGCCGACGATCCGGAGCAGGGCAGCGGCCTGTTCGTGCTCGCGATGGGCAAGATGGGCGCGGGCGAGCTCAACTATTCGAGCGACATCGACCTGATCGTGTTCTTCGACCCCGAGGTCAATTCGCTGGCGCGCGACATCGAGCCGCAGCCGTTCTTCGTCCGCGTGACGCAAGCGATGGCGCGGCTGCTGCAGAGCCGCACCGCGGACGGCTATGTGTTCCGCGTCGATCTCCGGCTGCGGCCGGATCCGGCCTCGACGCAGGTGGCGATGTCGACCGAGGCGGCGCTGCACTACTACGAGCGCGAGGGCCGCACCTGGGAGCGCGCCGCGATGATCAAGGCGCGGGTCTGCGCCGGCGACGTCGTCGCGGGCGAGGCGATGCTGGCCGAGTTGTCGCCCTTCGTGTGGCGCAAGCATCTCGACTTCCAGGCGCTGACCGACGTCCACGACATGAAGCGGCAGATGCAGGTCTATCGCGGCCACAGCGAGATCGCGGTCGAGGGCCACAACGTCAAGGTCGGGCGCGGCGGCATTCGCGAGATCGAGTTCTTCGCCCAGACCCAGCAACTGATCGCCGGTGGAAGACACCCCGAGCTGCGGGTGCGTCCGACCCTGCAGGCGCTCGACGTGCTCACCGCCAGCAATTGGATCACGGAGCAGGCGCGTGACGAGCTCACCACGGCCTATGAGTTCCTGCGCCGGGTCGAGCACCGGCTGCAGATGATGGCGGACGAGCAGATCCACAGCCTGCCCGACGATGTCGAGGGCGTGAGCCGCTTCGCATGCTTCTTCGGCTACGACAGCCGCGAGCGGTTCGCGACCGATCTGCTGTTCCATCTCGACGTCGTGCAGGGACACTACGCCCGGCTGTTCGAGGGCGATCCCACCGGCACCGTCAGCCTGCCGGCGGTGAACTACGGCGCCGGTCCCGACGAACCGCGCCTGATGGAGCATCTTGCCGCATTGGGCTTCCGCGATCCCGTGATGGTCGCCAAGACCCTGCAGCAATGGCTCGCGGGCGAGTACCGCGTGTTCCGCACCGATGCGACGCGCACCGCGTTCACCGATTTCCTGCCTGCGCTGATCGATGGGCTCGCCCATGCCGACGAGCCGGATCGCGCGGTCGTCGCGTTCGACCGTTTCCTGCAGGCACTGCAGCTTGGCGGCCGCCTGATCACCCTGCTCGGGCAGAACCGCGACCTCGTTGCGCTCGTTGCGCTCGTGCTCGGGGCGGCGCCTCGGCTCGGCGACATGCTGGCGCGGCAGCCGCGGCTGATGGACGGCCTGATCGATCCGCGCTTCTTCGGCGCCATCCCGGACCGGCGTGAATTGTCGGAGCGGCTGGCGTCGACGCTGCAGGATGCCGGGACCTATGAGGAGTTTCTCGATCGTCTCAGGCTGTTCGGCCAGGAGAGCCTGTTCCTGATCGGCACGCGCATCCTCTCCGGGACGGTGTCGGCGCAGCAGGCCGGCACCGCGTTCGCCGATGTCGCCGAGGGCATCGTGCACACCGTGCATGATCTCGTGACCGACCGCTTTGCCGCCCAGCATGGCCGCATCAAGGGCCAGGAGACCGCGATCGTCGCGATGGGGCGGCTCGGCGCGCGCGAGATGACGGCCTCGTCCGATCTCGACCTGATTTTGCTGTATGATTTCGATGCCGACGCGCCGGATTCCGACGGCGAGCGCTCGCTGCAGGGCGCGCACTATTTTGCACGCTTCACCCAGCGGCTGATTTCGGCTTTCACGTCGCGCACCAATTACGGCGTGCTCTACGACATCGACATGCGGCTGCGGCCGTCGGGTCGCGCCGGTCCGCTGGCCTCGCACATCAATTCCTTCGCGCATTATCAGGAGCAGGAGGCGTGGACCTGGGAGCACATGGCGCTGACGCGCGCGCGGGTGATCTCGGCGTCGCCGGCGTTTCGGGCGCGCATCGAGGAGATCATCCAGGCGGCGCTGCGCCGGCCGCGCGACAGGAGCGCGATCGCGCGCGACGTCGCCGACATGCGCCGCGCGATCGCCGCCGAGAAGGGCGAGGCCGATCTGTGGGATCTCAAGCACGCCGCCGGCGGCATGGTCGACATCGACTTCGTCGCGCAATATCTGCAGCTCGTCCATGCCGCGACGACGCCGGAGATTCTCGATGTCAGCACGCTTGCGGTGCTGGACAATGCCGAGCGGCTCGGCGTGCTACCGCGTGCTGAAGCCGTGATCCTGCGTCAGGCCGCGCGGCTCTATCACGATCTGACGCAGATCGTGCGGCTGTGCGTCAGCGACAAGTTCAAGCCGGATCAGGCCGGCGAGGACCTGCTGCGGGTGATGACCCGGGCGGGCGACGCGCCGGATTTCTCGGCGCTCGAGGCGAGGCTGCGCGAAACGCAGACCGAGGTGCGGCGCGTGTTCACCGCACTCGTGGAGGGATGACCGGACCAGGCGCGCGGTAGGACAGCCGGCCGCCTATGCCTTTTCCTTGGCGACCGCCGCCTGCTTCAGCCGGCCGATCGCTTCCTTGACCGCCGGGTCGAGGCCGGCGCCGCCGGCGTCGTGGTGCGCATAGATCGTCTTGAGCATCCGCGGGTCCCAGAACTTCTTGATGTGCTCGGCGACGCCGGCGACCTCCTTCTCCTGGCCCTGGCTCTGGAAGAACTTGCCGATCTGGTTGGCCATGTAGACGAGGCGCTCGGAGGGGTTATGCGACATGGGTGTTGTCCGTCTGTGTTGATCGCGCGCCGGTCTCGGCGCTCGCGACGATCCGGTCGGGATGGGTGAAGATTTCGAAGCCGTCGTTGCGGGCCACCGCAATCAGCGTGATCCCCGCGGACTCGGCCATGCGGATGGCGAGCGCGGTCGGTGCTGACACTGCGACCAGAACGGGGGCGCCCATAGCCGCGGCCTTCTGCACCAGCTCGACGGAGACGCGGCTCGTCATGAGCACGATGCCTTCGGTCGCAATGCTTCGCGCCTGCGCGAGGTGGCCGGCGAGCTTGTCGAGCGCATTGTGGCGGCCGACATCCTCGCGGAGCGCAACGATGCCGCGCGCCGGCGTCCAGAACGCCGCGGCGTGCACGGCGCGGGTCTCGCGATTGAGCTTCTGCAGCGGCTCGATCGCGGCGAGCGCGGTCATGACGTCGCGCGGTGCGAAGCGCCGGCCCGCGGGCACGCGCGCCACCGGCCGCACCGCTTCCGCGATGGAGTCGATGCCGCATAGTCCGCAGCCGGTGGGACCGGCGAGGCTGCGCCGGCGCTCTGCCATGCGCGCAGCAAGCTCCGGCGGCAGCCACATCCTGAGCTCGATGCCGTCGGTGAGCTCGACGACATCGAGCGAGATGATGTCGTCGCGGCTGGCGATGATGCCCTCGTTGAGGCTGAAGCCGACGGCGAAGTCGGTGAGATCCTGCGGGGTCGCCATCATGACGGCCTGGGTGCCGCCATTATAGGTCAGCGCGACCGCGGTCTCCTCCGGCACGCGGCGGTGGCCCTCGGTGAGGGCTCCGTCGCGCCAGACCAGACGATCCGCGATGCGCACTGCATCGGTCATGCTACTCCGCCGCCTCCACGATCGGGGCGATGCGACGCGAGTTGCGGGCCTGCTCGTCATAGGCCTTCTGCCAGTCCGACGGGCCGTTGGACTGCGACACCTGCACCGCCGTGACCTTGTACTCCGGACAGTTGGTCGCCCAGTCCGAATAGTCTGTCGTGATGACGTTGGCCTGGGTCAGCGGGTGGTGGAAGGTGGTGTAGACCACCCCCGGCGCCACGCGCTCGGAGATCAGCGCATGCAGCGTGGTCTCGCCGGCGCGGCTGGTCAGCCGCACCCAGTCGCCGTCGCGGATGCCGCGCTGCTCGGCGTCGTGCGGATGGATCTCCAGCACGTCCTCGCCATGCCACACCACGTTGTCGGTGCGCCTTGTCTGAGCGCCGACATTGTACTGCGACAGAATGCGGCCGGTGGTCAGCAGCAGCGGGAAGCGCGGGCCGGTGCGCTCGTCGGTCGCGACATACTCGGTGACCACGAACTTGCCCTTGCCGCGGACGAAGCCGTCGACATGCATGATCGGCGAGCCCTCGGGGAACTTCTCGTTGCAGGGCCACTGCACCGAGCCCATCTCCTCGAGCTTCTGGTAGGAAACGCCGGCAAAGGTCGGCGTCAGCGCCGCGATCTCGTCCATGATCTCGGACGGATGGTTGTACTTCATCTCGAAGCCCATCGCCTTGGCGAGACCGATCGTGACCTCCCAATCGGCGAGGCCGTTGCGCGGGCTCATCACCTTGCGCACGCGCTGGATGCGGCGCTCGGCGTTGGTGAAGGTGCCGTCCTTCTCCAGGAAGGTCGAGCCGGGCAGGAACACGTGGGCGTAGTTGGCGGTCTCGTTCAGGAACAGGTCCTGGACGATGACGCACTCCATCGACGACAGCGCCTGCACCACATGCGTGGTGTTGGGATCCGACTGCAGGATGTCCTCGCCCTGCACGTAGAGGCCCATGAAGGTGCCTTCGATCGCGGAGTCGAACATGTTCGGGATGCGCAGGCCCGGCTCAGGGTTGAGCTTGACGTTCCACATCGCCTCGAACTGGTCGCGCACGGCGTCGCCCGAGATGTGCCGGTAGCCCGGCAGCTCGTGCGGGAACGAGCCCATGTCGCACGAGCCCTGCACGTTGTTCTGGCCACGCAGCGGGTTCACACCGACGCCGCGGCGGCCGATATTGCCGGTCGCCATCGCGAGGTTGGCGATCGCGATCACCGTGGTCGAGCCCTGGCTGTGCTCGGTCACGCCGAGGCCGTAATAGATCGCGCCGTTGCCGCCCTTGGCGTAGAGCCGGGCCGCGCCGCGGATCGCTTCCGGGTCCACGCCGGAAATGCTGGCGATCGCCTCGGGGCTGTTCTTCTCGAGCGCGACGAACTCGGCCCAGTCCTGGAACTCGCTCCAGTCGCAGCGCTCGCGCACGAAGGTCTCGTTGACGAGGCCTTCGGTGACGATGACATGCGCCAGCGCGGTCAGGATGGCGACGTTGGTGCCGGGCAGCAGTGGCAGATGATAGTCCGCCTTGATGTGCGCTGACTTCACGAGGTCGATCTTGCGCGGATCGACGACGATCAGCTTGGCGCCCTGGCGCAGCCGCTTCTTCATGCGCGAGCCGAACACCGGATGCGCATCGGTCGGGTTGGCGCCGATCACCATGATGACGTCGCTGTCCTCGACCGAGTCGAAGTCCTGCGTGCCGGCCGAGGTGCCGAAGGTGGTGGCAAGGCCGTAGCCGGTCGGCGAGTGGCAGACGCGGGCGCAGGTGTCCACGTTGTTGTTGCCGAAGCCGGCGCGGATCAGCTTTTGCACCAGATAGGTCTCTTCGTTGGTGCAGCGGGACGAGGTGATGCCGCCGATCGAGTCGCGGCCATGCTTCGCCTGGATGCCGCGCAGCTTGTCGGCTGCGAACTTGAAGGCCTCGTCGTAGGAGACCTCGCGCCAGGGCTGGTCGATGGTCTCGCGGATCATCGGCTTGAGGATGCGTTCCTTGTGGGTCGCATAGCCATAGGCGAAGCGGCCCTTGACGCAGGAATGGCCGCGATTGGCCTTGCCGTCCTTGTAGGGCATCATGCGCACGACTTCTTCGCCGCGCATCTCGGCCTTGAAGGTGCAGCCGACGCCGCAATAGGCGCAGGTGGTGACGGCGGAATGCTCGGGCTGGCCGATCTCGATCACGCTCTTCTCGGTCAGGGTCGCGGTCGGGCAGGCCTGCACGCAGGCGCCGCAGGACACGCATTCCGAGCCGAGGAAGCTCTCGCTCATGCCCGGCGACACCCGGCTGTCGAAGCCGCGGCCGGAGATGGTCAGCGCGAACGTGCCCTGGACCTCCTCGCAGGCACGGACGCAGCGCGAGCAGACGATGCACTTGGATGGATCGTAGGTGAAATAGGGGTTCGATTCGTCCTTCGGCAGCCAGGCCGGATTGGCCTCGCCGCAGGCGTCAGCGAACACGTGGTTCTCACCCTGGTTGCCGTAGCGGACGTCGCGCAGGCCGACCGCGCCGGCCATGTCCTGCAGCTCGCAATCGCCATTCGCGGCGCAGGTCAGACAGTCGAGCGGATGGTCGGAGATGTAGAGCTCCATCACGCCCTTGCGCAGCTTCTTCAGCCGCTCGGTCTGGGTGTGGACGACGAGGCCCGCGGCCACCGGTGTGGTGCAGGAGGCCGGGGTGCCGGCACGGCCTTCGACCTCGACGAGGCAGAGGCGGCAGGAGCCGAACGCATCGACCATGTCGGTCGCGCACAGCTTCGGGATCTGCGTGCCGGCCTCCATGGCCGCGCGCATGATCGAGGTGCCTTCGGGAACGGTGATGCTCTGACCGTCGATGGTGAGCGTGACCATCGTCTCGGACTTGGAGCGGGGCGTGCCGTAATCGGTTTCGTGGATGAGCGACATGGTCGGTGTCCTTTCCCGATAGCCTATTCCGCGGCCTGCAGGCGCGGCTGCTGGGGTCCGAAATCTTCGCGGAAGTGCCTGAGCGCTGATAGCACAGGGTAGGGCGTGAAGCCGCCAAGTGCGCACAGCGAGCCGAGCTTCATAGTGCCGCAGAGGTCCTCGACCAGAGCGATATTCTCGGCGACGCGCTCGCCGCGGCGGATCTTGTCGATGGTCTCGGCGCCGCGGGTCGAGCCGATGCGGCACGGCGTGCACTTGCCGCAGGATTCGATGGCGCAGAACTCCATCGCGAAGCGTGCCTGCTTCGACATGTCGACGGTGTCGTCGAACACGACGATGCCGCCATGGCCGATCAGGCCGTCCTTGGCCGCGAACGCCTCGTAGTCGAACGGCGTGTCGAACAGCGCACGCGGGAAGTAGGCGCCGAGCGGCCCGCCGACCTGCACCGCGCGGACAGGGCGGCCAGTGAGGGTGCCGCCGCCGACGTCGTCGACGAGTTCGCCCAGCGTGATGCCGAACGCGGTCTCGAACAGGCCGCCGAACTTGACGTTGCCGGCGATCTGGATCGGCATCGTGCCGCGCGAGCGCCCCATGCCGAAATCGGCATAGGCCTTGGCGCCTTCATTGAGGATGAAGGGGATCGCGGCGAACGATAGCAGGTTGTTGACCACGGTCGGCTTGCCGAACAGGCCATGATGGGCGGGCAGCGGCGGCTTGGCGCGAACCAGCCCGCGCTTGCCTTCGAGGCTTTCCATCAGCGCGGTCTCTTCGCCGCAAACATAGGCGCCGGCGCCGGTGCGCACCTCGAGATCAAAGGTGTGGTTGGAGCCGGCGATCTTGTCGCCGAGCAGGCCGGCCTTCCGGGCGATGTCGATCGCCTTGGTCATGGTGGCGATCGCGTGCGGATATTCGGAGCGCGTGTAGATGTAGCCCTTGGTGGCGCCCACCGCGATGCCGCAGATGGTCATGCCTTCGATCAGCACGAAGGGATCGCCTTCCATCAGCATGCGGTCGGCGAAGGTGCCGCTGTCGCCCTCGTCGGCGTTGCAGATGACGTATTTGCGGTCGGCCGCCGTCTGCGCCACCGTCTTCCACTTGATGCCGGTCGGGAAGCCGGCGCCGCCGCGGCCGCGCAGGCCCGACGTCGTGACCTCGGCAATGACCGCATCCGGCGACAGCGTCAGCGCGCGCGTGAGACCCTTGTAGCCGCCATGGGCGCGATAGTCCTCGAGTGACAGCGGATCGACGATGCCGCAGCGGGCGAAGGTGAGGCGGGTCTGCCGCTTCAGCCACGGGATCTCCTCGGTCAGGCCGAGCGAGAGCTTGTGCGACTTGTCGGCGATGATCGCATCCAGCAGCGACGGCACGTCCTCAGCGGTCACGGGACCAAAGCCGAAGCGGCCCTGCGCCGTCTCCAGTTCGACCAGCGGCTCCAGCCAATACAACCCACGCGAGCCGTTGCGGACGATCTCGATGTCGACATTGCGCTCCAGCGCCGCCTTGTGCAGCGCCTGCGCGACCTCATCGGCGCCGACAGCGAGCGCGCCGGCATCACACGGGACAAAAAGACGCACGCTCATCGCTGGGCCTCCGAGACGAGAGCATCGATCCGGGCCTCGTCGAGCCGGCCGACCAGGCGTCCATCGAGCATGGCCGACGGCGCGGTTGCGCACAGGCCGAGACAGTAGATCGGCTCGAGCGTGACGCGCTCGTCAGCCGTGGTGTTGCCGAGGGCGACGCCGAGCTTGGCCTCGGCGCGCGCCGCGAGCGCATCACCGCCGGCGGCCTGGCAGGCTTCGGCGCGGCACAGCTTCAGCACGTGACGACCGGCCTTCTTGGCGCGGAAATCATGGTAGAACGTGAACACGCCGTAAACCTCGGCGCGCGACAGGTTCAGGGCGGACGCGATCATCGGAATGGCATCCTCCGGCACGTAGCCGAACGTCTCCTGCAACGCATGGAGGATGGGCAAGGTTGCGCCCTCCATGCTGCTATGTTCGGCGATGATCTCGGCGCCGCGCGCCGCGTCCCAACTTTCGTACACCGGCGTCATCCTGATCCCGATTCTGCGTTGCAAGCGTTTCGCACATCCAAATTGGAATTGCTCGAGATATCAATAAAGCAGTCCCGTGCTGCGATAGCGAAACGCAATCGAGAGATAGCTAGAAGTTGACGAAAAACAGGCGTTCGCGCGACAGGGCTGCGGCGTGTTTTACCATGTCGGCGCCCCCCTCGTCGTGATAGGGTTTCACCATGGCTGGCAACGCCGAAAACGTGCGGAACCGGGCCGTTCAACCGCTGGAAGGCCGACCTCTTGATCGACAAGCTCGAACTGCTGCTGGCGTTGGCCAAGGAGCGTCATTTTGGCCGGGCGGCGGAGGCGTGCGGCGTCACCCAGCCGACCATGTCGACCAGCATCAAGCAGCTGGAGGAGATCCTTGGCGTGATGCTGGTGCAGCGGGGATCGCGGTTCCAGGGGTTCACGCCCGAAGGCGAGCGAACGCTGGATTGGGCGCGCCGGATCGTCGGCGACTTCCGTGCGATGCGCCAGGAGATCAACGGCCTCAAGGACAAGCTGTCGGGCGAGATCCGCATCGCGGCGGTGCCGACCGTGCTCGGCATGGTGGCCTCGCTGACGACGCCGTTCCGCGCCAAGCATCCGGAGGTCCGGTTCCGCATCATGTCGTGCACGTCGGCCGACGTGCTCGGCCTCTTGGAGAATCTCGAGGTCGATGCCGGCCTGACCTACATCGAGAACGAGCCGATCGGCCGTGTCCGCACCATCCCGCTCTACAACGAAAGCTACCGCCTGCTGACCGCGCCCGACGCGATGTTCGGCGATCGCGAGCAGGTGACTTGGCAGGAGGTCGGGCAGGTGCCGCTGTGCCTGCTGACGCCGGACATGCAGAACCGCCGCATCATCGACCGCGCGCTGCGCGCCGCCGGTAACGACGTCACGCCAACGCTCACCTCGAACTCGCTGCTCGTGCTCTACACCCATGTGAAGACCGGCCGCTGGGCCAGTGTGATGCCGGCCAAGCTTGCCGAGACGCTCGGCCTCGCCGACAAGGTGCGCTCGATCCCGATCATCGATCCCGTGATCAACTACCAGATCGGCCTCGTCATCCCGCAGCGTGACCCGATGACGCCGCTGATCGCAGCCCTGGTGCAGGTCGCGCGCGAGGTCGCACCGAGCCTGCAGGCGTGAGGCGCATGTCCGGCAGCTGAGTTGCCGCTGACGCCGTGTCTCACCACCGACGGTGAACAATGGCCCCGGATTGCGCTCGCCATGACGGCGCAAACTGGCTCCTCTCGTCATTGCGAGCGCAACGAGGCAATCCAGGTTGCTGCCGTGGCGACGGTCGGCGTCGTCACCGACCTCGCTGGCGTCATCGGCAGACTTCGGGCTCTCATGCGGTCGGGGAACCCTGACCTTGCGCGTGGCGCGTGGTCTTCAGCTCATAATGCGCGGCATGGCTGTCATAGCGGCTGAGCAGCTTCCGCGCCGCGGGCGGCACCACCGCCGTGTCACGCGCTGGACCTGCAAAGCGAACCACCGCCGCCTGATCGACGAAGGTCATGATCGTCACGAATTCGACCTCGGCCTCCAGCGGTCTGCGCAGCAGCTCGATGCCTAGAAATCCTTCGATTGCCTGATCCACAATGGCCGGAAAGATTGTCGACCGCAGCAGCTCCTCATAGGCATCGGCATCCGCCGCCCTGGTCCAGCCGCGCCATATACGCTTCAGCATCTGATCGTTCTCCGTCGTGATGATGTTCACCCGAGAACTCGCACAGGCCGGTGGCAGTGCACTTGGTCAAAATTGCGCTTTCTGCGACCGACGTGTCAGACAGCCACCATCGTTCCGGGGCAAGACCTATAGGCCTTGAACCCGGAATCCGCCGTCCCGAACCATATGGAGTTCCAGCTTCCATCGTCAGCGAGGCCGCTTCGCGCCCTCCCATTGACGCCCCCCGAATTGAGGGTGATCGTGGCGTGGCAGGACTAATAGCCCGCAAACCTCTCCCGCATCACTTTCTCCTCCTGCCGGATGCGCAAGACGAGCGGCACGGCATAGATGGTCATGCCGACCACGAGCGTGACATAGGCGTGCAGCGTCAGGGCGTAGCCGATCAGCTCGGGCAGGATGTTGAGGAAGTAGTTGGGGTGGCGGACCATCCGGAACAGCGGATGCGTCACCAGCGCATGATCCCGCGCGATCATCAGCTTGACGGTCCAAAACCGGCCGAGCAGCCGTGACACCACGAACAGCATCACCGCACCGAACAGATAGATCACGAACCCCGTGATGCTGACGGCGTCGACCGGGGCGTCGCGGACAAGGCCCTCGGTCGTCGCGGCGAGGTAGAAGGCGACATGGGCGATCGCAAGCCAGCGCGAAACCGATGCTCCGTATTCGGTCGCGCCGTTGGCGCGCAGCCGCTTCTCGTTGCGGATCGAGACGGCGAGCATGGCGAAACGATAGGCAAAGGCGGCGACAATGAAGGCGATGATCACGCTCGGCACTCCAGATTTCGGAGCGATTGCCTTAGTTGCCGATGCGCAGGTGCGTCAATACCACATTCTGCTAATGTTGCTTACTAAGTGCGAGGCCGATGTCAGCGCACGCGGCGAAAAGGGCAGATGATTGCAGACCTTGGGCGTCATGTACCGCGAGAGGTTGCTGGGACGACAGCGGTCTTTGTCGATGCAGCCGTGCAGGACGACGTTTTTGTAGCTGGCGTAGGGTGGGCAAAGAGCCGCCCGCAGGGCGGCGCGTGCCCACCGTCTGCGTCGCGAACATCGGTGAGCACGGCGCGCGAGAGAGCACAGCTCAACGCGCGTCTCGCGGGCGCGCCTTTGCCCACCCTACGGCACCACGCACGCAACTCATGCCGCGACGGAGATGCTCGCTGTTGCCTTATGGGCGTCGCGGGGCAGGGTGACGCGGACCACGGTGCCGAACTCCAGCCGCGAGCGCAGCCGCATCGAGCCGCCGTGCAGCTGGGCCAGCGAGCGGGCGATCGCGAGCCCCAGGCCGGAGCCGTGATAGGTCTTGGTCATCTGGCTCTCGACCTGCTCGAACGGTCGGCCGAGCCGCGCCAGCGACTGGGCGGGGATGCCGATGCCGGTGTCGGCGATGATGAGCACGACCTTGTCCTCGAACACGCGGCTGCGCATCGTGACCCGGCCGCCTTCGGGGGTGAACTTCACCGCGTTGGACAGCAGGTTGACCATGATCTGCTTGGTGGCGCGGCGGTCGGCGACGACGGGGATGCTGCCTCCGATGTCGGCGTCGAGCACGAGGCTCTTGTCCTGGGCGCGGCCGGAGACGACGCGCAGGGATTCGGCCAGCGTCTTGGCGAGGTCCAGCGGCTCCATGTCGAGCTTCATGCGGCCGGCCTCGATCTTCGACATGTCGAGGATGTCGTTGATTACTTCGAGCAGATACTGACCAGAGGTCAGGATGTCGTGGCAGTACTCCTGATACTTCTCCGAGCCGAGCGAGCCGAACATGCCACTGCCCATGATCTCGGAGAAGCCGATGATGGCGTTGAGCGGCGTGCGCAGCTCGTGGCTCATGTTGGCGAGGAATTTCGACTTGGTCTGGTTGGCTTCCTCGGCGCGGGTCTTTTCCTGCGAGTACTTCTCGGCGAGGTCGGCGAGCTCGATCGCCTGGCGCTCCAGCGCGCTCTGCGAGCGCTGCAGGTCGATCACGGTGGCGCGCAGGCGCAGGTCGTTGTCGACGAGCTTCTGCTCGTGCTCCTTGATGCGGGTGATGTCGGTGCCGACCGAGACGTAGCCGCCGTCCTTGGTGCGGCGCTCGGAGATGTGCAGCCAGCTGCCGTCGTCGAGCTGGGCCTCGAAGGTGCGCCCGCCCGGCGCCTGCTGGCTGTGGTCGTGCAGCCGGGTGCGGATCTCCGGCATCTTGCCGACCTCGATGACGGTCTCATAGGAGGTGCCGGGAGTGACGGCCGAGTCCGGCAGCTTGTGCAGCTTCTGGAAATGCGAGTTGCACAGCACGAGCCGGTTGTTGGCGTCCCACAGTACGAAGGCTTCCGAGATCGTCTCGATCGCGTCCCGCAGGCGGAGGTCGGCCTCGACGGTCTTCTCGACCAGGCTCTTCTGCTCGGTGACGTCGACCGCGATGCCGATCAGGTGCAGGCCGGAGTCGGAGGTGCCTTGGCTGAGCTCGCAACGGACCCGGAGCCAGATCCAGTGGCCCTCGGTGTGGCGCATCCGGAAGCTCTGGTCGATCTGGTGGATGCCGCCGGCGACGAGCTGGTCGGCGATCGCGAACAGGTCGATGTCGTCCGAGTTCACCAGCGCGTTGACCTCGCCGAAGGTGAGGAGGTCGGTGCGGTTTTCGAGGCCGAGCATCGCGAACATCGAGTTCGACCAGAAGATGCGCCCGCGCGACAGGTCCCAGTCCCACAGCCCGCAGCGGCCGCGGTTGAGCGCGGTGTCGATGCGGCCACGCACCGCGTCGTTGATCAGGTCGCCTTCGCGGGCGCGGGTCGACTGCCAGTGGAAGGCGAAGCCCAGGATCAGCACGACAAAGCCCGTCGTCGCCGACAAGGTCACCGAGAGCGCGGCGTCCGAGCCCCAGATCGGCTCGAGCTTCTCCTGGATCACGACGACGCGGCCGGGCAGCGCCTTGATCAACTGCGACACCGCGAAGGCCGGACGGCCGTTCGGTAAGGTGATCTCGGTGACCGCGCCCTGCAGGCCGGGCGTGGCCAAGAGCTGCGCGGTCGAGATCAGATCGAGGATGCGGTCGTTCTCGCCGAGCGCTGCGTCGACCGGAACCCGGGCCAGGATGCGGTGGTCGGCGCCGGTGACGATCACGTGGCGTCCGGCCGCCGCTCCCCAGGCGGGGATCAGGTCAGGCAGCAGGCTCTGCAGATGCTCGATGTGGGCGATGCGGTCCGGGCGCATCGCCAGATGACCGATGCGGTCGGCGAGCAGGTCGGAGATCGCGGCCAGGTCGCGCTTGGTCGCGCCGCGCTTCTGACGGCTCTGGTCGAGCACCTGGACGAAGGCGCCGAGACAGATGGTGACGAGAAAGGCGATGATCAAAGTAGGGACAGCACGACGCAATACCGGCTCAGCAGTCAGTAGCCTTTGATAGGCCGGTTTCGCGATCGATTGCGCCAACCCTTTGATGGAATCAGAAGATTGGACGCACGCGTTCGCGGCATGCGCACGCGCCATGCTGAAGACCCCCGAAACTTCTTGGATACCCGAATTTCGAAAGAGCCCCAGCCGCTTCCGAATCAAGTTGATTTGAATCCAGATTTGTCGGGCTGTCGAGAGTCAACGATTTGGCAAAAGCTAATAAATCTTATCCAATGCGGAATTGCCATGGCGAAAAGCCGGCAGAGTGAGTCCGAAGCGGGAACGCAGCATGACTTTCATGCTTCAGCCGTGCGGCGGCTCGGCGTGACTGATGACGCGCTTGACGCTCGGGAAGGCGCGACGCACCCCGCGCTCGATGTGGTCGACATTGTCGTGCACCTTCAGCACGCTCATCGACGGTGCGGCGCGGCAGTGGAAGTTGACGATCTCGCCGGCCTCGGTGTTGCGGACGCGGACATTGTGCACGTCGTACATGTCGGTCTCGGCGGCGAGGCGCTGCAGGGCCTCGGCGATCTCGCCGATCCGCTGCGCCGGCGCATCGACGCCGAATGGCAGCTCGGGCTCGAGCGGCTCGATATGGGTGTCGACCTCGACGTCGGCGCCGAATTCGGCGCGGATGCTGCGTTCCAACTCGTGCGCGATCGCATGCGCTCCGAACAGGCTCATGTCGCCGTCGACCTCGAGGTCGATCGCGACGATCAGGCGGCCACCGACGTCATGGACGGTGACGTGATGGATCGCGAGGCCGGAATTGCGCGCGATCACCATGATGCGCTCGCGGACGCTCTCGTTGCTGAGCGCGACCGGCACCGTCGTGAAGGTGACGTCGGCGCCGGACAGGCTGGCATCGACTGCGGCCTGCGCATCGCGCTTGATCTCGTGCACGCGGTCGATCGGGTAGGTGCGCGGCACCTGCACCGTGGCGTCGACGAAATGCGTCGCGCCGACGAGCCGGACCCGTAGCCGCTCGACATCGACGACGCCATTGATCGAACGGATCGCGGCGCGCGCCTTCTCGGCCGCACCCTCTGGCGCGCGGTCGAGCAGTGTTTCTACGGTGGAGCGCGCCAGCCGCAGGCCGAGCACGGAGATCATCAGGGCGACCGCGACCGCGGCGGCGGAATCCCCCCACCAGAACCCGAGCGCGGTGAGGACGAGGCCGGCGATGACGGCGATCGAGCCGAGCACGTCGGAGGCGAAATGCAGCGCGTCGGCGGCGAGCGCCTGGCTGTGGGTCTCGTGCGCGGCGCGGTGCAGCGCGCGGGCGCGCCAGAAGTTGACGGCGATGTCGACCAGCAGCACCACGAACGGAATCGCCGACAGCGACGGCGGCGCCGCCGCCTCGCGCAGCCGGCTGACGGATTCCACCAGCACGCCGCCGGCCAGCACGTAGAGCAGGGCGATGACGCCGAGCGCCGACAGGCTCTCCAGCTTGCCGTGGCCGTAATGATGCTCGTCGTCGGCCGGCCGGTCCGATACCCGAACCACCATCCAGGTGATCACGGTGGCGACGACGTCGACGGCGCTGTGCAGTGCCTCGGAGACGAGCGCGAGACTGCCGATCAGGATGCCGACGATGAACTTCGCCGCGGCCATGCTGGCGCTCGCCGCGATCGAGATCGCGGCGACACGGGTTTTCCCGGAATCGATATGGGAGGCGGCGTCTCTCATGGCGGCGGATGTAGCAGCCGAGGCCGCACCATGAAAGCCAGGATCGCGCGGTCCATGGGCGTGGACCGCGCGCTGTTTCGAGTGCTTCTAAATCTCAGAAGCTTGCGTTCACAAGGTCACCACGATCTTGCCGAGATGCTTGTTCGCCTCCATGTGCGCGAACGCCGCGCCAATATCGTCGAAGGCGAAGACGCGGTCGATCGGCAGCCGCAGCGTGCGCTGCTCGACCGCACTCCAGATGTCCTTTTTCACTTCGTCGAAGATCGTACGGATCTCCTCGATCGAACGGGTGCGGAAGGTGACGCCGACATAGGTGATGCGGCGCGCCGCGTGGAGGTCGAAGTTGAAGTCGGCATGGGTGCCGCCGAGCCGGCCGACATTGACGATGCGGCCGAGGACCTTGGTCGCGGCAAGGTTCTGATTGGCGACCTTGCCCGACACCTGGTCGATGATCAGATCGACGCCCTCGCCGTTGGTCGCCTGTAGCACCTGATCGACCCAGGCGGGATCGCTGGAGTCGATGGCGAGATCGGCGCCGAACTCGTTGAGCCGTTGGCGGCGCATCGCATCGGTCGAGGAGCCCACCACCAGCGAGGCGCCCTTGAGCTTTGCGATCTGCATCGCCATCAGGCCGACGCCGGAGCTCGCGCCCTGCACCAGCACGCGCTGGCCCGGCTGCAAAGCGCCGTTGGTGATGACGGCGTTGTGCATCGTGGTCAGCGCGATCGGGAGCGTGGCAGCCTCGTCGAAGTTCATGTTCGACGGCGCGTGGAACAGGCGGCCATGGTCGGCAAGGGTGTATTCGGCGAACGCCGCGCTGCCCGAGCCCATGACCTTGTCGCCGATCTTGACGCCCCTGGCGTCGGGACCGAGCTCGGCGACCTCGCCGGCCCATTCCATGCCGAGCACGGTGCCGACGCCGCCGGCGGCGCCATGCACATGCCCCTTTGTCATGCCGAGGTCGGCGCGATTGAGGCCGCAGGCGCGCACGCGCACCAGGACCTGCGTGCCCTTCGGCGCGGGCTTGGCGATATCGGTGATCGCGGCGCCCTGGGCGCCGTAGACATAGGCTTTCATCGCGAGGAATCCTGTCGGGTCGGCATGAGCGGCGACCTTACTGTGCCGCTCCTCTCTGCGCACCGCCTAACAGGCGGCGCGCTGCTCCGACAAGACTCTCTCAGTCATGAGCCGGTTCCGCTGACCGGGCTGGACGCGTCAGGCGGCGACCGGAGCTTCCGCTTCGTCGAAGGCGCTGGAGACGTCGCGCATGCTGATGACGCCGGCGAGCGCGAAGTCGACGATGACGGGGAGGTGGCGGATGTGGTGCACGCTCATCAGGTGCCGCACGTGCTCGAGCGTATCCTCGGTGCTGCAGGAGATCAGCCGCTGCGGCGAGATCAACTGCGAGACCTTCAGGTTGACGCCGGCGGCGCCATGCTCGGCGATGGCGCGTACGACGTCGCGTTCGGTGAACATGCCGGCCGCGGTGTTGCCTTCGGTGCGGACGACGTCCTTGACGACGAGGGCGCTGACATTGCTGGCGCGCATCAGCTGCGCCGCGACGCCGACGGTCTCGTTCATTCGCACCGTGATCACGCGCGCCGTCTTGTTGCGCAGGATGTCTCCGACTTTCATGGCACCCTCCCGTTTGTTGATAGTGAACGGAGGGAAGTCTGGTATACGTTATGCCAGAAGTCAATCGGGTTTGACGGCTTTTCGTGCGCTCGGCCACCGAAAAAACACGTCAGCGACACTGCCGGAGCTGCCGAATATGACGCGCCAGCGTCCTGCTCCGGCGCAAAAAAAAGGAGGCGCACCGTGGTGCGCCTCCTGAAGTCGCGGGAAGAAACAGTGGCGTCACGCCATCCGGGCGTCCTGCGTCACCGGCTCGGTAACCGGCTCCTTGCCGAGGATGAAGGCGCGGCGCAGCGGCTTGATCACGAACAGCGCCGTCAATGCGGCCGTCGCGTTCAGCCCGACGCCGATCACGAACACGGCCTGCCAGCCATATTTTGCGGAGACGAGGCTCGCGAGCGGGACCAGCAGCGAGGCGGTGCCCTTCGCGGTGTAGAGCATGCCGTTGTTGGTCGCGGCGTATTTGCTGCCGAACGTATCGCCCGAGGTCGCCGGAAACAGGCTGTAGATTTCGCCGAACACGCCGAAATAGACGGCGGTCGCGAGCACGAACACGATCGGATTGTGCCCGTAGCTCGACAGCGTCAGCAGCATCAAAGCGGCCGTGCCGAAGGCGATGAACATGGTGTGCTCGCGACCGATCGTGTCGGAGATCCAGCCGAACACAGGGCGGCCGAAGCCGTCGAAGATTCGATCGAGCGAGATCGCGAAGGTCAGCGCCGCCATCTGGAAGCCGGCGAGCGTCACCGGCTCGTTGGCGATCTTGAAGTCGTGGGCGATCGGGGCGATCTGGGCGGCGGTCATCAGGCCGCCGGAGGCCACCATGACGAACACCAGATACATGATCCAGAAGATCGGCGTGCGCAGCACCTGCGGCGGCGTGTAGTCGATCTTGCTCTGCGGCAGATTGAGCTGCTTCTTGCGGGTCGGCGCCGCAACCGTCGGCGGCCGCAGGAAGATCGCGAGCACGAACACGACCAGCCCCTGGCCGATGCCGAAGGTGAAGAAGGCGCTCTGATAGCCGCTCGAGGCGATCATGCTGGCGATCGGCACCACGGTCAGCGCGGCGCCGGCGCCGAAGCCCGCGGCGGTGGCGCCAGCGGCGAGGCCGCGGCGGTCGGGAAACCATTTCAACGCGTTGCCGACGCAGGTGCCGTACACCGCGCCCGCGCCGATGCCGCCGATGACGGCGCCGGCGTAGAGCAGGGTGAGCGAGTCGGCGTAGGAGTTCAGCATCCAGGCTAGCGAGATCATGACGCCGCCGAACATGATGACGACGCGCGGACCGTATTTGTCGACGAACCAGGCCTCGACCGGCACGAGCCAGGTTTCGGTGACGACGAAGATCGTGAAGGCGAGCTGGATCGCCGTGCGACCCCAGTGAAACTTCGCGTCGATCGGATCGACGAACAGCGTCCAGCCATATTGCAGGTTGGCGATCATCGCCATGCAGACGATGCCCATTGCGAGCTGGATCCAGCGGAAGCCGCTGGACTGTGCCTGGACAGGCGGTGTTGCCTCTGTGCTGGAAACCATGTGTCCTCCCAAACGCGCTCTCTTGGAGGATGCCGCTGCAAGCGCGCTCCTCATCTGCGCACCGAACCATTCTGGTATAATATATTCCAGTCCGCAATATGGCCTGCGACACAGGGTGCGACATGTTGCTTTGCAGCGAGACCGAAATCGTCCGCCAAGCAAAAGAAAACGCTCGGCAAAATGCCGAGCGTCGTCGATCTGGAAGCGTTCTTTTTATTTTTGTTGCAGCGCGAAGGGATGCGTCAGAGCGTCGATTTCTGCACCACGACCCTCCGCCAGGGCTTGAGCACCGCGATCGCGAGGATCGATGCCAGGATGTTGGCGCCGGCCGCGATGATGAAGACGCGATCCCAGTTGCCGCTCGATTGCTGCATGTAGTTCGCGATCGGCACCAGCAGCGCGGCCGTGCCCTTGGCGGTGTAGAGCAGGCCGGCATTGGTGGTGGCGAACTTGGTGCCGAACGTGTCGGTGCAGGTCGAGGGGAAGAGCGAGTAGATCTCACCCCAGGCGAAGAACACGAAGCCGGAGAGGATCACGAACCACACGGGATCATGGCCCAGCATGTACAGCGCCCAGATGCCGATGCCTTCCATGCCGAACGCGATGAACATCGTGTTCTCGCGGCCGATGTTGTCGGAGATCCAGCCGAAGAACGGACGCGTCAGGCCGTTCAGCACGCGGTCGATGGTGGCTGCGAAAGTCACCGCCGTCATGGTCATGCCGATCAGCGTCACCGGAATGTTGTCGACCTTCCAGTCGCCGGCGATCGGCTTGAGGTTGGCCGTCACCATCAGGCCGCCGGCGCCGACGATCACGAACATGAAGTACATCAGCCAGAAAATCGGCTGACGGATCACTTCGGTCGGGTTGTAGTTGCGACGGCTCTGCACCAGGTTCGTATTCTGAGCAACGGCCGGCACCTGGCCTTCTTTGGGCGCGAACAGGAAGAAGGCGAGGATGACGATGATGATGCCCTGGCCGAGACCGAAATACAGGAAGGTGGTCTGAAAGCCGGAGTCGCGGATCATAGCCTGGATCGGCGCGACTGTCAGCGCCGAGCCGGCGCCGAAGCCGGCTGCCGTGATGCCTGCCGCGAGGCCGCGCTTGTCCGGAAACCACTTCAGCGCGTTGCCGACGCAGGTGCCGTAGACGCCGCCGGCGCCGATGCCCGCGATGATCATGCCGAGATAGTAGCCGTTGAGCGAGGTGGCGTAGGCGTTGATCATCCAGCCGATCGCGCAGAGCACGCCGCCGACGAGCACGACGATGCGCGGGCCGTATTTGTCGACGAACCAGCCCTCGACCGGCACGAGCCAGGTTTCGAACAGCACGAACAGGGTGAAGGCCCACTGGATCGAGGCGCGATCCCAGCCGAACGTCTTGGCGATATCCGGGACGAAGAAGGTCCAGCCATATTGATAGTTGGCGATCATCACCATCGCCAGGACGCCAACCGCGAGCTGCGTCCAGCGATAGGCGTCGCTTACTCTTGCAGATGCGGGCGCCCCCGCGTGAGCCAAGTCCGTCATGTTTCCTCCAGGGCTGTCTATTTTTGTCCTAACAGCTATGCGGAGTTTGGTATATGATATGCCAATAGACAAGCGGATTCATCGACCCCGTGCTCGCTGGTAGCCCAGCGATCGACGAAAAAAGCCTGTAGAAGCAAGGCAAATCGCTGCAGCGACAATACGACGCAGCAGAGGATATTTGTAGCTCAACTATCGGAGTAGGGGCGAGTTACGCGGCGACCGCCCGCAACCGGTTGTAGCCCTGCTGGATCGCCGACCAGAACAGCGCGATCAACCCGAGCGCCATGATGGTGCCGACCAGTCCGTTGGAGAAGAATATCGCGAGCGATCCCTGGGATCCCAGCAGCGACTGCCGGAAGGCCTCCTCGGCCTTGTCGCCGAGCACGATGGCGAGCACCAGCGGCGCGAGCGGATAGCCGCACTTCTTGAACAGATAGCCGAGCACGCCGAACACCAGCATCAGCACGACGTCGAACGTGCTGCTGTGCACCGAATAGGCGCCGATGGCACAGAGCACCAGAATGAGCGGGGCGATGATGCTGAAGGGAATGCGCAGGATCGCCGCGAAGACCGGGACGCAGGTCAGCACGACGAGCAGGCCGGCGAGGTTGCCGAGATACATCGAGGCGATCAGACCCCAGACGAATTCCTTCTGCTCGACGAACAGCATCGGGCCGGGCTGGAGGCCCCAGATCAGGAGGCCACCGAGCAGCACCGCCGCCGTGGGGGAGCCGGGCACGCCGAGCGACAGCATCGGCAGCAGCGCCGCCGTGCCCGCCGCATGGGCCGCCGTCTCCGGCGCGACGACGCCCTCGATCTCGCCATGGCCGAAATTCTTGCCGCGCTTGGAGAGGCGCTTGGCGATGCCGTAGCTCATGAACGACGCCGGTGTCGCGCCGGCGGGGGTGATGCCCATCCAGCAGCCGATCACGCAGGAGCGCAGCGACGTCAGCCAATACGCCGGCATCTCCTTCCAGGTGTGCAGCACCACCCGCAGATTGATCTGCGCGTTGCCGCCACGGAAGCTCAGGCCCTCCTCCATCGTCAGCAGGATCTCGCCGATGCCGAACAGGCCGATCACGGCGATCAGGAAGTCGAAACCGTTGAGCAGCTCGGTGATGCCGAAGGTGAGCCGGAGCTGGCCGGTGATGGAATCCAGGCCGACGGCCGCGAGCGCGAAGCCGATCATCATCGCCGCGATCGTCTTGAACGGCGGCTCCTTGCTCAGGCCGACGAAGCTGCAGAAGGCGAGGAAGTAGACGGCGAATTTCTCGGCCGGGCCGAACTGAAGCGCGAAGCCGGCCACCAGCGGCGCGATCAGCGTGATCATGATGACCGCGAACAGCGCGCCGACGAAGGACGAGGTGAACGCTGCCGTGAGCGCCTCGCCGGCCTTGCCCTGCTGCGCCATCGGGTAGCCGTCGAACGTGGTCGCGACCGACCATGGTTCGCCGGGTATGTTGAACAGGATCGAGGTGATGGCGCCGCCGAACAAGGCGCCCCAATAAATGCAGGACAGCATGATGATGGCCGAGGTCGGCGGCATGCTGAAGGTCAGCGGCAGCAGGATCGCGACGCCATTGGCGCCGCCCAATCCCGGCAGCACGCCGATGATCACCCCGAGCACGATCCCGAGGATCATCACCATGATGTTGAAGGGTTGGAGCGCGACTGCGAAGCCGTGAAACAGATTGGCGAGTTCTTCCATGCCAGCTTGGTCCTGCAACCCTCAGCGGATGAGTTTCGTGTCAGAGTCCGAGCCAATCCTCGACCGGCCCCTTGGGCAGGGGGACCATGAACCAGCGCTCGAAGATCAGATAGGTCACCACCGGCATTCCGATCGCGACCGCCGCCACCGTGAGCCAGCCATATTTGCCAAGCCAACGCATGAACCAGGCGATGAAGATCATGGAGGCGACGTACAGACCGGTGAAGGGCAGGGCGCCGACATAGATCGCCGTCGGCACCACCACGCTCATGACCTGGCGGAGCTGACGCCATTCGGCGAAGACGCTGCCGTCAGCCTCGCGCAGCGTGTTGCGGACATTCATCGCGCTCGCCGCGATGATGAACAGGCCGACGTAGAACGGGAAGAATCCCGCGCGCGGCCCCTCGGCGCCCCAATTGATCCCCGCCTTCACGCTGCCGAGGATCACGATGATCCCGAACAGCGCGATCGCGAGCGTGACGCCGAGTTCGACCGCCTTGTGGCTGGGCCCGGCGGATCCTCCCTGGCTTCTCATGCGAGCCGCTCAGTTCGAGGCGAGGAAGCCGGCTTCCTTCATCAGGAGCTCGTGACGCTTCTCTTCGGTCTCAACCCACTTCGCGTAGTCCGCACCGGTCATGAAGGTGGTGTTGAAGGCGCCGGTCTTCATGAAGTCCTGCCATTCCGGGGTTTCCCGCACCTTCTTGAACAGGTCGACGTAGTATTCGATCTGGTCCTTGGTGGCCCGCGGCGACATGAAGATGCCGCGCAGCATCAGGTATTCGATGTCGAGGCCCTGCGACTTGCAGGTCGGAATGTCCTTCCAGGCCTTGCCGTCGGTGATCTGCTCGCCGTAGCCCATCGGCTTGTCGTCGAACACGCAGAGCGGCCTGACCTTGCCGCCGCGCCACTGCGCCACCGCTTCGATGGGATTGTTGACGGTGGAGTCGATGTGGTTGCCGACCAGTTGCACGGCCACTTCGCCACCGCCCTTGTAGGGGATGTAGGTGAACTTGGCGCCGGTCGCCTTCTCCATGGCCACCGTGATGATCTGGTCTTCCTGCTTCGAGCCGGTGCCGCCCATCTTGAGGATGCCCGCGCCTTGCTTGACCGCGTCGATGTAGTCCTTGGCGGTTGTGTAGGGCTTGTCGGCGTTGACCCAGAGCACGAATTCGTCGAGCGCCAGCATGGCGACCGGTGTGAGGTCCTTCCAGCTGAACGGGATGCCGGTCGCGAGCGGCGTCGTGAACAGGTTCGACAGGGTGATGATGATCTTGTGGGGGTTGCCGGCTGACGCCTTGACGTCGAGGAAGCCTTCGCCACCGGCACCGCCGGACTTGTTGATGACGACCAGCGGCTGCTTCATCAGATTGTGCTTGGTGACGATGCCCTGAATCGTCCGAGCCATCTGGTCGGCACCGCCGCCGGTTCCGGCCGGAACGATGAACTCGACGGGCCGGACGGGCTCCCATCCCGCCAGAGCCGGGATATGCCCCACCATCAGGGCGACGCCGGCCACAACGGCCACGCGCATGGAACGCTTCATCGACGCTTTCTCCCCTTCATTCCCGGACCGCACGGCTTCTTCCGGCCGCTATGCCCAATCGAACCACTGACCCGTCGAGTCCGGGCCGGTGTCATCCTCCACCGTGACGCGCTTCAGGTCGTCGTCGGCCTTGGACTCTCTCGCAATGCCCATACAGCCAAAAGTTGTGGTGGCGGCCTGGGTCATGCAGCAAGACGTGCATCCGCAGCAAATCGACCGATTTGATTTTGGTATGAAGAGGTGACCGACCGCAATTGAGGAGATCGGTTGGGATGCTCACGGGGCCAATTTGTCGCAGGCCGCGGGGGTGTCGCAAAAGCAAAAGCCCCGGAGGTCCGGGGCTCTTGATTGGGCTTCGATGCTGCTTGCGCGCGCGAAGCGCGCCGGCCTCAGAGGCCGAAATACGGCAGGTCGCCGTTGCGGTTGGCGGCGCGGGCGCTGGTCATGAGAACACGATCGAGGGTCGCCAGCAGGCGGCCGAACAGGGACACGGGCTGAACGAGGGGGAGGGCGGCGGTCTTGGCCATGGTTTGTCTCCATCAGTTGGGCGGTACGACGTTCTGACTGAGGAGAATTTACGTATACCAGATGCCAGATACAACGGATCATATTGCATAGCGGTATGAGGATTTTGCGCTGCAGCAGGAATGCCACAATTTGGATTCCTTATTGAAGGCGGCATTTTCATATGGAAAGAGCCGCCCAACCTGGGCACCGGATCGGCTCGATCCTGCTTGGCGGACCGAGCCGGCAAAGTCGGGGTATCTCGGCGACTGCTGAGAGCTGCCATCCCGTGCGTCTATCCCCCCGCGTGCAACGCGACGGAACAATCGGCCCGAGGTGAGGGAACTGTGCTGCCCGGGCCGCAGTTACTCTGCAATGAAGCGGAGTGGCGCCGCCGGATGTTGATCGTTCAGTCCGTCGCGCTGTATTCCTCGAAACGTATCATCAGCAGACCTGAGGGCGAAGGAAAGGCCATGCGCGCCTTGATCCTGGCACTGTCCATCCTGGCGATCGCCGGAAGCGCGCAGGTCGCTCACGCTGGTCTGAGCAGCACACCTCGTGAAGCGTCGGCACCCGCCGATACCGTGATCGCTGCCCAGGACGCCAATCAGCAGGCCGAGAATCAGATCGGCCTCACCAAGGCGAAGCGTCGCGCCGTGCAACGAGGGCTGACCCGGCTCGGGTTCGGCACCAAGATCAACGGGACGTTCGACGATTCGACCCGCGCCGCCCTTGCCCATTGGCAGGAGGAGCGCGGCTACCCCGCGACCGGCTTCCTCAATGCTGCCCAGCACAAGGCGCTGATGGACGCGGCCACCGAGGCTGCCAAATCCGACCGCCAGGCCCGTCGCAGCACGGGACGCGCGCGACATCAGCGGAATGTGGGAGGTCCGATCGGCGCGATCGGCGGCGCGATGCATCGCGTGGTGGGCGGAATATTCGGCAGGTAAGCGTTCAACCTCGAAAGAGCCGGAAGGCGTCTGAGGCAAGCTTGTCTGTTCGAGGTCGGCCGGTCGGGCCGCATGGCTGCGCAGGAGCGTCAGCCTCCATTCGTTGATCACGGCTTGGATCAAGCAGGCACGGGCAGCTTAGGAAGCGAGCCCGTAGTAGCGCCGGTAGAAAGCAAGGTGTTGCTGCGGCGTGAAACCATCAAAAGCACCGGCGCGCTTGGCCTGATGCAGTCTGGCAAGAAGCTTTTCCGCTTCGGGGGCGCTGCTCGAACGCAGGAATTCTTCAGTGGCCTCGAGACCAGCCCCGCACACGAACTGAATGTCGACATAGCATCCTGCGTCGAACGACGACATCTTGGCCTCGTAGATCAGAAGAGCATCACTGGCGTTGCCGGCCGAGAACAGCTGTATGCATAGCAGCAGCAACGGCTCATTGCTGGCTCGAGCGGCGTCGGCCGTCTCGGCTTGGATGAGACGTCGGATTTCAGGAAGATCCTCCGCAACCGGCGTGAGACCGAAGCGGGCGAGCAGTTCGTTTTCGTCCATGCGAGCAGAATCGAGCGGATCGGCGGTGCGGTCAACTCACATGCCGGCAAATCTCCAAGCCGACCATTGCTGCTCCAGAAATCCGTTGACTGTGAAGGAGGGGGTGTAGTGATAGTTGCCCGCTATCGGGCTGGCAGGGATCGAGGGGGCGTTCATGGGGCGAACGTGGCGGCCGGGGAAGAGGTTGGCGTCCCTGAGCGGCATTGTCGTTTGTGCGTTGACGCTCATGGCGTGCAGTAGCGCCGAGCGGCGCGCGTTTTTCCCGCCTGAGAGGCCCGACCCGAGAGAGACAGCCGCCGTTGCGGCCGAGATGCCCAGGAACTACCGGTCGCTGGTGGCCGAGCAGATCCGGGCGTTCTACCGCTATCGCCACGTGCTGCGCGATGCCAAGATCACGCCGCCCTACCAGCGCTATGGCGGGCTGCTGCGCGGCGGCACGATGCCGGCCGTGTGCGTCGCGCTGTATCGCGCGAACGCGTTCGGAATCGTGGTGAGGGACAATCTCGTCTTTGCCTACCGGGACGGGGAGATGCGCAGCATTCTTCTCGGAACGGAATCCTGCAGCGACCTGTCCGACTTCACCGAGCTCAAGCGCTCCTGACGCGTCGACGGAACACAGCAACCGTATGAGTTGCGTTCGATTAAGATCATCAAGGGGGATCTGATGAAACTCGCGCTGGACGGGCATTTCGACGTGATCGTGCATGGTTGCAATTGCCAGTGCGCCATGGGGCAGGGCTTGCGAAGCGCATCAAGGGATCCTTTCCCGAGGCCTGTGCGGCCGATCTGTCGACGACGAAGGGCAGCCGCGAAAAGTGGGAGCCATATCGGCGGCGACCGTCACCCAGTTCCACTGGCGCGGGCCCGGCGTTCTCGTTGATTACGCTGCCGTCAGAGCGGTCATGAAGGAAGTGAAACTCAGATATCCCGAGCACCGAATCGGTTATCCGAAGATCGGCGCCGGTTTGGCCAAGGGTGATTGAACACTGATCGCAGAGATCATCGACGCCGAGCTCGAGGAGGAGGATCACACCCTGGTGGAGTATGTGCGCTGAGCACGTGCGACACGCTTGGCGCTCAACAATACGGCCCAGCCATCCATCGCGTGATGCGCCACCGAATGATCGAGAAGCGGTTTCGAAAGCGTGCTGGATTTGATCCGCCCGGTTCACAGAGTCCGAAGTGATCGGACTTGGACGGAAGAGTCCGTCCGCCCTCGCGCCACGCCAGGCTTTGATGGGGCAGTGCGGTTGCCTATCGAAACATCCAGAAATCGCCAACTGGTCCAGCCGGTTCTCTTTTGGGCGGCCCCAGGACGTCGCTTTGACCTAGGCTGCCCGACTGCGCGATCGTGCAGACTCTCGTCTGCAAGGTCTCGGTTTTCTTGTGGCCGGCCTTGAGCATATCCACGACGTCAGGCCGAATTCTGCAATCGGTCGAATGAGCTTCGACATATTCGATCATCTTGAGTTCGGCCTGAGAGAAACTGCGAATTAGTTCACAGGCGTCTTCCGGCGTTGCGCGGCGCTCTGCGGCAGCCTTGATCAGCTGCCCGCGCCGCTGTGCCTCCTCGCGCAAGGGAAAAAATCCCTTGCAGACGTCCGAAGGGCCGCCAGCAGTCGCCGGCGCGCTGTCGAACTGTGGAGGGGCGGCGGCCTGCCCCGGTAGCGGCGCTGGGAATGCGCCCTGCGCAAAGGCGTGACCCACGGCCGGGGTCATCGCGGCAACGACGAAGCGCAAAATCAGGCGCCGGGCGACCCTTGCGATCACGATCCGCGCTTCGTCAGCATTGTCTCCGAAAGCTCCAGCCATTTGGCGCGATCCCTTTTGACTTGTAACCTCGCTGAGCAACGACAGCTTTCCGTCACACATGGGCAGGCTTAGGAGGACAGCCCGTAGTATCGCCGAAGGTTTGGTGACAGTGCATTGAACTCAGCCCGGCGGCGATGGCGCGACGCGCCGAATGATCATGTGCTTCGAGGCCCGAAGGAGTTTTATACACTGTCATCGTGTGTTCCACCGTATTTCTGCCACGGTACTTCGTGGCGAGGTTCGTAAAAGATCTCGTTCCCTTCTGAACCCGAACCACGGCAACCGACGACCAATCGGCGCTGGGCATGTGTGCGGCACAGGCGTGATCCAGCCGCTCGCGCCGTCGGTGAACGGGTTCCTGCAGAATGGAGTTGTTGCGTGCGTATATTGCTTCTTTTGGTTGTTTTTGCCACGACGTCGCCGGCGCTCGGCAGGTTTGTGGCCGTGGAAGTGGAGCAGGTCCCGGTCGCCCGGCTCATTGCAAACCTGGAAAAGATCGTCAGGGACAATCCGGCCAGCCTCGAGGCATGGGTGAACCTTGGTCGTGCGCATGGCATGGCCTATGCCCAGAAGGCCGACCCGCTGGCGGTGCCGAAGGCCTACCATGGCATGGCGCCGCCGGTCGTTCCTTTTGGCGTGGTCAGGTCTGCCGCTGACCCCGCGTTGAACGCGGCCTCCTGGGCTCATCTCCAAGCCGCGTTGAAAGCCTACAAGCAGGCACTGGAGCTGGACAAGGACGACCTCGTCATCCAGCTCGGCCTCGCTTGGCTGACGGAGCAGGCCGGCAACAAGGACGATGCGGTGAAGCTATATCGAAAGATCGCAACCGCCGCCTGGGAGAAGGAAAAGAGCCCCACGATGCTTGGTCTCGGCGGGCAGACGCTGACCGGCGAAGTCGCCTCCTACCTCATCCCGCTTCTCAGCGCCGTGTGGGACAAGCGCGAGATCGAGACATTAAAGGATCGCGTCGCCACCCTGGGGAAGCTGCCGTACGCGGTCACTCCCATTGCCGTGCCGCTGGCCGATGGGCTTACTCCCGCCGACCTCGAAGCCCCCGACGCGCGGGTGACGTTCGACGTGGACGGCAGCGGGCTGGGTCGCGAATGGAGCTGGATTACCCCCAAAGCGGCCTGGCTGGTGAGCGACCCGACGCGCGATGGCAAGATCACCAGCGGACGGCAGTTGTTCGGCAACGTGACGTTCTGGATGTTCTGGAACAACGGATATGCGCCGCTGGCCGCACTAGACGACGACCGCGACGGAGTCTTGACCGGCAACGAACTGGCCGGCCTCGCCCTGTGGCGCGACGTCAACGGCAATGGTGTCGCAGACCCCGGCGAGGTCGAGCCGGTTTCGGCCTATGGCATCGTCGCTCTGTCATACAAATGGCAGACGCTTGACGGCGGCTTCGGCAAGGTCGCCTTCAGCCCGGACGGCGTTGTGTTCCAGGACGGACGGACGCGCCCGAGCTTCGACCTGGTCTTGAAGGCGCAGCCTAGCTCCCAGGTCACGCGTCGTGCGGCAAGTTTGTCGGGCAACAGTCCCTGACCACACCACCGCTTGGCCGTATTCACAATTCGGTGCCAGTTTGATACTGCCTCGGCGGCTGGATCAACGTCATAGCAAATTGGCGTCGATCTCTGCCTTCGGGTGCACATGTGGCTGACAAGAAAATCGCCCCTCGTCTGTTTGTGATATTTGCCCGTGAAGCCCATGAAGCCGTCGTCTTCCGTCGGGGTCCGTCGGACTGGTTTCATGTCATCCGCTGGAACACGAAGAATGATGCGTTCTATCCGGGCGCCTGGCTGAAGGGACGCATCTATCCTGAAAAATGCGATTTGTCGCCTGACGGCAAATTGCTTCTGTCGTTCATCCATCAAGGACGCAAAATGAAGACTGACTACAGGTCGTCGTGGAGCGCGATCAGCCGGAGTCCCTGGCTTCATGCCCTTGGACTGTGGCCTCAGGGTACGACGTATGGCGGAGGCGGACGCTTTACAGACGATCGAAGCGCCGTCCTCAGATTTTATCCGGTCGCAGCACATCCAGATCACCCGGGAGCTGGGCTCGACGTCAGCTTCATTGCCTCCGACACGAGCTTTGCCAGAAAAAACGATCTTGCTCCTTTACATCGGTCGACTTGTGAAATTGAGGGGGCTGAGTGGACCGGTCGAGATCAACGCGGCAGATTGATTTACACGGCTGATGGCAAGCTCATCTGCGCGGGTACAAAGACACGGGAAGCGACCTGCCTCGCCGACTTCAACAATCTCGTTCCGGACCCGCAACCGCCTCCCTTCTCCGCAACTGTGCCGGTCGGAGCGAAGAAGCGTCAACGACGTGCCGGACCCAAATGAGGATAGCTACCTCATGCGCGAACGACGGCCGCAGTTCCGAGTCCGGGTCTCGTCGATCGCGGTGAAAGGGAAAAATCCTTCCACCGGAGGAATCAAAAAGCCGCCGGGTCTACCGGCGGCTTGATGAATTGACGCAGCAAGCGCGGCGGCAATCGCGCCGCGCCTGTCCTGTGGCTTGCTTACTCCGCGGCTTCCTTGCGCGGCGGATCGAGCGCGCCGGAGTCGTGGATTTCGGCGACCTGGTGGTCGCTGAAGCCCAGCACCTGGCGCAGGACCTCGTCGGTGTGCTCGCCGAGCAGCGGCGAGCGGGTGACGTCGGCCGGGCTGTCCGACAGCTTGATCGGGTTGCCGACCGACAGATACTTGCCGCGGGTCGGATGGTCGACTTCGACGAGGGTGCCGGTCTTGCGCAGCGACTCGTCCTCGGCGATTTCCTTCATCGACAGGATCGGGCCGCAGGGGATGTCGAACTCGTTCAAGATGTCCATGGCCTCGAACTTGGTCTTGGTCATCGTCCACTGCTCGATCCGGCCGAAGATCTCGTTCAGGCGCGGCAGGCGGGCGGCGGGCTTGGCGTAGTTCGGATCGGTCTTCCAGGTCGGCTCGCCGATCACGTCGCAGATCTTCTCCCAGACCGGGGCCTGGGTGATGAAGTAGATGTAGGCGTTCGGGTCGGTCTCCCAGCCCTTGCACTTCAAGATGCGGCCCGGCTGGCCACCGCCGGAATCATTGCCGGCGCGCGGCACGGCATCGCCGAACGGCACGCCCTCGCCGAACTGGCTGTATTCCTTGAGCGGACCGTGGTCGAGGCGCTGCTGGTCGCGCAGCTTGACGCGGCAGAGGTTGAGCACGCCGTCCTGCATCGCGGCGGTGACGCGCTGGCCCTTGCCGGAGTGGGTGCGCTGATAGAGCGCGGTGACGATGCCGAGCGCGAGGTGCAGGCCGGTGCCGGAATCGCCGATCTGCGCGCCGGTGACCAGCGGCAGGCCGTCACGGAAGCCGGTGGTCGAGGCGGCGCCGCCGGTGCACTGGGCGACGTTCTCGTAGACCTTGCAATCCTCGTAGGGGCCAGGGCCAAAGCCCTTGATCGAGGCGACGATCATCTTCGGGTTGATCGCCTGGATCTTCTCCCAGGGGAAGCCCATGCGATCGAGCACGCCGGGGCCGAAATTCTCGACCAGCACGTCGCACTTCTTGATCAGCTCGGTCAGAACCTCCTTGCCCTTGGGGTTCTTGGTGTCGAGCGTAATCGACCGCTTGTTGTGGTTCAGCATCGTGAAATAGAGGCTGTCCACGTTGGGAATGTCCTGGAGCTGGCCGCGGGTGATGTCACCCACGCCCGGCCGCTCGACCTTGATCACGTCGGCGCCGAACCAGGCCAGCAGCTGGGTGCAGGTCGGTCCGGACTGGACGTGGGTGAAATCGAGAATGCGAACGCCCTCGAGCGCCTTGGTCATGTGTTGCTCTCCGTAACGATTGGTCATCCCGCATCGGCGGGCAGGTGATGTCTTGCGGGTGGCCTTACTTCTTCTTCGTCAGCACGCTCTGCGGATTGAGGTTGCCGATACGGCCGCTCTCGGATCCGGCTGCAGGATCGATCACGGCATTGATCAAGGTCGGCTTGCCGGAATCCATCGCTTCGTTGACGGCGCGCTTCAGCTCGTCTGGCGAGGTCGCGTTGACGCCGACGCCGCCGAAGGCTTCCATCATCTTGTCGTAGCGAGCGCCCTTGACGAACACGGTGGTCGCCGGATCGTCGCTCGCTGCGTTCTGATCGGTGCCGCGATAGATGCCGTCATTGTTGAAGATAACGACGCAGATCGGAAGATTGTAGCGACAGATCGTCTCGACCTCCATGCCGGAGAACCCGAAGGCGCTGTCGCCCTCGATCGCCAGAACCGGCTTACCGGTCTCGACGGCGGCGGCGATGGCCGAGCCCATGCCGATGCCCATGACGCCCCAGGTGCCGACGTCGAGGCGCTTGCGCGGCTGGTACATGTCGATCACGCCGCGGGCGAGGTCGAGCGTGTTGGCGCCCTCGTTGACCAGGATCGCGTCCGGACGCTCCTTGATGATGGTGCGGAGCACGCCGAGCGCGCCGTGATAGTCCATCGGCGAGTTGTTGTTCATCAGCCGCGGCGCCATCTTGGCGACGTTGTCCTCGCGCTTCTTCTGCACCGAAGAGGTCCACTCGACCGGTGCCTTGGCCCAGTTGCTGCCCATCGCCTCGGAGAAGGCCGTGACGACCGAGCCGATGTCGCCGACCACGGGGGCGGCGATCTCGACGTTGGAGTCCATCTCCTTCGGCTCGATGTCGACCTGGATGAACTTCTTAGGTAGCTCGCCCCAGCTCTTGCCCTTGCCGTGCGACAAGAGCCAGTTGAGGCGGGCGCCGATCAGCATGACGACGTCGGCGTCCTTCAGCACGGTGGAACGTGCGGCGCCGGCGCATTGCGGATGCAGGTCGGGCAGCAGGCCCTTGGCCATGCTCATCGGCAGGAACGGCGCGCCGCTCTTCTCGACGAAGGTCTTGATCGCCTCGTCGGCCTGGGCATAGGCAGCGCCCTTGCCGAGGATGATCAGCGGGCGCTTCGCGTTCTTCAACAGATCGAGCGCGCGCTTGACCGAGTCGGGGGAGGGGATCTGCGCCGGAGCCGGATCGATCACCTTGACCAGCGAGGCTGCGCCGGCCTGCGCATTCATCACTTGGCCGAACAGTTTTGCCGGCAGGTCGAGATAGACGCCGCCGGGGCGGCCCGAGATGGCAGCACGGATCGCGCGGGCGAAGCCGATGCCGATGTCCTGGGCGTGCAGAACGCGGAACGCCGCCTTGCACAGCGGCTTGGCGATCGCGAGCTGATCCATCTCTTCGTAGTCGCCCTGCTGCAGGTCGACGATCTCGCGCTCCGACGAGCCAGAGACCAGGATCATCGGGAAGCAGTTGGTGGTGGCGTGCGCCAGCGCCGTGAGGCCGTTGAGAAAGCCGGGAGCCGAGACCGTGAGGCACACGCCCGGCTTCTTGGTGAGGAAGCCGGCGATCGCGGCGGCATAGCCGGCGTTCTGTTCGTGACGGAAGGAGAGCACGCGAATGCCTTCAGCCTGCGCCATACGACCGAGGTCGGTGATCGGAATGCCCGGCACGTTGTAGATCGTGTCGATCCCGTTCAGCTTCATCGCGTCGATGACGAGATGAAAGCCGTCCGTGAGCTCCTCGTGCGTGTCCGGTGCCTCGGTCTTAACAGCAGTCTGCGCCATGCGCCTCTCTCCCTGGTCGTCTGTGAAGGCGCTTTGCGGCGTCTTCTTCTGTTTGAACCTGTCAGCTGAATAGTTCCTGGCCGTGCGTCTCGACATAGGTCGCGAGGCCCAGCGTGTGATCACGGGCGCGCTTCTCGGCGAGCTCGGTGTTGCGTTCCTCCAGCGCCTCGATGATCGCTAGATGCTCGGGCAGGGACGCGGCGATTCGATCGGTGCGCCCGATCGTGAGCTGGCGATAGCCGCGCACGTGAAGGAGTATGTCGTTGGTCATGTCGACGAGCACGGGCGATTCCGACAGCGAGATCAGCGCCTGATGAAACGCGATGTTCGCCTTCGAATATTCCTCGATGTGCTCCTGCGGCGGGCGGTCCTTGCCGAAATCCTTGAAGTAGTCGCGCAGCGCGCTGATGTCCTTCTTGCGCGCGATCGTCGTGATCAGGCGCGCCGCCATGCTCTCCAGCGCCGCCCAGGCGCGGATCATGTCGACGATTTCGGTCTTGGTCCGGCGCACTACGACGATGCCACGACGCGGCACGGTCTTCACGAAGCCGTCCTGCTCCAGCATCGCGATCGCTTCGCGGATGGGCGTGCGGCTGACACCGAGGCGCTCGGACAGAGCGCGCTCGTCGAGCATCACCGGCTCGGGCGACGCGTAGATGTCCATCTTGAGAATGGCTTCTTTCAAGGCCTCGTAGGCCTTATTCTTGAAGCTCGTCTCCGGGGCGATGCGAGTGATCGCGATGTCGGCCTCGGCCATGATGGGCAATGCCTTGTTTGTTTTCTCTGTAGACAAGACCGATCTCCTCTCCTTGGGAGATGCCTGTGTACAGCATTTTGCGTCCAATATTTTTGGCATGCCAGATGCCAGACTGTCAAGGCGACCGATTTTTCCGCGTTTCCACATCTTCGATGCGCTTGACAAAGTTTGCTTCTGGCATACCAAATGCCATAAACGACGACCAATCCCCAGGAGGAAGCCCCCATGTCTGACGCCATCCCGAACGCCAAGGCCACGATCCGCGAAGTGCTCGATCGGGTGAAGGCCGACAAGCGCACCAGCCTCACCGCCCCCGAAGGCAAGGTGGTCTGCGACGCCTATGGCATTCCGGTGCCGAAGGAGGGATTGGCCAAATCCGCCGCCGAGGCGGCCAAGCTGGCCGGCGACATGGGTTTCCCGGTCGTCATGAAGATCGTATCGCCCGACATCCTGCATAAGACCGAGGCGGGCGGCGTCATCGTTGGCGTCAAGACCGCTGACGACGCGCAGAAGGCGTATGAGACCATTCTCGCGAATGCGAAGAAGTACAAGGCCGACGCCAAGATCGAAGGCATCCAGGTACAGCAGATGCTGACCGGCGGGACCGAGGTGATCGTCGGTTCGATCACCGACGGATCGTTCGGCAAGCTGGTGGCCTTCGGCCTCGGCGGCGTGCTGGTCGAGGTGCTGAAGGATGTGACATTCCGCCTCGCCCCCGCCACCAAGGAAGACGCACTGTCGATGCTCGACGGCATCCAGGCGCATGAGATGCTGAAGGGCGTGCGCGGTGGCGACGCGGTCAGCCGCGAGGCGCTGTCCGACGTCATCGTCAAGGTGTCGCAGCTGGTCAGCGATTTCCCGGAGATCGTCGAGCTCGACCTCAACCCGGTGTTCGCGACCAAGAACGGCGCGATCGCAGCCGACGTCCGCATCGTCGTCGATTTCGACTACAAGCCGCGTCCGGCGCCGCGCTCGAACGAGGAAATCGTCACCGCGATGAAGCGGATCATGATGCCGAAGGCGATCGCCGTGATCGGCGCCTCCGCCGAGGACGGCAAGATCGGCAACTCGGTGATGAAGAACCTGATCAATGGCGGCTACAAGGGCGAGATCTATCCGATCCATCCCAAGGCCTCCGAGATCCTCGGCTACAAGGCCTATAAGAGCGTCAAGGACGTGGCCGGTGTGATCGACACGGCGGTGTTCGCGATTCCCGCCAAGTTCGTCGCCGGCGCGTTGATCGAATGCGGCGAGAAGCAGATCCCCGGCGCGGTGCTGATTCCCTCGGGCTTTGCCGAAGCCAACGAGCCCGAGCTGCAGGCCGAGATCGTCGAGATCGGCAAGAAGTACAACGTCCGCCTGATGGGGCCGAACATCTACGGCTTCTACTACACGCCGGCCAATCTCTGCGCGACCTTCTGCACGGCCTACGACGTCAAGGGCCACGCGGCGCTGTCGTCGCAGTCGGGCGGCATCGGCATGGCGATCATCGGCTTCTCGCGCTCGGCCAAGATGGGCGTCTCGGCGATCGTCGGCCTCGGCAACAAGTCCGACATCGACGAGGACGATCTGCTCGCCTTCTTCGAGCAGGACCCCAACACCAATTTGATCGCCCAGCACTGCGAGGACCTCAAGGACGGCCGCGCCTTCGCCGAAGCCGCCAAGCGCGTTTCCAAGAAGAAGCCGGTCATCGTGCTCAAGGCCGGCCGCACCTCGGCCGGCGCCAAGGCCGCCTCGTCGCACACCGGCGCGCTTGCCGGCAACGACAAGATCTACGAGGACGTGCTCAAGCAGTCGGGCGTCATCCGCGCCCGCTCGCTGCGCCAGTTGCTCGAATTCGCCCGCGGCGTGCCGGTGCTGCCGACGCCGAAGGGTGAGAACGTCGTCATCATCACCGGCGCCGGCGGATCGGGCGTGCTGCTCTCCGACGCCGTCGTCGACAACGGCATGTCGCTGATGGCGATGCCCGCGGATCTCGATGCCGCCTTCCGCAAGTTCATCCCGCCGTTCGGTGCCGCCGGCAACCCGGTCGACATCACCGGTGGCGAGCCGCCGATCACCTATGTGAACACGGTCAAGCTCGGCCTGTCGGACGACCGCATCCACGCGCTGATCCTCGGCTACTGGCACACGATCGTGACCCCGCCGATGGTGTTCGCGCGCAACATGGTCGAGGTGAAGAAGGAGATGGAGGCCAAGGGCTTCGTCAAGCCGATCGTCGCCTCGCTCGCCGGCGACGTCGAGGTCGAGGAAGCCGCCGAATATCTCTACCAGAACGGCATCCCGGCCTATGCCTATTCGACCGAGCTGCCGGTCGAGGTGCTCGGCGCCAAGTACAAGTGGGCGCGCGGCGCCGGCCTGCTCTGATTGATCTGACGCGAATGCCGCTCCGGCCCCTCGCCGGAGCGGCACTTTCTTTGTAGGCATACCCAAGCAAGATCCGTCCGTCCTGCAACGGCGCCGCCTTCGATGACGGTGCAAAGAGGCGCCACGTGATCCGTCGCAAGACGATTGAGTCCCGCGCAGATGCCGCGGCCGAGCCCCGCGACGGCGGCGTGCAATCCGTCGGACGCGCCCTGCAGATCCTTGAGATTCTCGCCGAGGACGATGAAGGCTATCGCCTCAGCGATCTCGCTGTGCGTGCGGGCTTGTCGACCTCCACCGTCCATCGATTGCTGACGACGCTGGAAAAGCGCCGCTTCGTGCAGTTCGACCGCATGGAGTCGAAATGGCACGTCGGCGCGCAGAGCTTCGCCGTCGGCGCGACCTTCACGCGCCGGCGCAATTTCGTGGCGCTGGCGATTCCCTATCTGCGCCGGCTGCGCGACCAGTCGCGCGAGACCGCCAATCTCGCCGTCGTCGACGATGAATCGCTGATGGTGCTGATGCGGCTGGAGAGCCGCGAGATCATGCGCTCGCTGACCAAGGTCGGCGGCCGCTTGGCGATGGTCGCCTCCGGCATGGGCAAGGCCGTGCTCGCGACCTATTCCGACGACGACGTCAACGGCATCATCCACCGCCAGGGCATGCCGCGCCTGACCGAGAAGTCCATCATCCGCGCCAGCGACCTGTTCCGCGAGCTCGAGACCATCCGCCGCCAGGGCTATGCCGTCGACGACGAGGAGGCGCGCATCGGCCTGCGCTGCATCGCCGCCGTCGTCCACGATTCCTGCCGCGAGCCGTTGGCGGCGATCTCGGTCTCGGGCCTGGCGAGCCGGCTGACCGATGAGCGGGTGGCTGTGATCGGAGCAATGGTGCGGGATGTCGCGGCCGAGCTCACGGCGGCGCTCGGCGGCGTGACGCCGCCGGCCGGAACGTTTCGGTAACAGGATGTTTCGGCAGGGTGCAACGTTTCGATGACAGTGCAACTGACTCCAACGCACGGGCGGAGGGGTGAGTGCACCATCACCGGAATGATTCCCTCGTTCGTCGCTTGGGGCGCCTTCCGTCCAAAATTCAGCTCAACCCTTTCCTCGCGTGCCGTTGAGCGATTTCGCGCTTCTGCTCGTTGCCGATATGCAATCTCTATGATACTATCCTAATAAATGTAATTTAAAGTTGCCGTTGCACTTACTAGGCTAAGCGGCGTCGGTGCGACCGTCCCGCAAAGCTGGAGTGTCGGGCGATGACAAATGTTGTTCGCCCTGAAGCAGGCCAACGTTCTGAAGCCGCGGCCTGATTATGAAGGCCTTGCAAACGAAGGGAGCTTGATATGGCCACTCATGTGCGGACGAAATCGCGGTCAGCCAACCACGGCGACGACTTGACTGCGTGGCATCGGCGAAGGAGGGGCGGGAGCATTCCGATCATCGGTGCCTTGGCCCTCGGCCTGTTATTTGTCTCCGAATCGGCATTCGCCCAGGCCCCGGGCCCGGGGACTTGCACAGCCGTCAAGCGTGCCTCCCCGCGTGGACCTCATTGCGTCCTTACGCAAGACCATTGCACCAAAGGCAACAAGCCGCACATGACGCTCACGGCAGCCGGCTGCAACTGCGTCTGCGCGCCGTAGCAGCAGTGAGCATTGCCGCGTTGTGAAGGAGCGTCCGTAAGGACGCTTCGGCCCGGCCTGAGTTGCTGTCGAGCTCCCTGGCTCGTCGGCTCGAGCGTTGGGCAATCCGATGTTGCGGTCCGTCTCCGAGGACAATGGAGGCGCGGATATTTCGAGGGGAGGGAGGAGGGGGGCTATTCACCCGCTGCTCAAGCCGTGGTCAGGGCTGCCGATCTATTTGGGCTTGCCGGGACGCGTGCATCGCGCAACCATCGCGGTGCATCGCCCAACACGTCCAGCGAGTTCGTGCCATGACCAAACTCACCCGCTTCTCGGTCGCCCCTCTGCACACGATGACGCGGCGCCTCGCCGATGTCGCTTCGGGCCGCATTGCGCCCGATCTCGTGATCACCGGCGCGCGCGTGCTGTCGACCTATTCGGAGCGCATTCTTTCCGCACGTGAGCTTTGGATCACCGGCGGGCGGGTCGCGGCGGTGAAGCCGGCCGGTGCCCACAAGGCGCTCGGCAGCGGTTTCGCGCTCCATGACGCGGCCGGCGGCATCATCGCGCCGGGGCTGGTCGATCCGCACATCCACATCGAGTCCTCGATGGTGACGGCCTGCGCCTATGCCGAGGCTGCGCTTCTGAACGGCACGACGACGATCTTCTGCGACAGCCACGAGATCGGCAATGTGATGGACGTCGCCGGTGTCGAGGCGATGCTGGAGGATGCGCGGCAGGCGCCGCTGTCGATCTTCCTCACCGTGCCCTCGACGGTGCCGGCGACATCGGCGGCGCTGGAGACCGCGGGCGGCGACCTCACGCCGGACAAGATCGCCGGCCTGTTCGATCGCTGGCCCGAGGCGGTCGCGCTCGGCGAGAAGATGGATTTCGTGCCGGTCTGCATGGGCGACGAGCGCAGCCACGCCATCCTTGCGGCGGCTTTGCAGCGCGGACGGCCGGTGTCCGGGCATGTCTATGGCCGCGAATTCGTCGCCGCCTACGCCGCGAGCGGTGTCACCGACACGCATGAGGCGATCGACCGCGACATCGCCGATGATCTCCTGGATGCCGGCGTCTGGATCTTCCTGCGCGGTGGTCCGCCCACGACCCCGTGGCACAGCCTGCCGCAGGCGATCCGCACCATCACCGAGCTCGGCGCCTCGCATAAGCGCACGGCGGTGTGCACCGACGATCGCGATGCCGACGATCTCATGCTGTTTGGACTCGACTGGGTGGTGCGCGAGGCGGTGAAGGCGGGGATGTCGCCGGAGCAGGCGTGGTCGATGGGCTCGCTGCACGGCGCGACGCGCTTTGCGATGGATGGCGAGATCGGCGGCCTCGGCGGCGGCCGCCGCGCCGATCTGGTTTTGCTCGACGACGGCCTCAAGCCGCAATCGACCTGGTATGGCGGCGAGCTCGTCGTCGACAAGGGCAGGATCACGCCGCGTCTCGATCAGGCGCTGTCGCAGCGCTATCAGTACCCGAAGGCCGCCTATGCCACGGTGAAGCTGCCAAGACAGATGACGCTGACGCCGGAGCTGCCCACCAAGGCCTGCATCGTCAATGCGATCAAGACGGCGCTGCCCGGCATCACGCTGATCCACGACAAGGTCGCGATCGAGCCGGCCAACGACTGGGCGACGCTGTTCGCACGCCACGGCCTCTGTTTCGTCGCGGTGATCGAACGTCACGGCAAATCGCCGGGCAACGTCGCGCATGGGCTCTTGAAGGATTTCGGCCTGAAGCGCGGCGCCGTCGCGTCCAGCGTCGGCCATGACAGCCACAACATCATCGTCGCCGGCACCAACGAAGCGGACATGCAGGCGGCCGTCGCCGCGATCGGCGCGCACCAGGGCGGTGTCTGCGTCGTTGCCGATGGCAAGGTGAGGGCGATGGTGCCGCTGCCGATCGCAGGCCTGCTGTCGGACAAGCGCGTCACCGAGGTCGCCGATGAGGTCAAGCTTTTGAAGACCGAATGGGTGGAGGCGGGCTGCACCATTCCCTACATGGGCTTCAATCTGATTCCCCTATCGGTCATTCCGGAAATTCGTATCACCGACAAGGGCCTCGTGCTGGTGCCGCAGATGGAGCTCGCGCCGCTGTTCGAATAGCGTGCGCGAGGCCTCATCCTGTTAGGACATGTCAGCTGACTTCTGTCCTAACTAACTGAGGCCGCCGGTGTTTTGCCGAGCGTGCCGCATCGTGGGAAAAATCGACGAGTGAATTGAGATCGTAGCTGCCAGCAGCGAAGCTCGCGCATCAACCAGAGGGAGGCGCGAGATGGCGAAGATGCGGGCGATCGATGCTGCGGTGCGTATCTTGGAGAAGGAAGGCGTCACCTGCGCCTTCGGCGTTCCCGGAGCTGCAATCAATCCGCTCTATTCCGCGCTGCAGCGGCGTGGATCGATCCGCCACATTCTCGCCCGCCACGTCGAGGGCGCCTCTCATATGGCCGAGGGCTACACCCGCGCCAAGGCCGGCAATATCGGCGTGTGCATTGGCACCTCGGGGCCGGCCGGCACCGACATGATCACCGGGCTCTATGCGGCGATTGCGGATTCGATCCCGATCCTCTGCATCACCGGGCAGGCGCCGCGCGCGCGACTCTACAAGGAGGATTTCCAGGCCGTCGACATCGAGCAGATCGCCAAGCCCGTGACCAAATGGGCGGTGACGGTGCGCGAGCCAGGGCTCGTGCCGCGCGTGTTCAGCCAGGCCTTCCACATCATGCGCTCGGGCCGGCCGGGGCCGGTGCTGATCGACCTGCCGCTCGACGTGCAGCTCGCCGAGATCGAGTTCGACGACGAGACCTATGCGCCGCTGCCGGTCTACAAGCCCGCCGCAACCCGCAAGCAGATCGAAAAGGCGCTCGAGATGCTCAACGCCGCCGAGCGCCCGTTGATCGTCGCCGGCGGCGGCGTCATCAATGCCGATGCCAGCGATCTGCTGGTCGCGTTCGCCGAGACCGTCAACGTGCCGGTCGTGCCGACCCTGATGGGTTGGGGCGCCATTCCCGACGATCATTTGCTGATGGCCGGCATGGTCGGCCTGCAGACCAGCCATCGCTACGGCAATGCCAATTTCCTGGAGTCCGATTTCGTCCTCGGCATCGGCAATCGCTGGGCCAACCGGCACACCGGATCGATCGAGACCTACACGAAAGGGCGCACCTTCGTGCATGTCGACATCGAGCCGACCCAGATCGGCCGCGTGTTCAACCCCGACCTCGGCATCGTCTCGGATGCGAAGGCGGCGCTGGAGATGTTCCTCAGCGTCGCGCGCGAATGGCGCAAGGCGGGCAAATTGCGCGAGCGGCAGGCCTGGCCCGCGGCGTGCCAGGACCGCAAGCGCAGCATGCTCCGGCGCAGCGATTTCGACCAGGTGCCGATCAAGCCGCAACGCGTCTATCACGAGATGAACAAGGCGTTCGGTCGCGACACCTGCTACATCAGCGTCATCGGCCTGTCGCAGATCGGCGGCGCCCAGTTCCTCAGCGTCCACCGCCCGCGCAATTGGATCAATGCGGGGCAGGCGGGTCCGTTGGGCTGGACCTTGCCGGCTGCGCTCGGCGTGCGCGCCGCCGATCCCAAACGCGAGATCGTCGCGCTCTCGGGCGACTATGATTTCCAGTTCCTGATCGAGGAGCTCGCGGTCGGCGCCCAGTTCAACCTGCCTTACATCCACGTCGTCGTGAACAACGCCTATCTCGGCCTGATCCGGCAGGCGCAGCGCGGCTTCTCGATGGACTACCAGGTCCAGCTGTCGTTCGAGAACATCAATGCGCCGGAGGTCGGCGGCTACGGCGTCGATCACATAGCCGTCGCCGAAGGTCTCGGCTGCAAGGCCATCCGCGTGACCGATCCCGACAAGGCGCAGGCGGCGTTTGCGATCGCGCGCGAATGGATGGCGGAGTACCAGGTGCCTGTCGTGGTCGAGTTCGTGCTCGAACGCGTCACCAACATTGCGATGGGGACCGAGATCGACAACGTCGTCGAATTCGAGGAGGTGCTCGACCTGCCGGTGGACGACACCCCGGCCGAGCCGCCGCGCACCTTGCTGCCGGCCTGATCGCAGCGACCGCTCTCATTCGAGGACCAATTCGAGGACCATGATATGCCGCGCTTTGCTGCGAATCTCACCATGCTCTTCAACGAGCTTCCGTTCGTCGACCGCTTCGCCGCCGCCAAGGCGGCTGGCTTCAGCGGCGTCGAGTATCTGTTCCCGTATGATTTCGACAAGGCGGAGCTGCGCGAGCAGCTGGCGCGCCACGGGCTGACGCAGGTGTTGCACAATCTGCCCGCCGGCAATTGGGCCGCGGGCGAGCGCGGCATCGCGATCCTGCCGGATCGCGTCGACGAATTCCGCGACGGCGTTCGTCGCGCCATCGAATACGCGCGGGCGCTCGACTGCCGCCAGCTCAACTGCCTCGTCGGCATTGCACCGGCCGATTCCGATCCGCGTCAGCTCAATACGACGCTGGTTTACAACCTGCGCTTTGCCGCGACCGCGCTGAAAGCGCAGGGGATCAAGCTCTTGATCGAGCCGATCAACACGCTCGACATCCCCGGCTTCTTCCTCTCTCGCACCGCCCAGGCGCTGCAGCTGATCTCGGAGGTCGAGTCCGACAATCTGTTCGTCCAGTACGACATCTACCACATGCAGATCATGGAGGGCGATCTGGCCCGCACGATGCAGAAGCATCTCGCCCGCATCGCGCACATCCAGCTCGCCGACAATCCGGGCCGCCACGAGCCCGGCACCGGCGAGATCAACTACGCCTTCCTGTTCCGCCACCTCGATGCGATCGGCTATCCCGGCTGGATCGGCTGCGAATACAAGCCGCGGGCGACGACCGCGGAGGGACTTGGCTGGCTGACGGACCGGGCGATCGTTCCGGCCGGCTGAGCTTGATTCCTTGGTCCCTTCACCGGCCTTTTCCAGTTAATGTCTGCGAGCCGACGTCGCCAGCGTCGGCTGAAAAGTCCGCGTTGGGCCAATTGCAGAACTGCCCCGCTTGGTGCAACAGTAGAACAATCCTACATTGGAACGCTGTCGTGTCCTGCAATTCGCCCTCCGGCGCGCACCCGCCGACTACCCACCAAGTCATACGCAAACTCGCCTTGCAAGAAGGTGCGGCGGCACTAAAGGCACTGGCCAACGCAGCCGGACTCGAAGATCAATTTGAACGACGGGCGGCTATTGATGCAATCGGACGTCACCCACATGGGCGCGAGTTGCGCTCTATCATTTTGAGGGCTCTCCGTGATCCATCAGAATACGTTGTGCGCACAGCGTGTGAAGTCGTCGCACAATGGGAGTTGCAAGAGGCGCACGAGCTTGTGGTAGCTCTACTGGCAAATCCATCCAAAGCGACACGGCAAACCGCTATTCGCACGCTGGGTACAATCTGGGTCGATGCAGATTTTCCGACGGTGTTTCGCATCTACAACGACGCCTGGGAAAATGAAATTCGGCGCGAAGCTGCTTGGGTCCTGCGGCAGCGAGCCCACTCTGCCCATTGGCGAACGCTTTTCGATGCATTCCAAGTTGATGAGCTTGCCCGACACCGGCAATGGGCTTGCGAGTTAGCCGAGAAGTTTTCAGTCCCTGACATTCTACCAGTGTTGTCACAGCTGTCCTCGGACGTCGACGGTCACGTTCGAAAGGCAGCGTGGCGGGCTATCCAAACACTTTCGAGCCGCTGATCCCAGCTCGTTTCGTAGGCTTAGGATGCCCGCTGCGGGTCAAATGCAGTCATTGAGGGCCTTGGTCGCCTGCTTCTGCTTCAGACCTGAAAGCGGGCTGTGCTCCCACCTGTTTGGACGGTTTGGGATGGGCTAGCCGCCGACATCTTTAGTGCGTCTTTTCATCTTCGAGTCTGATCATGATGTGCTGCGCCAAGCCGGAGTTCGAGGAGCCGCTGAGAAAATCTCCGGCCGCATGTCGGGCTGACGAACGGAGGGCCGTCCTGGGAGCGGACAACGGAGGAGGTTGCGAACGATGATCACGGTGTTCGGAGAGGGCAGAGGCTTCCGTGTCGTATGGCTGCTGGAAGAGATGGAACTCCCATACCGGCTTCGGGACGTGGACCTCCTGGGCGGGGTCGAGAACGACGCCGAGTTCCTGGCGATCAATCCCGCCGGATTCATTCCGGCGATCCGCGATGGCGATGTCACGATGGTCGAGTCCGTTGCGATCATGGAGTACATCCTGGGGCGGTATGGGCCGACAGCGCTGGCGCCCGCGGCACATGATGTTGCTTTTCCTGCCTACCAGCAGTTTCTCCACCTCGGTGAGGCCGGCCTCGCAGCCTCGCTTTATTTCGTTTCGGGAGCCCGGCACCTTGCGCCTGAAAGCGAGCGCAACAACTGGAGCGCGCGTCAGGCGATGAACGTGTTCACGACCCGATTGAGCCTGGTGACGCGACAGCTGGAGCGCGGGCCCTACATGGCCGGCGATGCGTTCACCGCGGCGGACATCTCCGTAGGCTACGCGCTCGAGATGGCGCGGAAGAACGCCGGTGTCGTATTCGGGGATACGGTGCAGGCGTACATGACGCGGCTGCGCGCCCGTGCCGGCTATCAGCGGGCCCTGGAGACGTGCCAGGCCACGCGGCGCTGGTGGACTAGCTAGGTGGCGGAACGAGAGAGGCGGGTAGCTCGCCGACAGAGTCTTCAACCGACGAAACGATCATTTGCATTCGACTGCCGCTCCGCGACAGATGACGAGTGCTGGAAACCCATCGAGGTCACCGATGTCATCTGTTGCGACCGTGTTTGCACAATCCTTCTTTCACGGCACGCGAGCCGATTTGCGGCCGGGCGACATGATCGCGGTCGGATATGTCTCCAATTTCACCGACGCGGAGCCGCTGTCCTGGGTCTACTTCACGGCCACGCTGGACGCGGCAATCTGGGGCGCCGAGTTGGCTGGCGGTGACGGACGGGGACGGATCTACGTCGTCGAGCCCACCGGTCCGTTCGTCGACGACCCGAACCTGACGGACAAGAAGTTCCCGGGAAATCCGACGCGGTCTCATCGATCCCGCGCGCCGCTGCGCGTCATTGCCGAGGTCGTCCTGTGGCAGGGGCACGCGCCGGAGGTGGTGAAGCAGATGAAGGAGGGCGTTGCGCGCGCGATGACCGAAGGGCCGGGCATCATCGACTGAACGGCGCGGCGGCATCGCACTGGCGTCGATCCGTCGCGCCCGATGGCTGTTTGCGGACGCTGCTACGCGCTCGCCACGCGGCGTCCTCCGTCCAGAACATCGGAAAAGTCCGGTGGCAAGGTCCGTTCGAACTGGTGTCGACTCACGAAATCTCCTCCTCATGAGCCGAGCCTATCGCCGAGAGGCGAGGGTTGGACCTGTCGTCCATGATTGATCGGAGGCGCCGCTCTGCAGCGTCGCTCGCCTTTCGGCGACGGCATGGTTGAAGAGTTCGAGGACGAGGCCGAATGCCGCCAAGTCCTCCTGTTCGATGGCTCCATCGTCATAGCCCTTGAGGGTCTCGGCGATGATCCCGTCGACCTCCCGTTGCCAGGTCAGCAGATCGTGTTCCGAGCCGGCATTGCGCACCTCCGACACCGCCGCAAGAATGCGGTTGCGGACGCTGGTGTTGTCCTCCAGTTCATCCCGGTTCAGATAGCGGCGCAGCCATTCGGCGGCCGAACCGATGCCGGAAAGAACGAGCAAGGCGAACCAGAAGTAGTCGCTGTACTTGTCCAGAAAGGTTCGCTCCGTGCCGTTGATCACCGCCGCGGCGCCTCGATGCACGGAAGGCTCGGTCTCCTTCTCCGTGTCGGGTTTCATGATGTGCGAAGCGCCGGCGAGGCCTTGCGTGATCGTGTCGCGGACTGCGAAAAGCTGCCGGTAGAAGGCCGCCGCCTTGGCTTCGGAGAGCCCCTTCTTGGCCAGGATCAGGTGATTGACGCTGATCGTGTCGACCTTGTCCTCCGGCCAGGCCGGTTTCGCGTTGAAGACGCTGGCTGGAATTTCCTCGGCCTCGTAGCGCGGATGCTTCAGGGCAATGGCCTCCGATGCTTCGATCGGAAGAAACGTGGGTGCTCCGCGTGCCCGGGAGGTCGCGGTGATCGCGTCCACCGTGATCTTGCTGTCGAGCGGACCGACGGCGAGATACGCATCGAGGGTGGGGTCTTGCGCAAGCTTCTCGATCTCGTCTGTCCCGAATTGAGCCGTGGCAACCTTATCGGGCTGCACGCCGGAGCCCTCCAGAATGGTCTGGAGCACTGCGACGTTTGCTCCGGTCCGCCCGATGATGCCGACCTTGTGACCTGCCAGATGGGCGATATCTGCGATCTTGCCGCTGGCCTTCTGCTTGGGCTCGTTGCCGCGTCGCCCGGAGGGCGACCACAGCACGACATAGTTCTTGCGCAGGACCGCCAGTGTTTGCGCATCGGGCGGCATGCCGAGGTCGCCGCGGCCGACCGCCAGATCGGTTTTGTCGGCGGCCAGCAGGGCCAGGGATTCAGCCGCTCCGCCGGTCGTGATCGGGGAGAGCCGGACGGTCCTGCTTTCCTCACCGAAGGCGTCGGCCATCGCCTGGACCACCTTGTGGTCGTCGCTCGCCGCCGGTCCGACGGCGATCCGGAGAGTTTCGGGCTGCAAGACGTAGAACAGGCCCGCCGCGGCGGCGCCAAAGGCGACAAATCCCAAAGCCAGCACGATCAGCAACCGGCGTTGGCGGCGATCGTGAGCGCTCCTGACCACATCGGACGATGACATCAGCGGACCCTCTGAGAAAACGCGTGGCGGCTCCAAGCGCACTGGAACTTGGGCGAACCGGTGTCAACCCGGAATGTTCCGCCGCTTCTGGCGAGAGTTGATGAGGCAAGCTTTGCTGGATCGCCTTGGGACAGGCGGTTGAGGTGGCGACGGTCGCAATCAGGATAGCTCCAAGTCTGCGCATCTGCCTCACCGTGACGTTTACAAGGCCTACACTCCTCGGACGCCAAGTCTCTTTGCAACAGATCGGTCCTATGACCCCTCTAACAAGTCGCGCAATTTTGCCTTCAATCCGCTACCCCCTGGCCCATCGCCGATCTTTTCGAGCGCGAACCGTGCGAACCCTTGCGCCTCCGCGTTCTTGCCTGCGGCTTTTCTCATATGTCCGAGTGCCCAGGCCATCAGAACGCCTGTGTTGCCGAACCCCTTGAAGTCGCAGGTTTGCTCCGCAAAGGCTTCCGGCGTCACTGTGGTCAGTGGCGACGTGGGCTGCGCCATGAAATCTAGTTGAGCTCTGCCGACCTGCTCATACATTGCGCATGCGTCGCGTGCTGCGGCGTCCATACTCAACTGGTTTGGCTCGTAGTCCCACCATTGATCACCCGGCTGCCTCGCAAGTCTCCTACGAAACAGGCAGTCCATTTCGCGCATGCGCTTAGGCTCAGGTGGTTCTCCCGAGAGGAGCGGTATGGACATCGGCTGAATGCCCATATTGACGGCGAATTTTCCGCCATACCGGCTCCCCTGAACTTCAACTACCTGACATTGACCGCCAACCAGCCGCCAGTAGCGTCGGCTTGTGCCAGAGAACCCGTCCCGCCGGAGTGTTGGCGCGAACTGGCTCCGAATGGCTTTTGGCAGGGACGCTTTGAGATTGCTCACGAGCCAATCAAACGTTCGGTCGTAATCCCAGCTGCGCCGATGACTGGCATCTTTGGCTGCTGCGCGCACGCTTCAAGCCGCCAGCCAGCGGCCGCACCACCAGTAAGTCCGCGCCGCCGCATATGACCTCCAATCGAAGCGAGCTTGGTGGTCCGCAGGATACAGCATTGGCGGGGATCGGTCACCGGCTGCAAGAAAATTGCTTTGCAACCCGCCGAGACGAGAGGACCGCTTCGGGTCAGAAGCAGACATGCGGCGACATGCGCAAGAATGGTCACAAATCGCTCACAAGAAAGGGGCGTAGCGTCAGACAGGATCAACTATCGAAAAAGTCTGGAGGTAGGATGCGTTCGAACTCGTGTCGACGCACGAAATCTCCTCCCGGATTGCGCGCCCACACTTCCACCAACTCCTGCAGGATCCACGTCATAGCCAAACCGTCGCACTGCCCGGTGTGGTGATCGTGAAATGGCGGATCATCGGAGAGATTGTTCAGTACGCCCAAGTCGGTCGCTAACTCTTGGACGTCTTGAGACTTGGGAATAATACCGACGAGAAAGGATCTATTGCACGCTTGGCAGGCGACGCGAGCGAGCACGGACACATCGTTATAGATTGAAAGTTTGCGAGGCCCAAAAGGCAGATAGCGAGGAACTCCATCATGAAACCATGCCGGCAGCTCCGCTATCTTGCTTTCTATGTCATAGTAAGAGATGCGCATCATCCAGCCCAAGTTCATAGGTTAAACGCCAATCCTAGCCACGCCATTAGCGCTTGGCCAGCGCCCCCTTTATTCTTGACCGTAATAAACCCGACCACCCAGAGCCAGCACGGCTCAGACGAAATTTGCCACGATGCCGCTTCGGGTCAAAATGCGAAACACTCGACCTGCGCAATTCCAGTCGGCTGACCGCCCCAGAGCAGACATCAAAGTGGCGGCTCGCCACTTCGCTTATGGGCCAGAAGCGGGCCTGTATCAGCTTGCAATCCTCTCGACCTCGATGCCGTTAAAGGATGGGTAGTGGATCAACCCCGCCTCATCAGTCATTATCAGCGTCCCAACTTTGAGGTACGCCCACTGCTCGGCGGGGTGGCTTTCGGCGAATTTGCCTTCGGAGATCAAGGCCACCACCAGACCTGTCATGCCTTGGACCTTAACTCGGTCTCCCACTTCCATGTCAGCCTCCCGTCAGAGTACTCCCAAGACGTCACGGTCTATAGCAGGGCGGGAGATCGCAGGCTATTTGCGAGCGTCCATGAGGAGCACGGCTAATGTCGGCTTCGGGTCAAAAGCAGACATGGCAGCCTCACGAGGTGAGCCCGTAATATCGCCGATAAAGCGCAAGCTGCCGTTGAGGCGTAAAGCCGTCAAAATCGCCGGCGCGCTTACAGTCCTCAAGCAATTCAAGAAGCGGCTCGGCTTCAGGGTCGGTACTTGAACCCAAGAACTCTTCAGTGGCCTCGAGCCCGGCCACTGTAAGATCGCCTCGTCATGGTGACCCGGGCGCAGCATTATCCGTTGGCCATGGCTACCGTTGCTGGCCGCGTCCACCTTCGACATCGGTGGTGCAGGGCCGGTACAGCGCTTGGAGTTGCCGGCCGCGAAGGTAGATCGCGCGCGCGGTCATGCCGCCGTGCCGCGTAATCCATTGCCTGACCGCGGGTGGGTAACGATCATAGAGCATCTGCGTGGCTTCAGGGTTGGGAATTGCCTTCCCATCGGGCCCAGGATTGTCCGCGACCCTGAAGCCGAATACGGCTCTTGGGGTCACGCAGATGCTGTCGTGGGGAATGTACGCCAGCACGAGCGTGCAGGCGCCGGCGCAGATGCCGTCGATGATGACGGACGCGCCGAAGTCGCGCAAAAGTTTGAACCTGTCGATATAGGTTCCGATCCGTCCGCCCTGATCAAAAACAATGCGCACGGCAGCCTGACTCGGTTGCATGCTCCCAAGCATGAACGCCGCGACCAGCGTCACCCTCACCAGCTTCATCTGTCCATCGTCCGATCAACCGAACTCCATCGCCTTGCGCAATAACGGCTGCCGGTTCCGCTTTGGTCAAGAGCTGTCTGCCGACCATTCCACGATTAGCTTCGATATGGCCTCCAGCGCAGACATCGCCGCCATCGACCGGGAAGGTCGTGACGGGCCAGAAGCGATCCGAAGAACAAGGGTTGCGCGCTCGTCGGGCAAATCAGTCTGGGCACTTTGTACGCACGTGGTTGAAACGCGCGCCGCCAGGGCTACGGCACGTCGCATCGGACGAATCGAATTCGTCCATGAAATCAAGCTGATCTCGCGCACATCGCTGCGAAGCCAAGAAATTGCTTTCCATTTTTCAGAAATCATGCATGATGCGTGCATCCTGTCTCGCCGAGAGGGGCGTTGCGCGCGATCGTCACGACACGTGAGGCAGGGATGCGGTGGCCGTGAGATGTCGCAGCGTGCGCTTGGCGCATGTGGACGAACGATGCATCACGGACGCGAAGTCGTGTGGTCCTGGCCTCCCGGTGCCGAGGTCAAGCGCGCGGCGAGGGCTCATGCCCTCGCGCGAGCGACGGGGTCAATCAGCCGGTCCCCGAGGAGAGCGCGAAAGAAGCGTTAAGACCGCCGCGCAGGGAATGCCGGTTGATCGGCTTTGCCTGTGGTACCTGCCGCCTGCATTTTTTTCAGCAGGCGGGCCATGGGTGGTGTGCCGAGTATGAACGACAGCTTGGAGGTGGAAGTCCTCTATCCAGCCTGATGGCGG